>JBMCFH010000122.1:0-10090 GCA_048620455.1 Chloroflexota bacterium | reverse complement strand
GACGAGGTAGGACCGCCAGATGACGCCGGTCCCCCTGATGATGCCGGCCCGCCGGATGATGTTGGCCCGCCGGATGATGCCGGGCCACCGGACGACGAGGGACCGCCGGATGACGCCGGTCCCCCTGAGGACGCCGGCCCACCGGGTGGACAAGGGCACCCGGTTGGCCGTGGCCGACCCTAGATAACCTATGTGTCCCGGCACATAACCTGACTATGCGAGGGGCAGGAGACCACATCGTCGTAGGTCTCCTGCCTCTTTTTTATGCCTAAGACCTTTGGCGTTTTTCAGGGAGCTCAGGTATCGTAAGCCCGTTTGGCCAACGGTTCGAACCAAGGATAGCATGGAACCACCTTTTACCCTGGAACGCACAAACACAATTTTGTATTGCCGTCACTGGCAGGAGACGGTCGAATTTTACCGGCAGCGCATGGGACTTGCCGTGCTCTTCGAGAACGACTGGTTTGTGGAGTTCGCTCTGACGGACGATGCCTGCCTCAGCATCGCCAACGCGCGCCGGGCCACCATCGAAGCCGTCCAGGGGCAGGGCGTCACGCTTACCTGGCGCGTGCCCAATCTCCGTGAGGTCAGGCAGCGTCTGGAACGACGAGGCATTGACGCAACGCCTATTAAGGTCAGATGGGGAGCGCCGGTCTTTTACTGCCACGATCCAGAGGGCCATCGCCTGGAACTGTGGCAGGCTGCGGACGTGGATCCCGAGACGGACGCCTGACGCCCGCCGACATCTTTTTTTCCTCTCTTTGCGCCAGCACAAAGAAGCGCCAGCTTGCACTGGATAGACTATACACAGTCCAAGTGCAACGGACCTGTGCTCAGAAGCCTCCATCGGCGCGCTTGCCGCCAGGCAAAACCAAAAGAGAGGAAAGAAATGGAACTTAGTAAAAGGCGTAACAAAACCAAACCAGTCGTCACCCTATTATTCATACTCCTGTTGGGAGCGGTCTTTTTCGCAGCGTGCAGGCGAGGCGACGATGCAGAGACCGATGACGTTGCAGACACGCCTGGCCTGTCCGCAGATGCAGCGACGATTGCCGAAGCGCGGGGCCTGACGCCCGACGACGTGGCAGCGGCGCTCAAGACGTACACGCCCACGGGCCAACATGATGAGTACATCATGTTCGCCTCCGGCGGTCACTCCGGCCAGGTGTACGCCGTGGGCCTACCGTCAATGCGCATTCTCAAGCAGATCGCGGTCTTTACCCCCGAACCGTGGCAAGGCTATGGCTATGGCGCCACAAACACCATGGAGCTCCTGGAGGCGGGTTACGTCGACGACGCACCCCTGACCTGGGGCGACACCCATCATCCCGCTCTAAGCGAGACGGAAGGTGACTACGATGGCCAGTACCTTTTTGTCAACGACAAAGCAAACGCACGCCTAGCCGTAATCGACCTGCGCGACTTCGAAACGAAACAGATCATCAAGAATCCAATCGCCATCAACGACCATGGTGGCTCGTTCGCTACCCCAGACACAGAGTGGGTTATCGAAGGTGGACAATATGCGGCGCCTCTGGGCTGGGGTTACAGTTCGCTTGACAATTATGAAGATGAGTATCGCGGCATGATCACCGTGTGGAAGTTCGATCGTGACGCCGGTCGCCTCGCACCGGAGGAGTCCTTCGCTATAGAACTGCCTCCTTACTGGCAGGACCTTTGCGACGTGGGCAAACTGGTCAGCGACGGTTGGATCTTCTGCAACTCCTTTAACACGGAACTGGCTACAGGCGGCGTGGAGAAAGGCGAGCCGGCCTTCGAGTCTGGCGCCTCCCAGCGCGACATGGATTACCTGCACGTCATCAATCTGGACCGCGCCGCCGAGGTAGCGGCAGAGGGTAACACGACTGACGTTAAAGATTTCCCGGTCATCCCCCTGGACGTCGTTCTGGAGGAGGAGTTGCTCTACTTCATTCCGGAGCCGAAGAGCCCCCACGGTGTAGATATCTCCCCTGGCGGCGAATACATCGTCATCTCGGGCAAGTTGGATCCGCACACCACCGTCTACAGCTTCGAAAAGATCATGGACACGATAGAGGCCGGTAACTACGAAGTGGACGACTATGGTGTCCCTATTCTGGACTTCGACAGCGTTCTGGAAGCACAGGTTGAGTTGGGTCTTGGCCCGCTGCACACCCAATTCGACGACAAGGGATACGCCTACACCAGCCTGTTCCTGGACAGCGCCGTCGCGCGCTGGTCGCTGGGCGGCCCTTACGCCGAGCTGAACGACGACCCGGAGTGGTCCCTGGTTCAGAAAACCAACATTCACTACAACGTGGGCCATGTGGCGGCTGCTGAGGGTGACACAGTGAGCCCGGATGGCAACTACCTCGTGTCGTTGAACAAGTGGGCCGTGGATCGCTTCTCCAACGTGGGTCCTCTGCTGCCCCAGAACTTCCAGCTCCTCGACATCAGCAGCTCGGGCGCAAACATGCCTCTGCTCTATGACATGCCCATCCCCGACGGCGAACCGCACTACGCCCAGATCATCAAAGCTGACAAGCTAGATCCCTGGGAGGTCTATCCGGAGGTTGGCTGGAACCCGCACACGCAGTCGGTCGATCCCAACGCCACCATGCCCGGCGAAGAGCGTATCGAACGGAACGGCGATACGGTCGAGATCTGGATGACCGCCGTACGCAGCCACTTCACACCGGAGCACGTGGAGATTAAGCAGGGCGATCACGTCATCTGGCACATCACCAACGTGGAACGCGCCTATGACGCCACCCACGGCTTCTCCATCCCTGTCTACAACATTAACGTCAGCCTGGAACCGGGCGAGACCGCAACTGTAGAATTCGATGCCACCGAGGACGGCGTCTTCTCCTACTACTGCAGCGAATTCTGCTCCGCTCTGCACCTGGAGATGACGGGCTATCTGCTGGTCGAACCATCTGACGAACAGGCATCAGGCGAGTAAAGGATAAAAAAGTTGTAGTGTGTGAGGAGGCGGGCAGCGCCTGCCTCCTCACTCCCAGGTAGGAACTATGACAACCATGAGTGTTTTAAAGAAGTTTGTCGGACCGCGCGCGCCGGAAACCATAGACGAGCAAGAGCGCCTGCGCTACCGATTGCCCGCCTTGTTGTTGGGCCTCGCCGCGGTCTTTCTGCTGATCTCTATCTTCTTACCCTACTGGAAAATGACGCTGCTGGCTCCCCAATATCCCGGCGGGCTCGAAGTCGAAGTCTACGTGAATCGCCTCACCGGTGATGTCGCGGAGGTAGATGGCCTCAACCACTACATCGGCATGCGCCCGCTGGACGAAGCCGCTCAATTGGAGCGATCCGTGAGCATCGCGGCGATCACTATGCTGTCGCTCCTGCTCCTTGCTGCAATCTTCATCCACACCAAATGGGTCACGTTGCTGGCGCTACCGGCCCTGCTGATGCCCTACTTGTTCCTCGCCGACATGTACTTCTGGATGCGCAACTTCGGTATGAACCTTGATCCCACCGCGCCGTTAAGCGGCGCTATTGATCCATTTGTACCCCCCATCTGGGGTGAAGGCGTGGTCGGCCAGTTCAGAACCGTAGCCACGTTCCAGCCGGGACTCTACCTGGCATTCGCATCCGGGATCCTGATTATCGTCGCTCTCTACTTCCACCGCCGCGCTTATAAACCACTCGTGGACCGGGCCGGGAAACAATGAGACTGCATCTCTGGCGGTGGCTTCCCGCTTTGCTGCTGATTCTGGCGCTTCTCCCGGTCACGACGAGGGCGTCCGACGCGCAGGAAAGCAGTCAGCAGACGATAACGGCCGAGCAGCTTCCGCAGGCAATTGCCGCCGCGCAGCCAGGCGACGTCATCACGGTGGATGGCGGCACGTATTACGGTTCCCTGGAGATTGACCGGCCTCTCACTCTAATCGGCCGCGACTGGCCCATCTTCGACGGCCAAAACGAGGGAACGGTGCTCAAACTGACGGCGCCGGACATCACCGTGCAGGGTTTCGTCATTCGCAACAGCGGCGACTCTCTCGATCAGGAGAACTCAGGCGTTGCCGTCGAGGCCCCTGGGACCACGATCAGCGGCAACCGCTTTGAGGACACGCTCTTCGGCGTCTACTTGAGGCGGGCCAATGGCGGCACCATCGAGAACAACGTCATCCACGGCAAGGAGCTGGAGGTGCCACGCCGCGGCGACGCCATCCGCGTCTGGTACAGCAACGACGTGACCATCGCCAACAACACCGTGGCAGAAGGGCGTGACGTTGTACTCTGGTATTCGGAACGGCTGACGGTACGCGGCAACGACGTGAGTAGTGGGCGCTACGGCCTGCACTTCATGTACTGTGACGACGCCCTGATCGTAGACAATCGCCTGCTCGATAATTCAGTCGGCGCGTTCCTGATGTACAGCCGGCGGTTGACGATGCAGAACAACACAATTGCGACCAACCGCGGGCCGAGCGGCTATGGCGTGGGCCTGAAGGACATGGACGACGCAGTCGTGCAGAACAATCTGTTTATCGACAACCGCATCGGCGCCTATCTGGACGCCTCGCCTCGAGAAGTGGACAGCATCGGTCTCTTTCAGGGCAACGTCTTCGCCTACAACGACATCGGCGTCGAACTGCTGCCCGCCGTGCGCCACAACGAGTTTATCGCCAATAGCTTCGTGGAAAATGAAGAGCAGGTTGCGTTGGCTGGCGGTGGGCGCCCTGGCGAAAATGCCTGGACGGTCAATGGTGTGGGCAACTTTTGGAGCAACTACGCCGGCTTTGACGCCGATGGCAACGGCCGGGGCGATATCCCCTACACGTCACAACGCCTTTTCGAAGACCTGATGCAGCGGGAACCGGCCCTGCGCCTGTTTCTGTACAGTCCCGCCACGGAAGCGCTCGACTTCGCCGCGCGCGCCTTTCCCGTCGTGCGCCCGCAACCGAAATTGCAGGACAGCCAGCCCTTAATGTCGCCCGTGGTGCCCGACAGCGCGCCGCCGCTGCCCGCGCCCGACAACCACAGCCAGTGGCTGTGGGCCGCAGCAGCCCTGCTGGCGCTATCGGTGGGCCTCGGCGTGTTGCCCGCCATACCCGCGCGGCTGCGGCGTCGCCGCTATACCATACAACCCAGTATTTCTCCGGGAAACACACTATGAATGAACCGATTATTCGCGTCGACGAGTTAACAAAGCGCTTTGGTAACCTCACTGCCGTAGATCACTTATCCTTTGAGGTGCAGGCGGGTGAAGCTGTTGCCCTGTGGGGCGCGAATGGCGCCGGTAAGACCACCGCGCTTCGCTGCCTGCTGCACTTGATGCCCTTTTCCGGCCGGGTGACGGTCGACGGCATCGACGTGCAGAAGCAGGGTAAGGACGCCCGCCGCCTGATGGGCTTCGTCCCTCAGGAGCTGAGCTTCCACGACGACCTCACCGTTGCGGAGACGATTATGTTCTATGCGCGGCTGAAGAAGGTGCCCGCTGGCTTTGACTTCACGCCGATGCTGGAGCGCCTGGAACTGTTACCTCACGTGCAGAAGGCCGTGCGCGATCTATCGGGCGGACTCAAGCAGCGCCTGGCTCTGGCCCTGGCGCTTCTGGCCGATCCGCCGATTCTGATCCTCGACGAACCGACGTCCAACCTTGATATTCGCGCCCGCGAAAACTTTCTGCAATTTGTGGACGACCTGCGGAAACAGGGAAAAACGCTCATCTTCTCCTCGCACCGGCTGGAGGAGGTCAGAACCCTTGCCAACCGCGTGCTTCTGCTGGAGGCGGGCCGCCTTGTGCTGGCATCCCCTCCAACCGAACTGGAGGAGGAACTGGGCAGAACCACGACGTTACGCCTGGCGCTGCCGGCTCAAACCATGGACCGCGCCCGCGAGGCGCTGAGCGCACAGGGCATGCTGGTCAGCCCGAATGGCAACGGACATACGCTGCGCGTGCGCGTGCAACCGGCGGCGAAGGCTGAGGTGTTACGCATCCTCTACGACGCCGGCGTCGACGTGGACGACTTTACCATCGAATAACCCAGTCAGAGAAAAGAAATGATTGATTTCGAAAACGTATTCATTCTGGCCCAGAAGGAACTACGCGATGCCCGGCGCAACCGCTGGTTTGTGCTCTATGCAGTGGCCTTCGCCGCGCTGTCTATGGCTCTGGCCTGGATGGCGCTTACCGGCGCGGGCAACTACGGCTTTGCCGGCTTCGGTCGCACCAGCGCCAGCCTGATCAACCTTGTGCTGCTCATCGTGCCTCTTATGGGGCTTACGTTGGGCGCGCTGGGGCTCGCCGGGGAGCGGGAGCAGGGCACCCTGCTGTACCTGCTGGCGCAGCCCATCAATCAGGCGGAACTGCTTCTGGGCAAGTTCATTGGATTGGCCCTGGCCCTGGTTGCGGCGTTGGGTCTTGGTTTCGGGCTGACAGCCCTGCTGATTGCCGCCAACGGGGGCGGCGCGGAGGTCAGTGTCTATCTCACGCTCCTGGCGCTAGCCTGCTTGCTGGCGGTTGCCAGCCTGAGCCTGGGCTTTCTGGTCTCGGCTCTGACTCCCCACGGCGCCACAGCAGTCGGGGTGGCCCTCTTTCTTTGGCTCCTGCTGGTCTTCTTTGGCGACCTCGGGGTCATGGGCACCGCCCTCGTACTACGCCTGGACGTCGATCAACTCTTCGCCCTGGCGCTGCTCAATCCCTTGCAACTCTTCAAAATCGCCGCCGTGTATATACTGCGGCAGAATCTGGAAGTGTTAGGCCCGGCAGGCATTTACGCTCTGCGAACCTATGGCAGCCAGCTGCTACCGCTTCTTGTCGGACTGTTGGCCGGATGGGCCGTGTTGCCCCTTCTCGCATCTGCCTTCTTCTTCAAAAAGCGAGGTGTTTTGTGAACAAGCGAACTGCGGAGCCGTTCTTCTTGAACGACTACCGCCTGATTACCCTCATTCTGATCTTGGCCCTATTCCTGATAGGCTGTGGAGGGACTGGCGACACAGCAGGACCACCAGAGATTCGCTATGGGGAGGATGTGTGCGACCAGTGCAACATGATCATCAATGAACCGCGCTTCGCCGCCGCCTACGTTACGGAGTCTGGTGAAACACGTCGGTTTGACGATCTGGGCGAAATGTTCCTCTATGCCCACGAAAAGGATGAAGCCGTGCGCGCTTTCTGGGTCCACGATTTACACAGCGAAGAGTGGCTGGAAGCGGACGGCGCCAGCTTTGTCCACAACCCCGAACTGATCACGCCCATGGGTTGGGGTATCGCCGCTTTCGGCGCCCAGGGCGATGCTGAGACCTACCAGGAGGAAAATGGCGGGACGCTTCTGACCTACACCCAGTTTCAGGACCAGGTCTTGAGTGGCGAACTGCAACCACAAAGGATGGGCGCACACGACGATCACGAGTGACCCTAACTGACGGATGCCGGCGCCGCGTTCGACGCGGACACGCAACCAGGCATGTTATAATGCACTCGTCGCCTCTCTGGCACAGTGCTGACTCACAATCTAATCTTAATAGGAGAAGGAAAGAAATGAAGAGACGTAGTCTACTGTTACTTGTTGGCGTGTGGGTGATATTGGCGTTAGGCCTCGTGGCCTGCGGCGGTGGAAGCGCCGATAATAACGACACCGCAGCAAATGATGCAGATGATTCCGGTGAAGTAGCGGACGACAGCGGCGAGGCAGAGGAAGCGAGCGCCGGCGATCCGCAGGCCGGTGAGGAACTATACAATCAGGTCTGCACCGCCTGCCATGGCGAGGGCGGTGAGGGTATTGAGGGGCTGGGCAAACCGTTCCCCACCAGCGAGTTCATCGCCAGCCAATCCGATCAGGAGCTGCTGGAGTTCATTAAGGAGGGCCGCCCGACGAGCCACCCGGATAACACAACCGGCGTAGACATGCCGCCCAAGGGCGGTAACCCCGCGCTCACCGATGCGGAAATCCTCGATATCATCGCCTACCTGCGCACCCTGCAGGAAGAGTAAGCGAGATAATGGCAATTATCTGCTGACTCGAAAGAGTGCACAAGCATCCGTCAAGCAAACAGGTCGCTTCCCGATTTATTGAGAAGCGACCTGTTTGTGTATCAGGTAACGTCAGGCTGCGGCATCTAAGCCGCGGTGGGCGTAGGAGTAGACCGGTAGGTTGACCGATTCGGTGTGGGAGCAGGATCGACGGCCGTTTTCAGCATTGAAATCGCCTGCGACAGCCGCGAATCGTCGGCGTATATCGCCGTCACCGCGTGAGGAGCGTCCTTCATAGTCGCCTGCAGCGTCCGCAGGCTCTGGCGCAACACAGAGACGTCGCTGTCTGCTTCACTGCGCTCGATTTGCTCCTTCAGCAACGCCTGACGCTTGCGCGAGCCCGGCGCAATCTCCATCATTTGTGCGGTGACGCCATTATAGGGCGCCAGCCGTTGCAGCAGCTCCCGGTACTCCTCAATCTCTGTCCGCCGCAGCGCAAGGTTGTTGGGTCGCATGCGTGCAGCGGCGCCCATGGTAACAGCTAACATAATTGCTTCAGCGCGAGTCATTATCTTATCTCCTTGTTTATACTTCACTCTTGGAAAACGACGCCTGCGGTGTCATAACGGATTGCCCTGACAAATCCTCCATCTTGCACATGCCCGCAATCGGCGAGCAGGCGCGCCACATGGGGCAGGTCAGGAAGATAACAACGAGGGCCACGACCAGGGCCACCTTTGCCAGGATAAGCAAACCAATCGTAGATCCGGTCAGCGCTGTCAGGCTGAGGCCGACATAACGGTATGCCTGCCAGAGGCCGGTAAGTATGAGCGTCGGCAGAATCAGCCGCACGGCGACGCGGAAGCGCTCCAATTGCTGTCCGGCTGCCATTACCACGGGTCGAGAGACCACATCCCGCGCGGCGGGAACCGCGATAAAGATGTTCCAGAGCGCCCCACCAAACCAGAGGCCGAAGGCGCTTAGATGAAGCCAGCGCACCAGCAACGGCGCAGGCTGCCAGCCTTGCGCCAGAACGACGTCAAAGGCCGCCTGAACCAGTCCGTTGAGCAGCAACAGGACCAGCGCGGCGTAGGCCACCGGTTGTTCGCTGAACGGGCTTTGCCCGCTGCCGGGCGCAAAGGCATCCTTGCCAACGACCAGCACCAACAGGAAAACGAGGAGCCAGTCGGCCCACACCAGCCAGCCCACGCCCCAGCCCGCGAACCGCACCGCGTCCCAGACGGCGCCGCCAACGAAGATCGACAGCGCTATTTTTGTCAGCCGGCGGAATCGTCGATATTGTCCGGCAGCCAGAGCCGCAAACGCACCCTGGTGCGCCTCGTTCTCGGCGCGGCGGACAAAAAGCGCCTTCCACATATAGCCGCCGGCGAGCGCCGCGAAACTGATGAGGTGCAGCCAGCGTGGAACGATATCAATCCAACCCTGGGCGCCATGCGTCGTCATCGTCAGCCACACGCCAACAAATGAGGATACCGTAATGACCGTAAGGGCGATCTTGGGTAGTACGTATTTATCCAGAAGACGCGTCTGCGTTACTCTGGGTCTCGTGAACGTCGGAGCACTCATTATCAACCTCCTGCCGGGATCGTTTGTGTCTGCAATTGTCTCGGTCTGGACTATTGTTTTCATTTTGATGATAGCTATCTTCAGAATAGCCAGGGAAGATACTCACTGCCTTGACCTGGATCAAGTGCTCCGAAATCGAGCGCCGGTATACTACGGTGAACGAATGGAGGCGTAACGCGTGGCCGACAAAAAGAGACGGGGGCGAACGGTTCTCTTGCTGGCAGGTGACTGGCTGGCGCTTGGTCTGTTTGTGGTCCTGGGTCAATTGGAACACAGCCTGCTCGACGAAAACGCGGTCTCCCGGTTGCTGCGCGGCATGGCAGAGTTTGTTCTACCGTGGAGCGTTGTGGCGTTTGTGATGCGCGCACACCTGTGGCTCGCCGAGCAAACGGCCGTCGATTTCCTTGCCCGCTCCCTGAACGCCTGGTTGGTGGCGGCTCCCCTTGCCCTGGTGATCCGCGCCCTGCTGCGCGGTCAGGCGACGATTCCGGTCCTGTTTATTCTGGTGACGGTGGGCCTGGGCGGCGTCTTCTTGCTCGCCTGGCGCGCCATCTACGTTATCTGGCAGCGGCGCAAAATCTC
>JBMCFH010000121.1:0-10113 GCA_048620455.1 Chloroflexota bacterium | reverse complement strand
CCCCAGCTCCCTCTATAATCGCCCCATGTGCTCTCAGCCCATACTCACCCCGGACGTCGAAAAGGAAGAGGATGTTGAGCAGGAAGAGGCCAAGGAACCTCCGTACAAAGTTCTCATCCATAACGACGACGTCACCCCTTACGACTTCGTCGTGGCTATCCTCGTACGCGTTTTCGAGCTGACGCCGGTGATTGCCGAGCACATCACGTACCTGGCCCACACCAAGGGCCTGGCGCTCGTCGCCGTGCTGCCCAAAAGTGAAGCACAAAAACGAGTCGGGAAAGCCCATTTTGCAGCCCGATTGGAAGGCTTTCCTCTGACCTTTACCATCGAGCCTGAAGAGTAACGAGCGCAGGTAAGGGGCGGACGTGCAATCGGGCCACCTTCACTGAAAATTTAGGAGGACACAATGACATTTACGCTGGAAGGCGTGGGGCCCAAGGCGCGCGCAATCATCGAGCGCGACAAGAAGAGCCTCTCCCCGTCTTACACACGAGAATATCCCCTGGTCGTGGACCACGCCCAGGGCTCTGAGGTCTGGGACGTAGACGGGCGACGCTACGTCGATTTCATGGCAGGCATCGCCGTTCTAAACGTCGGCCATCGCCATCCTCATGTGGAAGCTGCACTCAAGTCCCAGATTGAAAAGTTCTGGCACATCTGTCTCAGCGACTTCTACTACCCCGAAGCAGTAGAGCTTGCCGAAAAGCTGCAGCAGACCGTGCCCATGCCAGACTCACTGCTCTACCTGGGCAATTCCGGTACAGAAGCCGTTGAAGCAGCGATCAAGCTGGCAATGTTGCACACAGGACGCAAGCGCTTCATCGGCTTTCTGGGTGGATTCCACGGGCGCACGCTGGGCTCCCTTTCCTTTACCGCCAGCAAGGCGATCCAGCGCACGGGCTACGACCAGGCCGTGCGCGTGCAGCACGTACCCTACCCCAATCCCTATCGTCCTATCCTCGCCAGCCACAATGGCGAGCCCTATGGCGAGACGGTCATCCGCTACCTTGAAGACCAGATCTTTAAGACCTCGCTTGATCCCAGACGTGTGGCAGCGATTCTCGTGGAACCGATACAGGGCGAAGGCGGCTACGTTGTGCCGGCGCCCGGCTTCTTTCCGCGACTGCGCGATCTGTGTGACGAGTATGGCATCCTGCTCATCGTAGACGAAATCCAGAGTGGCGTGGGGCGCACAGGGCGCTGGTGGGCCGTGGAGCACGAAGGCGTTGAGCCGGACATTATCTGCTTCGCCAAAGGTATCGCCAGCGGCCTGCCCCTGGGTGGGATCGTGGCCCGGCGCGAGTTAATGGATTGGCCGCCGGGTTCGCACGGCAGCACCTTTGGCGGCAATCCCATCGCAGCCGCAGCGGCGCTGGCTACCATAGAAGTCATCGAGCAGGAAGGCCTCTTGCAACAGGCAGAAGAGACAGGCGACTATATGATGGATGCGCTGGTGGAAATGCAGGGGCGACATCCCAGCCTTGGCGACGTGCGCGGTCGTGGGCTGATGATTGGCATGGAGTTTGTGAAGGATCCGCAGAGCAAAGAGCGCGCCGTTGCCTTGCGCAACGATGTGATTCAGGAAGCGTTCCGCCGCGGCCTTCTGCTGCTGCCCTGCGGCACAAACGTGATCCGTATGACGCCGGCGCTAAACATTCCGGGCGAACTGGTCGACGAAGGATTAAAGACGTTCGAAGAGGCGCTTACCGCCGCGGAGCAAAAACAGTGATGACCTCAACCGTAGAAGAGAAAAGGGCCAGGCTAATCGGAGCAATGAGCAATGGCGTTTTGCCGGCGATGGCCACACCAATACAGGAGGACGGCTACCGTGTGAACGCCAACGCCCTGAAACCGCTGGTCGACCTCCTGTTAGGCGCCGGTGTCAACGGCCTCTTCGTCGGCGGCACCACAGGCGAAGGAATTGTGCTCGATCTGGAGCAACGGCAGCTGCTCCACGAAGAGACGCTCGCCGTGGTCGATGGCCGGGTCCCTGTCCTGGTGCACATTGGCACCAACAACACAGCAGATACCATCACTCTCGGCCAACACGCGGCGGAGATTGGGGCGGACGGCGTCGTCGTCGTCACGCCCACGTTCTACCCCATGCCCGACGATGCGCTTCTGGCATACTTCGGCGAAGTGGCCCGCGCCGTTCCGGAGCTGCCGCTTTTTGTCTACGATATCCCCCATATGGCGGTGAATGGCGTGACTCCTGCGCTGCTACAACAGCTCGCGCAACAGATTCCAAACCTCGCCGGGCTCAAGTGTAGCCGCCCGGACGCCCAGATCATTCGCCAGCTCGTCGACGCCTTGCCCGCAGACAGCGGGCTCGGCGTATTTGCCGGCAACGAGCGCATTGCGCTGGGGTCGCTTGCACTGGGCGCGGCAGGTCTGATCAGTGGCCTGGCGACGGCTGTGCCCGAGCCGTTCGTACGGCTGACCCGCGCCTACGCCGCCGGAGAGTGGAACGACGCCCGTCAGGAGCAAAAGCGCATCAACCGTTTGCTGGATCTGATGCCCGTCGGTGCACGCATTGGGGGAATCAAGACCATATTGCAGCAAAGGGGGATCGAAGCCGGCGCCGCGGTTCCGCCGAGGCCTACCCCGCCGAGCCCGGGATTGTGGCAGGAAATGGAGAAGCTTCTCTAAGCCGTTGGCGCACTGTCGTCTGCATCTGGCTCTGTGGCGAACTGTGTCTGCCAGATAAGGCGTAAGTCTGACTGCGAGCTTAGTTGGGTCAGGATGTCGTCCAGCCCCATGTAGGCCTCCCACACTGCGCTGCCTTCGGAGGCCGCCAGATGGGTGGTGACGGCATCCTCCAGTTTCTGATTGCGACCGCCAACCCACACGATGTCTGCCAGAGCAACCAATAAATCCTCAAAGCGGATGTCCCCTCCGCCGATCTCCCCTTCCTGCTCCCAGGTGGCGTGGGTGCGGGCAAAGCGAGCCCGTTCGGCAGACACGCCATGTGCCTGCAAGAGCGCCACTCCGGCGGCGTGATGTTGCGAACCCGGCCCGGTCATTTCCTCCGGATGCACCACTTTGCCGATGTCGTGGACGGCAGCGCCGAAGCGCACGGCATCGGCGTCAAATGACAGATCGGGCCAGCGCTGCCGTATGCCCTGCACAAGCCGCGTTGCAACGTCGTGCACCAGCACCAGATGCGCCAGCAAGTGGGGAGAGACGGACAGCGCTTCGATGACGGCAACCGCGTCAGGCGGTAGTTGATGAAGGGATAGCGAACTCTGTTCGTCCATAGAACCTCTGCCACCGTTTTTATCTGAAGGGCCAGCGTGAAGCAAGGCACAAGGGGATCCTATTCACGGCAAAATTACCCATTGCCCAATTCTGGCGCAGACGTTACAGTTAGGTTATGCGCCTGATTCTGTTTGACATTGATGGCACGCTGATTCGCAGCAATCGTGCCGGGCGGGCGACATTGACTTACGCGCTCGAAAGCCTGTTCGGCACCGCCGGTCCAATCGACAGTTACCAGATGGCTGGTAAAACGGATCCACTGATTATCACCGAATTGTTGCAGGCGGCGGGCCATGATGTGCGGTCTGTCGAGGAACAGCTCGAGCAAGTGTACGAATTGATGGCAGAGCGGGGCCAGATCCTGTTTCCGCAGAAGGGCATCCGGCCCTGCCCCGGCGTACCCGAACTACTGCAGGCGCTGCAACAGCGAGATGGAGTGGTGCTCGGTCTGGTGACAGGAAACAACCACCTGACGGCGCCGCTCAAATTATCTGCAGCCGGCATCGACCCTGGCATCTTCGCCGCAGGAGCTTACGGGTCTGACGATAGCGATCGTAATCTGTTGCCCGCCCTCGCCATGCGACGCGCGGGCGAGCGCATCGGTTACCGCTTCAGTGGGAATTCAACCGTCGTTATCGGCGACACCCCCGCGGACATCCTTTGCGCCAACGCCAGCCAGGCCACCGCGGTAGCTGTGGCCACGGGTAGCCATGCGGCGAACACGCTCGCACAGTATAATCCTGACTACGTACTGGATAATATGATGGACACCAAGACCGTGCTGGAGATCCTCGTAGCGGGGCGGTCGGAGCATGAGCGTGAGCGAGCGTAAAAATCTCGGATCCGTAGAACTGTCCGCCGACGGACCTACCGATCTCACCTTTGACGAATTGGGGGACTGGGTCATCTGGCAATTCCCCAAACTAAAGGGAAAGTGGATCTGTGGCGCTGTGCACCCACCACAAGCCGAGTATGGATGGCTGCCCGCCGCAATTCAGCCCTTGAAACGGTGCCTGCGCATCCATGCCAACGACGTTACCCCCTTTGCTTCTCCTGAGGAAGCAGCCCGGTGGCTGGAAAGCACCGGCGACCAGAAAACAAAGTAAGGAAAAGTTATGAGTCGCGTCATCAACACCAACAACCCCAACAAAATCCGCAACCACTGCCGGCGTACGATTGCCGAGCTATTGCGCCGGCTAAGCAAGAAGTCCGAGGTCGACGGCGAAGCCAAAGATATGGCAGCCACCATCGTCTATATGCTGCGCCAAATCAACGCCAGCGTCGAACAGACCGTCACGGCGTGGGAAAAGCGCGATTACTGGATGAAGGCCGAACGCTTTCTGCGAGAGTGGGAGTGGGCAAAAGAGGCCGAGGCCAATCTGGACGATGTCATTCGTAACGAAGCCTGGGACCTGTTGCCGCGACTGCTCGCCGAGCTGTTCCCTCGCTTCACGGACGTGCAGGTTAAGCGCATGACCCGTCCGCCATCGGCCTGGAAAGGCGCTTATCAGCAGCTGTTATCAGATTCTCCGGCCTCCTCGCCCTGGTGAGCCAGCCGGGGTCGTCCGTCCCTTGTTTATGGTGACAACCGGTCAGTCCCGTTTCCTGGCGGCGAGCCTGGTTCTGCTGCTTTTCCTGCTTGTGGCGTGCAGCGAGTCATCCGTACCGACCACCGCTGCGCCGGCAACCCTGCCCTCTGCATCCCCGACCAACGCCAACACCCCGCTGCCGCCGACGCCGACCGTCACTGCCACGGTTGCTCCCCCAACCAGCAGCGCCACGGCGCCTGCCACTGCCACCGTCACGCAGACGCTTGAGGCGGAAGCGGATGCCGGGTGCTCGGCCGCCGAAAACGAGGGTACAGTGCTGGACGGCGTCTTTTACAGCGCCACAGCCGGGGCCGACCACGCCTACCGCCTCTATCTGCCCCCCTGCTACGAGGATGACGGGCGTCGCTACCCCACACTCTACTTACTGGCAGGAAACATTCACGACCACACGAAATGGGATGAACTGGGCGTCGATGAAGCGGTCGAGGCCTTGATCCACGCGCAGGAAATTGCGCCGCTGCTGATCGTGATGCCCGACGGTGGCTGGCTGGCGAACAATACATCTGGCGGTCCGGGCAGTTATGAAAGCCTGATTCTGGACGAGCTCATTCCCCACGTCGAAGCTGAGCAGTGCGCCTGGCCCGATGCACGCGGTCGGGCCATCGGTGGTTTGTCGCGCGGCGGCTACTGGGCGCTGGAAATCGCCTTCCGCTTTCCACAACTGTTTACCAGCGTGGGCGGGCACAGCGCCGCGCTCCTCGATCAGTACGCCGGCCCCCAGGTCAACCCGCAAAGCACTGCACTCAACAATGACCTCGGAGATCTACGCATCTACCTGGATATTGGCGCTGACGACTATTTGAGGACAAACACCATTCAGCTGCACGAGGACATGGAAGCGGCTGGCGTGTCACATACCTGGCGCCTGAACGAAGGACGGCACGAGGATACCTACTGGGCCGCGCACGTCGACGAGTATATTCGCTGGTATGCAGAACCGTTTGCCCGCGACCGGGCCAGTTACCCGCCGTGCGAGTGATGGCCTTGCTCGTCCTCCACCGTGGGGCCCGGCGCATGGGGGCGCGAGTGCAGACGACGCCCGGCTCGCCAGGTGAGCCAGGCCATTACGCTCATGACGATGGCGCTGAGCAATAATAGCATGATCAGCTTCGTCAGAGGGCTGGGAGCCAGAAGCGCGATAAGGCCAAAGGCCATAGCCACGACGTAGTAGCCGATCACAATGCGTCTGGTGGGCAGTCCAAAGTCAGATAGGCGAAAGTGAAGGTGACCACGATCGCCGCGAAAGGGGCTTTGTCCACGCCGTAGCCGGTCAAAAATCTGCCAGGCCACGTCCATGATCGGCACGGCTAAAACCAGCAGAGCCGTGGCGATTTTCGCCGGAGAAAGAATGGACATCGTCGCCAGACCATACCCCAGAAAATAGGCGCCGGCCGAGCCAAGAAATATACGCGCCGGTGTAAAATTGAAGGGCAGGAAACCGAGCAGGGCGCCGGCGAGCGCCAGGGGAAATGCAGCCACCAGGGTCTGCTCGAGCTCCATACCGTGCAGGGCAAACATGATCGCTGCAATCGCGCCGACCCCGGTCGCCAGGCCATCCAGGCCATCCAGGAAATTGACCGTGTTGACCATGCCCACAATCCACAGCAGCGTGAAGAGGAAAATCAGCGGGTCGAGTAGCACCATCTCCTGCAGCGTCAGGGGATTGGTGAAGCGTTCGATGAACACCTCGTAGTTCATGGCGACGGCAAAGGCCACGAATTGAATGAGAAAGAGAGCCAGTGGCGGCAACTCCCAGCGATCGTCGACGAGACCGCCGGCGAACATCACGCAGCTGCCCAGAACGACGCCTGTCAGCAATTGCAGGTCTTCAACCGTGAAGTTCGCGCTTTCTGGCGGCAGCCACCACAACCAGATGACCAACGCCAGCGCCCCCCCAGCCATGAACCCACCGAAAACGGGCAGGCCACCCAGCTTGGGCACCGCGCCTTTGTGCTGTCGCCGCCCCCCCGGTCTGGCAAGTAACTCCCAGCGCGCGCTGAGCCGCACCGCCAGCGGCGTCAGCAGCAGCGAAACGAGGAAGGCTAGCGCAAAGACAAAAATGAAAGTCATTGTCGTCCGGCCGGCACGTCGTCAGAAACTCGCCTGAGATGAGCGTCGACCGCTTCGCCTATCCCGTGCCAAACTGGCGGTCGCCGGCGTCGCCCAGCCCGGGCACAATGTAACCAATGTCGTTGAGGCGCTCATCCACCTGTGCAATATAGATGTCCACGTCTGGATGCGCTTCCTGCAAGCGCTCGATGCCTTCCGGCGCAGCCAGAATACCCACAAATTTGATGCGCTGCGCGCCCCACTTTTTAAGCATGTCAACGGCAGCCACGGCCGAACCACCGGTGGCTAACATCGGATCCAATACCAGACAGAGCTGCACCGTCGGCGATGTGGGCAGCTTATTGTAGTAAAAGACCGGCTTCAACGTTTCTTCGTCGCGATACAGACCGATATGCCACACCTCGGCGCTGGGCATCATCTCCCAGATGCCATCGACCATCCCCAACCCGGCCCGCAAAATGGGAACCAGCCCGATCTTTTCACGTAACTCATGCCCCTGTGCCTGCCCCATTGGAGATTCCACGGCAGTCTCCGACAGTGCCAGATCTGCCGTGGCCTCGTAGGTCATCAGAATGGCTACCTCACGAATGAGTTCGCGAAACTTTTTGGGCTCAGTTGAAACACTGCGCAGCAATGTCAGCTTGTGTTTCACCAGGGGGTGACTCGACTCATGAACCATCGTTGTTTAACCCTCCATTTAGTCAATCTCGCTCATTGTACCCTCACTTTCCGGATTTGATTAATCAATACAAAATACGCAATCTGCCCCACTTGCAGTATAATCAGCAGCACGATATGAGCGAGCCGGCAGAATCCACCCGACAGATTTCACCCAAAGCCAGACCTGAAGAAAAGCGCCTGGACGGGATGCTGCGTCCCCAGTCCCTGGAAGAATTCACAGGCCAGGAACGACTGAAGGCAAACCTTAGCATCCTCATCGAAGCCGCGCGCGCCAGGGAAGAACCGTTAGACCACGTTCTCTTTCACGGTCCGCCTGGACTGGGCAAAACCACCCTGGCGCACATCGTGGCCAACGAGATGAATGTCAGCATACGTGTGACGGCCGGCCCGGCTATCGAACGTTCGGGCGATCTGGCTGCCATCCTCACCAATCTACGCGCCGGTGACATCCTCTTTATCGACGAAGTGCACCGTCTGGGCCGTGCTGTGGAAGAGATACTTTACCCGGCGATGGAAGATTTCGTCCTGGATCTGGTCGTAGGAAAAGGACCCGGCGCTAAGAACGTGCGCCTGAAGTTGCCCCGGTTCACGGTCATTGGGGCTACCACCCGCCTGGCGCTGCTCACCGCCCCGCTGCGCGCCCGCTTTGGCGCTCGCTATCGCATGGACTTCTATGAGATCGAGGCCATTGAAAGCATCGTGACGCGCGGCGCCGAAATCCTGCAGGTGCCTATCGATCCTGACGGCGCTGCAGAAATCGCCCGCCGCGCGCGCGGCACACCGCGTGTTGCCTTGCGCCTTCTGCGCCGGGTTCGTGACTATGCCGAAGTACGTGCAGAGGGTGAAATCACCCCAGATGTGGCGCGAGCCGCACTGGACCTGTTGGAAATCGACGCTCTGGGACTCGATAATCTTGACCGGCGCGTCCTGCACTCGATCATCGGCAAATTCAGTGGGGGTCCTGTCGGATTGGATACAATTGCTGCCTCGATCAGCGAAGAGGCCGACACAATCATGGACGTGGTTGAACCATACCTCCTGCAACTGGGCTTCATTGAGCGCACTGCGCGCGGTCGCGTGGCGACGAAGCATGCGTATACCCATCTTGACGTGCCGTTGCCCGCCGGCCGAGAAGAAAATGCTCAGCGCTCACTGTTCGACGAGTGAGGGCACGCGGGAGAGCCAGAATTTCTGATGCGATGAGGACACCATGATGATTGATTTTGCCCGTCTACTGATCATTATTGGCCTTACGATCGCTTTTGCCGGCCTTCTCATTCTGCTGGCCAGCCGCTTCTTTCCCTGGTTAGGGAATCTTCCCGGTGACATTCGTGTCGAGCGAGAGAACTTCAGGCTTTACGTGCCCCTGGCTACTATGCTGCTCATCAGCATCCTGGGCACCATCTTGCTAAACATTGTCATTCGAATCTTCCGCCGCTAGAGTCGACGCCCCCGCGGCAGGCCCCCTGAGAACACAGACCACGATGAAGACGAAAGAGTTCGACTACGAATTACCGCAGGACCTAATCGCCCAGCAACCGGTTGAGCCCCGAGATAGTAGCCGGCTTTTGATTTTAGGCCGCGATCAAAAGACGATGGAACATCGCATTTTTCGTGAGATTGGCGAGTATCTGAATCCGGGCGACATCCTGGTAGCCAACGACAGCCGCGTCTACCCTGCCCGGTTGTATGGCTACAAGACAGAAACCGGAGGCAAGGTCGAACTGTTGCTGCTGGAACGACTTGGCCAACAACGGTGGCTGGCGCTGGTTGGCGGGCGCGGCCTGCGCGAGGGGACGCAAGTATCGCTATACGAAAGGAATGGCGGCGAAAGTGGCGTGTCTGGCACCGTGGCTGCCGTTCTCGATGGCCCCGAACGAGAAATCGTCTTCAGTGAATCGCTTTTGCCACTCCTGGAAAACCTGGGACACGCGCCACTGCCCCCGTATATCCACGAAACTCTGGAGGACGACGAGCGCTATCAGACCGTATTCTCTCGCCCGCTTGGCTCGGCTGCCGCGCCCACAGCCGGCCTGCACTTCACCGGCGACCTGTTGCTTTCACTACGCGAAAATGGCGTGCTCTTTGAGACATGTACGTTGCACGTTGGTCTGGATACATTTAAGCCTGTAGCCGCCGACGAGGTCGCCGAACATCACATTCATAGCGAATGGGCCACGTTGAGCCCGGAAGCCGCGCGCCGCATTAACGAGGCAAGGTTGGCTGGCGGACGCATCGTAGCGGTAGGGACCACCAGCGCCCGCGTATTAGAGACGGCGGCGTTACGCTCGGCGGGCATCGAGGGCAGCCTCCAGGACATCAGCGCCCGCGATGCGCGGGGAGAGACGTCGGGGATCTGTCCCTGGAAACCGGTTGCCGCCTTCAGCGGGCGCACCGATCTGTACATCTACCCGGGGTACCGCTTTCGAGCTGTCGACGCCATGATCACAAACTTCCATCTTCCACAATCCTCACTGCTGATGATGGTGTC
>JBMCFH010000120.1:0-10316 GCA_048620455.1 Chloroflexota bacterium | reverse complement strand
CCGGCCGGCGGCTCACCTGCCACGGGAGAAGAGGGAGGCGCACAGACGGGGACGGGAATCGAACTGAGCTGGCCGGTGGCGCTGGCTGCAGCCGGCCTGGTTCTGGTCCTTCTGGCGCTCGGCTGGCAGTTGCTGGTTGCCCGCAGTGGGGCAGTCGGCTCCACGCCGCGCAAGCCGCGCCCGCGCCGCGCCGAGCGCTCTGGTAGCGTCGCCGCTGACCGCCAGGTGCGTTACTGTCACTACTGTGGTCAGCGCGCGCAGAGCGGCGATCGTTTTTGCCGGGAATGCGGGACGCAACTCAAGCACGCCTGAGACCACGTTTTTTTCGCGCGCCTGTGTCCGTGACAAATGGGTAGCAGGCGGCTGACATCTGTCACTGTTGTGCTGCGCTTGCCCGGGGCATAATTATGGTATACGTGATACTGGGGTAACCCGATGTGGAGCGCCGGTTGGCCATTGTGCTGCCGGCGCTCTATTTTTTCAAACAAAAAACCCGGGTGCTGACCGTCTCGCCCAGCACCCGGGTTGTCGTTTCACTCCAGCAAGGAGCGCCTCTTACTCCACGGCGCCCTCCGGATATTCAACTTCCACGTTACTTTCGAACTCGCTGGTGCCCAGCAGGAAGGACAGGATGTCGGCCATCTCTTGCTCCGTCATCTGCTCTCCGAAGGTGTTGGGCATGGCGCTCGGTTCGGTGCAGGGACCGCTGGGGCACTCTGGGGCGATGAAGGCGTTGGGCTTGAGGATCGATTCGTAGATGTAGTCGGCGGCTGTGTAATCCTCGATGCGCTCTGCGCCTACTTCTTCGATGTCGCCCAGCCAGGGGCCGACCGTGGCGGAGGCTTCGTCGTCCAGATTGCCGTGACAGCTCTGGCAGGCGTAGGTTACTTCGTACAACTGCTGGCCGTTTTCGGGGTCACCGGCGGGTAGCTCCGAAACGTTCGCCGGCCACACGGGGCCTTCGACTTCGCCGTCCTCTTCACAAAGCGCTTCACTTTCCCAGTTCAGCACGAAGAGCGTCACATCCCGCACCTCATTCTCCTGTAATGGACCGCCGTACTCCTGGCTCCACGTGGGCATACCGGTCCAGGGACGGCCCGCGGCAACGGTGCTCTGGACGAAATCGAATTTGGCGCCCGACCAGTCCAGCGCTTCCATGCGCGCACTGGTTGTGCCACAGAGCAACTCGGCGTTGTTCAGGGGGCGCCCGATGCACCCTTCCGGTTCGCCGGATGAGGGGTTGAAGCACTGTTCTGCGCGCCCGTTGACGCCGTGACAGGAGGCGCAGTTGTTGGCGAAGATTTCAGCTCCGTTCTCGATGGACCGCCCTTCATAGGCCATGGAGAAGGCTTCCATGCGCGCCGGTTCGCGCAGCGCCACGAAGCCCACGATCACCATGGTTAACATGAAGGCAATGGTCCCGATGATAATCTTGACTTGCATGTTTAATCTTCCTCGTAGTTAGACAGCTCGTGGCGGTAACCGGTGCGCTGATAATCGTATAGCAGGCTGTCCGGGTCATCGGGGTCAGGCACCTCGAAGTAGAGGGTCAGCCGGCGCATGTTGTGCTGGTAATCGTCGATTTCCAGCCACGCTTCGGGATTGGGCATGGCCGTATTCGTGAAGCTGTTGGCGTAGCGTGTTTCACCGCCACGCTCGCTGATGCGGCACTCCTCATAGGGAGCGTCGGTGCCCGGCATGGCGCAACTGCGATTCTCCATGGCGTGCTCGAACTCCGCCAGCGCTTCCGTCAGGTGAGGATTGCCCTCGACGACCTCGCCCGGTCGATACTCGCCGGGTACCAGCTCCTCGTAGGGCACTTCCTTCAAGGCGCTATGGCCCTCCTGCGGCAACAGCTCCTGGCTGACCTCCTGGTCAGGCGAGCTCTGCACGCGGTACTCCGGCGAACCCATCCAGTTGGAGGCCCACATGAAGGCGATGAAGAGCATGGATACGGTGAGACCCACGCGCCGGTCGGCATAGCGGCGGCTCTTGCCCACTTCGAAGTAGGGCATCAGGAAGAAAGCCGTGGCCAGGCCGGGAATGAAGATGAAGGCGATAAACACCTTATCGGCCAGCTTGAGCCAGCCCTGTGACCAGGCCAGATACCAGGGCGCCACCACGTGTAGCGGCGTCACCAGGGGATTGGCGTGTCGTTCCAGCGGGGCATTGTAGAACCAGATGGAGCCGGCAACCAGAAACAGGGTTGTCAGCGCCGTCCACATCAACTCGCTCGTGGCGATGTCGGGCAGGAAGTAAGTGCGCTCATCACGGGGCACGCGCTTGGCCGTGTCTTCGCCAATCGCTTCGCGGCCCGGGGGCAGTGAGTGTCCGTGAATGACCACCTTGTAATAGTGTACGAAGAAGAAAATGGCCAGCAACAGGGGCAACGCCAACACATGCAACAGGTAGAAGCGTAATAGACCTCCGGCGCCGATGACCGGGGCGCCGCGCAACAACAGGTTGATGTTGCGGCCCACGACCTCCGGACCAGGCGTGGCTTCCGCCGCGCTGACGGCTACGGTTACCGCCCAATAAGCCAGCTGATCCCAGGGCAGCAGATAGCCGCTGAAGCTGAGGACCAGCGTCAACACCAGCAAAATCATACCCGTGAACCAGGTGAACTGGCGCGGATGTTTATAGCTGCCGGTAATAAATGTTCGCAACATGTGGAGGGCAACCACGACGACCATTACCTCGGCGCCGAAGCGATGCAAATTGCGCATCAACTGGCCCAGCGGCACGTTGCCCAAAATGTTCCAGATGTCGGCGTAGGCCACGTCAGGTGATGGCGTGTAGAAGATCATCAGGAAAATGCCGGTGATCGTCTCCCACACGAACATGAAAGTGGACAGCCAGCCCAGGCGGAAGGTGGGATAAATATGGGTGACCTCAGTATGATAAAAACTGGGCCGGATGTGCAGCCAGAAACCATCGGCGTGGGGCCGTAACCGGGGATTAGGACGGCGCGGTTCGTCGCCTCGCAGCATGCCGCGAACGTCATTGACGTTCATGCCTGCCGTGAAGCGCTCGACGGCTTCATCGACTTTAGCGATGGTGGCTTGCTTCAACCCCATCTCTTTTACTTGATCGACAAAAGTAGCCATTTTCTCTCCTCGTTATCCCTAGGGGCAGCTATCACGCAGTTCGCAAATCAGCATCTGGCTCGCGCCGTCCACGCGCGCGCCGGTGTCCACACGAATCGTCGCCGTACCTTCCGGCAATTGTAGCGGCGTATACACGCCGTCGGCATCCGCCTCGGCGACAGCCAATACTTCTTCGTTGGCGTCCAGCGCCTCGATGAGGAAGCGGTCTAGAGAGCGTGGCGCCGGATCTTCGATGCGCCGCCCGTCGAGACGGTACTTCGAGCCATGGCACGGACACTCAAAGCGCTCGTTGGCTGCGTTCCAATCGTAGATACAGCCAAGGTGGGTGCAAACCTTGTAAATGGCAGCCACGCCGACGATGGGTTCCGATTCATCTTGCGCCAGATACATGCGTTCCTCGCCGTCGTCCACTGTCGTGTCCAGGTTTACCAGCCAGAACCGGCCCTCGGGGAAATCTTGAGGGCGGGCGTTCTTCTCTGGCAAATCGTCAATTGACACAGGAAAGGCGCCGCCAAATTCTCCTTCGCGGAAAAGCGGCAAGGAGAACCAGATGATGAGACCCGTTAGTTCGGCGGTGAATAGAGCCATGGACGCGCCCCAGATGTAATAGAGAAATTCGCGGCGTGTCATGCCTCCATTGCTGACTGCTGCTTCTGCCATAATCTCTTCTCCTGCTCTTAAGGCAACAAGTGGAGTGTTGTGTGAAGTCTACGATGTGACATTCATCACTATTAATGTGTGCTTTTTATCACAAAATATGATCGAACGGATTATAGCAGACTCTAGGGCTAGATCAAGAAGTGGGGATGGGCGCTGAGGGACTCGAACCCCCGACCTCTTCGGTGTAAACGAAGCGCTCTAACCAACTGAGCTAAGCGCCCATAACGGTACGACAATTATAGCGCTTGCCTGGCACAAATGCCAGTGGCGTCTGGGTTTCTTTCTGTGCCGCTGCCTGCTTAATTAAGTGTGGAAGGGGATAGGGGTGAGGATGACAAAGAAGAGGAGAACGGTGAGCACCCCGGCGATCTGTCGCGGGCGATTGAGGCCCGTAATGTCGTTGAGTGGCGGCGGATGGTGCAGCCCGGCAAAAAGCACGAACAGGGCCCACAGCAGCCAGGTGGAGGATAGGGTGAAACCCGCGACCAAAAGCAAGACCAGTGTGCCCCGCGCCACCTGGTGGGCGCTGCGTCCCAGAAGGGCGTAGGCCACGTGCCCGCCGTCCAGCTGGCCGATGGGCAGCAGGTTAATGCCCGTGATCAGGACGCCGAGCCAGGCAGCAAAATAGATGGGATGCAGGGCCAGCGTGCGACCTGCCGGCAGAGTCACGGTAACGGCTGTGACGGCATCCACCAGGAGCGAAGACCCCAACGTGCGCAGCGTCAGGCCACGCATGTAGAAGGGCACCGGTTCGGACAGGAGCAGGCCCACCACCAGCAGGGGCAGCGCCACCAGAAAACCGGCAATGGGGCCGGCGAGGCCCACGTCAAAGAGAACCGTGCGGTTTTTCATGGGGCTGCGCAAGGCAATAAACGCGCCGAGGGTGCCCAGCCCGCCGACCGGCATGGGAATGAAATAGGGCAGCGTGGCGCTGACGCCATGCCAGCGCGCGGCGACGTAATGGCCCAGTTCGTGCACGCCCAGTATGCCCAGAAGGGTCGCGGCAAAGGGCGCACCGCTGCGCGCCGCGGCGAGGGCGCTGGCTGTGTCGCCCTGCATCAGAGCCCTGAAGAGGCCGTCGCTTCCGTTCATAGATGCGCCGGCAGCCAGCGTGGTCAGGATAGTGACCACCAGCAACAGCAGGTTGACCAGCGGATTGCCCGTCTTGCCCCGATCCAGTACACCCTTCAGCGCCAACAACTGATCGTAGTTGCGCCGCCTTCGCAGCAGCGGCGTGTAGCCGTGTTGCTGAAAGCGGGCCTGGATCTCCTCGTAGGCGCTGTGCCCATCGTGTAGATAGCGCCCGGTGAAGGTGATGGTGTCGTCTCGACCCCCGGCGCGCACATCGTTTACCTGGAACAGGCCCTGCAATTCCAGGCGCAGCCTGTCGATCGTCTGTTGCAGCGGATCGTAAGGCGGAGGCGCAAAGGGGTAGAGTTGCACGGTGCTAGATGCGCGGCAGGGCGATGTCGCGCTGTGCCTGGTACTTGCCCTTGCGGTCGGCGTAGGAAATTTCGCATTCCTCGTCGGCTTCCAGGAAGACCACCTGGGCGATCCCTTCGTTGGCGTAGACGCGCGCCGGCAATGGGGTGGTGTTGGAAATTTCCATGGTCACATACCCTTCCCACTCCGGCTCAAAGGGCGTGACGTTGACGATCAGGCCACAACGAGCATAGGTGGATTTGCCCAGGCAGATGGTGATCACATTGCGCGGGATGCGGAAATATTCGATCGTGCGCGCCAGGACGAAGGAGTTGGGGGGGATGACGCAGATGTCGCCCTTATAGTCGATAAATGAGTGCGGGTTGAAATGTTTGGGATCGACGATGGCTGAGTGCACGTTGGTGAAGATCTTGAATTCGTCGGTGACGCGAACGTCGTAGCCATAAGATGAGAGCCCGTAAGAAATTACGCCGTCGCGCACCTGCTCATTGACGAAAGGCTCGATCATCTGATGGTCGCGGGCCATTTGCCGGATCCAGGAATCGGGTTTGACGCCCATGGATAACTGCCTCCAAATCACTGTTGTTGTTAACCGGCGGCATTGTAACATGCGCCGCGACTGGCACAAAATGGGCGCTGCTGCGAGTGCGGCGGGCCTGGACGGCTACCAGGCAACCGGCTGGCGGTCGCGGAACAGGCCGCCGCTGGGGCCATCGGGGGGCAACGTGGCCAACCACACGGCGGTGTCCGCGCCCTGGGCCAGCGTGCGCGGCGCACTCTCGCCGCCCATCTCCGTGCGCACCCAGCCGGGATCGACGCTGTTGACCAGAATTCCCTGCCCCTCCACTTCCGCCGCCAGCACGCGCGTGAGGGTGTTGAGAGCTGCTTTAGAGGCGCGGTAGGCCAGCGCGCGCCCGCGCATATTGCGCAGCAAGCCCATGCTGCTGGACACATTTACGACGCGGCCGTAGCGGTGGCGCGCCATCAACGGCGTCAGCATCTGGCACAGGCGCAGCGGGCCGTAGAAGTTGGTCTCAAACGCCTGGCGCACCAGAGCCAGATCCAGCTCGGCAACGCGCAATCCTTTGTCCGGGTAGATAGCGGCGTTGTTGACCAGGATGTCCAGCCGCCCAAACCGGTCGGCCACCGCCTTGGCCAGGGCGCGCACGCTGTTCTGTTCGGTCACATCCAGGCGCTGGAAGGAAACAGCCGCGCCCTGAGTTTGCAGATCGGCTGCTGCCGCCTCGCCGCGCCCTGCATGGCGGGCGGTCAGAATAACCTCTGCGTCGTCACGCCGCGCCAGCTGGCGGCAGATTTCCAGACCAATACCCCGGTTCGCGCCGGTGACCACAGCCACTTTCCTATCCAAATCTCTCCTCGCTTTTGCCATAGCCGGTCTAGTCCCCTTCGCCTGCGATCTTATCGTAAATGGCCACGGTCTGCGCCACCGTCTGCTCCCAGGAGAATTGGGCCGCGCGCTGTAACCCCTTTTGCTTCATTTCGGCCGCGAACTCCTCCTGGATGAGCAGCGAAATAATCGATCCGGCCATCTGCCGTTCGTCATCGGGATCGATGGCAAAGGCCGCGTCCCCGACGACTTCGGGCAGCGATGCAGCGTTGGTAGTTACCACAGGCACGCCGCAGGCCATCGCCTCCAGAGGCGGCAGCCCGAAGCCTTCATAGCGGCTGGGGAAAGCAAAACACATCGCGCCGCGATAGACGGCGGGTTTGTCTTCTTCGTCCACGTAGCCAATCCAGCGCACGAACTCTTGCAGGTGGGAGCGCTCAATGTACGATTCGTAGTCGGGAAAATGCTCGCCCGCCGGTGGTTTGTTCCCGGCAAGGACCAGAGGGTACTCCTCCCCCATAGCCTGGGCCACGTATGTATAGGCAGCCAACAGCGTAGTGACGTTCTTGTGTAGCGCGTATCCGCCCAGATAGAGCACGTAGAAGTCGGGCAGGTCGTATTTGCGCAGGACGGCCATATCCAGCAGCATGTCGCTGTTCGCGTCATATTGGGGCGCTGGCGCCAGGTGGATGGGCGTAATGCGCTCCTGGGGGATGCTCAGGCGCTTGACGATCTCTTGCCGGCTGAAGTGGGAATCGGTGATCAGGTGCGTTGCGCCCCGCGCCCCGGCGCTGACCAGGGCATTGTAAAGCCGCGCGGTCAACGGTCGCCGGTATTCGCGCATGGCCAGGGGAATCAGATCGTGGACTGTGACCGCCAGGGGCACCGGCGAGCGCAAGGGCGGTCCCCAGTAGGGGACGTGCGCCACGGTGGCTCCTACCTGGCGACAGGCTCGGGGAAAACCGCGCTGCTCGAATAATACTTTCCCCAGATGCCCCGACCGGGCAGGCGCGCGCACCACGTGCACGCTGGGCGGTACCTTCTTCGGCTCGTCAGGATGAGGATAGATCAGGGTAATATCCAGGTCACTCACCAGGCGGTTCAGATGGTACACAAGCTGGCGCAGATATTGGCCACTGCCGGTATCCGGGCGGTTCCAGAAATAGGCGTTAAGAGCAAGGTGCATGGCTGGTAACGTAGGACAAATTTGCAGATTTGTCCAGCAGCTTGGTTTGCGAGTGGGGGTGCCATATGCTACAATTGTGAAATGTTACACTAAGTGCGCTGGTGGAATTTCTTTCTGAATTAGGAGTGTCCAGAGCGTACTTATCTGCCAGTTGCACCGATTGCCGCGTTCTGCAACAAAAATGCAACTGCACCTGGCCAGGCCTGTGAATGTGTGAGTTCCATCTGGTTATAGTTTGTGATGGGAACATGCCGAGTGGCGTCTCCTGTTTCCTGTCGCGCATTCCTCTATGATGAAAACACAAGTAGAGAAAAGAGCGGAGGTATCGCCCGACGTGGCTGATGATATACCAGACATCGTAATAGGCCGGTTGCCCATCTACCTGCAGGCCCTGATTCGGCTGGCGGAGGAAGGGGAACGAGCGACGACCTCATCGCATGAGTTGGGCGAGCGCCTGGGCATCAGTTCTGCGCAGATCCGCAAGGATCTTTCCCACTTTGGCGAGTTTGGCAAGCAGGGCACCGGCTATCACATCAAATATCTGATCGAGCAGTTGCGGCGCATCTTGCACCTTGAGCATGTGTGGTCCGTAGCCCTGATTGGGGCCGGCTTTCTGGGCCACGCCCTGGCCAACTATGGCGGGTTTCACCGGCGCGGTTTCAAAGTCGGCTGGATTTTCGACGCCGATGAGACCAAGGTGGGCCAGAAAATGGGCGGCATTGTTGTGCAGAATGTGAACGATCTGGAGCAAACGATACGCCGTGAAAAGGTGCAGATGGCCATTCTGGCGGTTCCCGCCGACGCAGCCCAGGAGATAACGGATCGTCTGGTCGAGGCCGGCGTGCGCGCTATTCTGACCTACGCGCCGATCAGCCTTGTGGTGCCTGATGGTGTCTACGTGCAGTACAGCGATCCGGTCGTCCAGCTACAACGGATGACCTACTATTTGAGCGCTGACGGTTAACAGCACGCCTTCGACAAGCACAGATAAGAAAAAGCCCCGCGTTTCTTGCGGGGCTTTTGTTTTGTCTTCTATAACCGAACGTGTTACTGCAGGCTGAGACTGCGCAGGAGAAGGGGTAATTCGGTCAGCGCCTTGCCCGCGCCCAGGGCCGTGCAGGCGATGGGGTTGTCGGCGACGTAGGCGGGCACGCCGGTTTCTTGTGTGAGCATGGTGTCGATTTCACGCAAGAGCGCGCCGCCGCCTGTGAGGGCCATCCCGCGGTCGATGATGTCAGAGGCAAGCTCCGGCGGGGTCTTGGAAAGCACGGCACGGATGACGTTGACCACCGCGCCCAGCGGCTCTTCCAACGCTTCGGCTACCTCGTCGGAGGTCAGCGTGATGGTGCGTGGCAGGCCGGCGACCTGGTCACGGCCCTGAATGTTCATTTCCAGGCGCTCTTTCAGCTCCGTCGCCGCGCCCACTTTTATCTTGATGGCCTCCGCCGTTGGTTCGCCGACCACCAGGTTATACTTTTTACGGATGTAGCTGACGATGGCTTCGTCCAGGTGCACGCCGCCCACGCGCAGCGACTCGGCGCAGACGATGCCGTTCATGGAAACGACGGCGGCTTCGGTGGAACCGCCGCCCATGTCCACCACAAGGTTGCCCGTTGGCGTGCCCACGGGCAGGCCGGCGCCGATAGCCGCAGCCAGCGGCTCGTGAATCAAGTACACTTCGCGAGCGCCAGCAGCCAGGCCAGCCTCGCGCACGGCGCGCCGCTCCACGCTGGTCACGCCGTAGGGTACGCTGATCATGATCACCGGTTTGCGCAGGTTAAGCCGCCCCGTCACCTTGCGGATGAAGTAGCGCAGCATCGCCTCCGTGACGAAGTAGTCGGCGATGACGCCGTCGCGCAAGGGACGCATCACTTCAATCGCTTCCGGCGTGCGCCCGTACATTTCGCGCGCGGCGCGACCCACTTCCACAATGACGGTCTTGTCGCTATCTTCGCGCAGGGCGACGACGGACGGTTCCTGCAGAACAACGCCGCGCCCCTGGTCATAGACCAGGACGTTGACGGTGCCCAGATCGATGGCGATACGTGAGGTTAGAAAACCCACCGTTACTCCGTTTCCTCTTCACGGCGCGGCGATGCAGCGCCTTCGCCGCCTGCGGCCATGGCACGACGCCGGCGACCGCTGCTTCGCCTACGGCTGACCTCGATGCGCACCTGCGCGCGGCGCAGCGCGGCTTCGATCTGCGCGTAGCGTTCTGATTCTTCACTGATCCCTTCGCGCATGGCCCGTTCTGCCCGCTCGCGCGCCTTCTGCGCGCGCTCGACGTCGATTTCTTCGGCCTGCTCGGCGGAATCGGCCAGAATGGTGATTTTGTCCGGCAAAATCTCGGCAAAGCCGCCGCCGATGGCGAAATACTCATCCTCGCCTCCGCGGCGCACAATCACTTCTCCGAACCCCAGCGACGTCAGCATCACCATGTGATTGGGCAAAACGCCCATGCGCCCTTCTTCGGCGGGCAGGTTCACCGCATCGACTTGCTCGCTAAATACGGTCCGTTCTTGTGTGACAATGTCACATTGCATTGGCATAGCAAAAACCTCTGGTTTCAGGT
>JBMCFH010000119.1:0-10503 GCA_048620455.1 Chloroflexota bacterium | reverse complement strand
GGAGATTGGGCAGTGGGAAGGGCAGCCGGCTGTCTGCGGTCTGCTGTCCGCCGTCGCCTCCTACAATTAAAGTGTACAAGTGTGCACTTATATGGTACAATACGAGAAACAAAGAGGACAGGAGCGAGCGGCGATGACAGAGCAAGCAGCGCCAGACGTTGGACAGAGGATACGGGCCCTTCGCGAGCGGCAGGGGTATTCCCTGCGCGCGCTGGCTGAGCGTAGCGGGTTGTCGATCAATGCCATCAGCCTCATCGAGCGCGGGCAGAATTCGCCGACTGTTTCCTCGCTGCACCTGTTAGCCAGCGCGCTGGAGGTCTCTATCACCGATTTCTTCACGGAAGAACGGGATCAGCCGGTGGTCTTCGTACCGCCGCCGGCGCGGTTGCGCGCGCAGGCCGACGGCGTGACCATGGAAAGCCTGGGCATTGGCCTGCGCAACCAGCAATTGGAACCGTTCCTGCTGCGGGCGGCGCCGGGAACAGGCACGCTGGAGCAACAGATCAGCCACGCGGGCGAGGAGTTCGTTTACTGTCTGCAGGGCGAAGTCGAGTATTGCGTCGGCGAGACGGTGTATCAGATGCAACCGGGATTCAGCCTGCTGTTCGAGGCTTCGATCCCACACTGTTTCCGCAACGTAGCCACGGAGCCGGCCCTGTTGATGATGGTTTTCTATGCGGGCGAAGGCGGTCACCTTGCCAGACGCCTGCACCTGGACTTTTCGAAAGTAGAGGCCGGCGCGGGCCGGCCCTACGACGGAGGGGACCATGAAGACGTTGATAGGATTGATTCCTGATAGTGAACACGTGGCGCAGGCCACAGAGGCGTTGCGGGCTGCGGGCATCGATCCCGACGGCATCAGCACTCTGCAGCGTCCCACGCAAGTGTGGCAGCGATTGGAAGGCCACACCAAAGCGCGCGTCGTTTTCCGATACGTGGCGCTGGGCGCGTTGCTTGGCCTGGCGGTGGGCGCGCTCTACGGTGTGCCGGCAGGGATTTTCAACTGCTCAGAGATGGGCTGTCCCCTCATCACCAGCGGCGTGCTGCTGGCGGTGATCACTGTTTACTGGGTGTTGGGCGGCGCTTTCATCGGCGCGTTGATTGGCATGGATCGCCTGGAGCAGGACCTTTACTCCTATGTAGAGGGCGTGCGGCGCGGCGCGGCGGTGCTGGTCGTGCAGGCGCCGGATGAGCGGGCAGCCGACGTCACCCGGCTTCTGCAGCAGGCCGAGGGCCGCCTGGTTCACGACATTGAGCAACGAGCATAATCTGGGAGAAGCGTGTGGCGACCATGCCTGAGAAAGAGCACGACAACGCAGAAAAGCCCATCACCTTTCGGCCCATTGGCCACGTAGAAAACGAATTTGACGAAGCGGACACGCCGTCCGTGATCCGCGCCAGCCGCTCGCGCATCATCCTGCAGCCGCACCTGACGCCCGGGTTGCAGGGCATCGAGCCCGGCGAGGACCTGATGGTCATCTTTTACTTCGACCGCTCCGATGGCTATGATCTGCTGCAGCATCCCTGCGGCGACCCTGAGAATGGGACGTACGGTGTGTTTGCCCTGCGCAGCCCGCACCGGCCCAATCCCATTGGCGTGACCACCGTGGAGCTGTTGGCCATTGAAGACAATGTGTTGCACGTGCGCGGGCTGGACGCCATCAACGGCACGCCGGTGCTCGACTTGAAGCTGGCCGATTTGAAGTTTAAGTAAGGCTCCAGGCGAGCCTTACACCCGGAATCTGCCAGGTTGTGCGCCGTGTTGTTGGGGCGCGCGCCGGCAGAGGGGGATAGCCTGATGAAGGTTGTATTTGGTCCCGTCCCGTCGCGGCGGCTGGGTCAATCGCTGGGCATTGACACCATCCCGCTGAAGACGTGCAACTGGAATTGCGTCTACTGCCAGCTGGGCCGCACGATGCCCCTGACCAATGAGCGCAAAGAGTATATTCCGCGCGCGGAAATCCTGGCCGAAGTGCGCCAGGCGCTGGCGAGCCATGGGCCGGGGGAGATCGACTGGGTCACGTTTGTGGGGTCCGGCGAGCCTACCCTGCATAGCGGGATTGGCTGGCTGATTCGCCAGGTCAAAGCGCTGACGCCGCTGCCCGTGGCTGTGATTACCAACGGCTCGCTGTTGTACCGGCCGGAGGTGCGCCAGGAGTTGCTCGCCGCCGACGCCGTGATGCCCACCCTGGACGCCGGCACGCCGGAGCTCTACCGGCGCATCAACCGTCCGCACCCGGCGGTAACGTTTGAACGGCACGTGCAGGGGCTGCTGGCGTTCAGCCGGGAGTACGAGGGCCATCTTTGGCCGGAAGTGATGCTGGTTCGCGGCCTGAATGACAGCGAAGAAGCGTTGCGCGCCATTGCCGCCATCCTGCAGCGGGTCAAACCCGAGGAGATACACATTAGCCTGCCCACCCGGCCGCCGGCCGAGACGTGGGTCCAGCCCCCTGACGAGGAAGGGCAATTGCGGGCGCAGGCCATTCTGGGCAGCGTGGCCCGCGTGTTGCACCCGGCCCACGGCGCATTCGACCTCAGCGGCTACGAGGACGGTCCTGAAGCGCTGACAGACGCCATCGTGGGCATCATTACCCGCCATCCGATGAGCGAAGCCGATTTGCTGCAAACGCTGCAGCGCTGGTCGCCGGGGCGGGTGAAAGAGGCGCTGGCGGATCTACAGGAGAGCGGGCGGGCGCAGGTGGTGCTGCGTTACGGGCAGCGCTTCTGGAGCGCGGCGCCGTCACATTACCCGGACGAGGTTCGGAGCCGGGCCAGCGACCCGCGCCAGCCCCGGCGTCACAGGCAGGCGACGGAAGAGGGGCGCGCCGCCGAGTAGTGAGTGAATGAAACAGCCGCTGCCTGCACCGGCGGAGACGTCTTGTCGGCGCCGGAGACGCGCAAAGCGTTGCAGGCCCCGGCTGATAAGTAACTGTTTAAATCAAAAATTTAGGTGGAGACAGAGTTATGAAAATTGCTGCGATAACGGATGATGGTAAGAGGCTCAGCGCTCACTTTGGTCGCGCCCGTCACTACCTGGTGCACACGGTAGAAGATGGCGAAGTGGTGGCGCGCGAGCTACGCGACAAGGCGGTTCCCCACGATGAGGAGCATGAACATGACCATCACGAACACGGGCACGGTCGGGGCCAGGGCCGCGGGCACGGGTTCGGTCATGGCGCAGCGAGGCGTCACGCTGCGATGCTGGCAGCCATTGAGGATTGTGACGTGGTGCTGGCGCGCGGGATGGGCCAGGGCGCTTACCTGGCGCTGCAAGAGGCCAATGTGACGCCGATCAATACGGAAATTAAATTGATTAGCGATGCAATCGATGCGTATCTCGCCGGTGAAATCGTGGACCGCCCGGAGCGCCGTCACTAAGTGCAGTTGCACATTTTAATTGGAATTCAGCAAGCGCGAAGTGACGTGCAACTGCCTGATAAGTACGCTTTCCAGTGGACTCATTCCTAACGAATTTCTGGAAGCGTACTTAGCCCGCTTCCAGCACAATCTCCCCGAACCCGCTGGATACATTGACTTCGACTACCGCGCCGGCAGGCACCATAAACGCGCCGCAGCCGCGCACGGCGAGGGGGTAGTCGGTGGGGGTGGGGCCGGCAGCGTCCGCCAGGCACAGGACGTAATTGCCGGGGTCCAGCGTTGCTTCGTAGCGACCCGCGGCGTCGCTGACGGCGAGGGTCACGCGCTCGTCTGGCTCGGGCACCGTCGTCTGCAGGAAGCGCAACTCGTCCGGCGCGGGCGACGTCGCCGTGCCCAACACGCTGCTCGCCGCTTCCAGCGGCAAAATGACCACCGTTTGCTCCGCCAGCGGTTCGTCCGGCTGGCTGCCCACGTCGCTGTAAGCGGTGACAATGCCACGCACGCCCGACTGCCCATTGGCCTCCGATGACGCCTCGTCTGTGGCTGTGGGCGTTGGGTCGTCGCCGGGCACATCGGTTGCAGCTTCCTCGCTCGTCGCCCGCGCTGTGGCTGTCGGTTCCTGGGCCGGCGGACTCTCGCTTACCTCAGCCACCGGCGTGACCGCCCCGTCGCCGCAGGCGACCAGAAACAGAAACAGGACCAGTACCAGAAACCCCAATCGCACCATATCGCACCGCCTCCAGAGCAAAGACCCTCCCGCAGGATACCAGCCTCCGGGAGGGCCATCAACCAATCAACTTACCAACTTGCAACCTGAAACTTGCCAACCTGCAACCCGAAACTTGCCAACCTGCAACCGGTTTACTGCCTGCGTATCAGCGGCAGCAGGAGGCGCATCTCTTGTTGCGGCAAGACTTCCATCACCGCGCCCACCGTCTGTGGGTCGTTGGGCGCGCCGGCGGCGGAAATCTCAATCTCGCCTGTATAGGTGCCGGGCGCCAGCCCCGCCGGATCCAGCGTGACCATCATGCTGCCCGGCGTGTCGCCGCCCGTGGGCGTCACCGAGAGCCAATCAATGTCCTCGCTGGCGCTGAAGGAGAGCGGCGCGGCGTCGCTGCGCACGGTCATGGTGTAGACGAAGGGGTCGCCGTCTACCTCTGCAATATGGTTCACCGTCTCCGGCGCCACGCGCAGCAGGTTCGGTTCCTCTTCATCACCGCCCAGAACCGTGATCGTGATCTGATCCTGATCTGTCAGGCCGTCCGAATCCGCAGCCTCCAGCGTGATCACGTGCTGGCCCGTGCTCAGGTCCACCGTGTTCAGGGTGCTGCCGGTGCCCAGGAACCCGTCGAGGTCCGACGTCCAGGAAAGCGCGCTGTCGTCCAGCAGGCCGTCGTCGGCGTCGTGCGCCTCGCCAACCAGCGTCACCAGCTGCGCGGGCCAGAAAAGCGCCTCGTCCGCCGGCGAGATGATGTTGGCCTCCGGGGCCAGCAGCGGCACGAAGAAGGTGCTGCTGGTGTCGCTGCCGCTGCGCAGGCCATCGCTGCTGATGACCCGCAACTGGCTGGCGCCGCCGCCGGGTAACTGGTCTGTTTGCAGCGAGAGGCTGTTGCTGATCATGCCTGTGGCTAACACTTCCCAACTCTCGCCGCCATCGTTGCTGAAGAGGACGGTGTGTGTCAGGTCGTCGCCGTCGGCGTCCGTGGCTTCCCACTCAAACTGCAGCGGTCCGGTGCCCTGTAGCGATTCGGGCGCAGGGGAGGTGACCTCCACTACCGGAGCGTGCTCGCTCATCTCCTCGCCGGCGACGGTGTCGCCGTCGTGCACGATCTCCACACGCTGCAGGCCGTCCGGCGCGGGCACTGCCATGGCGATGACCGCGGGCCGGCCCGTCTCCTCTTCGGCATCGGTCAGCTCCATAGGCTGGAAGGGGTGGCTGGCGAGTTCGCTACCGTCGCCGCCGAGCAGACGCAGCGTCCAGTCGCCGGGCTCGGGCGCGGGTACGCTTGCCGGCTCATCCAGCAGGTACATGTCGAACAGGTCGGCCGTGCCCGCGTCCAGGTCGGCCAGGCCGCTGACGACCAGGAACGACTCAGACGTGCCCAGCGGCGTGCTGGAGATCGGTCCGACGGAGCCCACGGTTTCCAGGTAGTCGCGAATGCCTTCGTAGGTGAAGTCGGAGATCCACTGGTTGTTGCAATAGGTCATCACGTCGCGCCAGTTGGAATCGTAGATGGTGTGGTCTTCGATGTCGAAGCCGAAGATGGCCGTGTCGCCCGTCAGCTCGGGGCTGATGCGGCCAAAGTCGTAGGGGTAGGCCACGCCGCCGCCCGCGCCGCAGAACTCGGCGTGATAGCGGTCGCGCGTGTGGGCGATTTCGTGCGCGCCATACCAGTCGCCGTAGGTGTCGTCGGTGTCCCAGCCGAAGCGGCCGTTCGGTGTGCCGGTGGGGCCGGCGGCGATGGTCGTGGGGATGTCCAGCGCCTTGCCGCGCATGAAGCCGCCGCCGTCGTCCACGATGCCGTAGTAGATGATGCGGCCGTCTTCGCCGGCAAAGATGATGCGCAGAATCTTGCCCAGCGCCAGGTAGCCGTGCAGCTCGTCCACGTCCGGCAGGCCGTCTTTGGGGTAGGTGAAGGTGTGTCGCGTCACATCCAGCTGGTGGATGGGATAGGCGCGGCGCAACCAGGACTCCAACCCCGCGAGGTGGGTGTTGTCGGCGACATAGGTGGTGCCACCCTCCGTGTACCGCACGTTGTACAGGCGCAGGGCCATCGACGGCGTGTTCAGGAAGGGCACGGTGACGCTGGATACGTTGTCAGAGGTGTCAGGGTCGCCCTTGGCATTGGCCGGATCCAGCCGCGCCGTCAGCGTCAGGTCGCCCGCGGCGGTCCAGGAAGCGGGCAGTTCGAAATAGAAGCTGTCGTTCAACTGCCCGCGGTCGGGGCCGGAACGCACGTCGATGTCCGCGCCGGGGTTCAGCGGGCTGAGGGTGGGATAGAGGGTGGTGCCGCCGCGGCTGCCGGACAGGGTAGCGTAGACGTCCTGCACCGTACTGGGCGCGCTGACGTGTACGCGCACGTAGGTGCGCTTGCCGGCGATCAGCTCCACGCTGTTGTTCAGATCCTGGATGGCCTGCGTGACCTCGATGTTGTCAATCTGCATATCCTCGCCAACCGGGATGTTGGCCGTGCCCGCCCACTCGATCATCTGGCGCAGGTAAGCGTCGCTGCCGGCGTCGATGCTCAGGTTGCCCACGTTGCCGGAGTGGAACACCAGGCGCCCGCTGCCATACTGGCCCGCCAGCAGCGCGGCAATGGGATCGTTCACCGCTTTAGCCAGCACCGTCCAGCCCGGCCCTAACTGGCTGATGGGCACCGTATCGAAGTTGCCCGACAGATCGGCCGGCGCCAGCCCGTTGAGGATGGGATGCGCGGCGCCGGCGGCGGTGAATTCCACCGGGCCCGGATCGCCGGGAAATTCGGGCCAGGCGATGTCGCTGACCGTCATCTCAAAGCCCGGCGGGTAGACGTCCACCGTGCCCTCTAGATTGGGCTGGGAGACGATGAGGCCGCCGCCGTCGTCGACAAAGCTTTGCAGCTCGGCCGCTTTGCTGTCCACGGCATCCCCCTCGTCGAAGGCGATGTAGACGACGTGAAACACGGAGAGGTTGGTCGGGAAGTTGGCCACGTCGTTTACTTCAGTGGTATTGCTGAAGAGGTTGGCCACTCGCCCACAGGGATCAGAATCGAGGCGGCGCGTGAAACAGAGGACGCTCAGGCTGCCGTTGGGCGCCTGGGCCGGCGGCGCGTCGTCGTTTTGCAACTGCTCCGCGGCGTCGCCGATTACGTTGCCGCTTTCGTCGATTTGCGCCGTTGGCGTGGGGTCCTGCGTGTAGCTGTGCCCGGCCTGAACGGCGGCGGTGACAAGAAAAAGGGACAGAATCAGTACACAGACATAGAGAACGTGTTTCCTGGAAACAAGCATCCACTCTTTCAATTCTCACTCTCCTTCGGCACGAGGTTTTCCGGCTCCCACCGCGCACAACTGCCAGGGGCGTAGGTACTGGTATGTGGTTGGCGCGCGGCAGGCAGTGAGGTGTCCCTCATCCGACACTGGATAATTCTACCTCTTATAAACGGAGAGCATCGTCGGATTCCGGCACGGAGGGCGGGTCCGGCTCCGACGAAATGCTTAGAGACCTTCTCCGCCGAAAGATTGATGCATGGCGGGCCGCCGGCAGGGTACGATAAGCACCGGTGACGATGGTTGCCGCTCAAATCCGATCCAGGAGTGTGTGAAATGTCTCGAAAATTACTACCTTTGCTTTTCCTTGTCCTGATCCTTGTCACAGTATCGGCGTGTAGCGCCCTCGTTGCGCAGCAGGAAACGGGCACAGTGCAGCCGGTTGCGCAGCCCACTGAAGAGGTGCTTCCGGTGGACGTTCCCGCCGGGCCCGGAGGCCAGCCGCCGGAGGATGCTGCCGGCCTGCTGCCGCTTGAGGTGGGGCACGTGGGCGTGGAAATCGGCGTTGGCTCGCCCATTCCCGTCACGGCGCAGATTGCGGGCGCCTGGCCCACGCTCTGCGCCCAGATCGGGGAGCTCTCGATGGTGCGCGAGGGCAACCAGTTCCACGTCACCCTGATGGCCAACCCCGGGCCGGACGATTGCCCGCCGGACAACGTGGGTCTGCCATTTAGCATGGGCCTGCCCATCAACGGCACAGGCGGCCTGGCTGAAGGTGAGTACACGGTGACGGTCAACGGCGTCAGCGCCACCTTCCAGGTACCCCTGACGCCCACGGTGCCGGTCGATCCTGACACGGGCGCGCCGGTTGATACCCCGCCGGAGGGCGGCGACCCCGGCGCGGTGGCTTCGTTCTGCTCCGACGTGCCGCGCCCGGCCGTGCTCCTGTTCGTGCCCGGCCTGGGTTACCTGGTCACCGACCCTGCGAGCGGGGCCCAGTGTGAGCTGGGGCTTGACGGTGATGCGCCGGGCCGAGTGCAGGCGGCGGGAGATGCCCTGTACTGGTCGCGTCTCGAAGGCGAGACCTACGTCGTGCGCCAGATGGTGCAGGATGGCCAGGTGAGCGAACTGTCGTTTGCCGCGGCGGACCTGCAGGAAGCAATGGCCTTTCACACGTTCGTCGTCTCTGAGGATGGCAGCCGCATCGCCTGGGCTTACGGCGGGCCGCCCGCCGGTCAAAGTTCCGGCCCGCCCGTCAGCCAGCTATGGGTGGCGAGCATCGGCGGCGAAGACGCCGTGTCGCCTCTGCCGGCGTATGAGTCGGGCGACCTCCATCAGCGCGCCCTGGTACCCGTGCGTTTCAGCAGCGACAACAGCACGCTCTACTACACCGTGCAGCCGATGGGCCTGGGCGGCTCGTGGGCCAGTTTCGTGGGCCGTTACGACAACCTGTACGCGCTGCGCCTGAACAGCGACGCCGAGCCAACGCTCATCTTCGATTGCGCCGAGCATGATCAGCTGCTGTGCATCGGGGATTTCTACGAGTTAGACGGCCAGGTGAGTGCGCTGGCCTACGTAGACGAGGGCAACGTGGTCATTCAGAACGGGGAGGGCCAGGTTCTGAATACGCTGACGCCTGAGGCTGAGTACGTAGGGTATCCGACCTTTGGACCGGGCGGAGAACTGGTTTTCTACAGCGCCGACCTCAGCGATGAGGCGCCGGTGCCGCAGCAGGCCAGCCTGCACCGCGTGGCGCCGCCCACCGCGCCCGCCGAGACGCCGCTCAGCGACCCCGGCCTGCTCACGCCCCAGGGCTGGCTAGATGCCACGCACGTGATTGTCGCTTATACGGATGGTAGCGAGAGTTGGGGAACAGCCATCGTGGGACTCGACGGTTCCCTACAGGTGCTCGACGCCCATGCCAACGCCGGCTTTACGGATGTGGTTCCCGCGCCCTGATCGGCCGGAAGCCTGGACAAACAGATTGCGAAGGGCCAGAGTGCGGGTCCCGGTTTCATCGGGTGCCCGCACTCTGGCTTTCAGTGCGTCTGTGTTTCCCACACGCCTGAGCGACGGCGCCAATAGTTGTCCCGGCGGGCAAAACGGGGATAATTATGAGTAGGCAGTCCGTCGCCTCAGGACAAGGGGGATCATGAGCGGTAAACGAGCGGGAGGAGCGCACTTTGGAGAGCCACCACGGTTGCTGGTGGCGGGAGCCGTGGGCCTGCTGTTCCTCCTGATCTGGATTCTGGATATCGCCAGCGGTCCTCGCCTGAACATTTCCCTCTTCTATCTGGTGCCCGTGAGCCTCAGCGCCTGGTTCCTGGGTCTGTGGGCCGGGTTCATCATGGCCGGTGTCAGCGTTGCAGCCTGGCTGTTTACAGAATTGAGCTTCAATCCTACGCTGGCCGAACCGCTCACGCCCTACTTGAATGCGGCTATTCGCCTGGGTTTCTTTCTCATCGTGGCTTCTGGAGTTTCCAGGCTGAAAGCGGCGCGCACGCGCCAGGCGGAGCTGACCACGTTCATCATTCACGACCTGCGTTCGCCCCTCGCCAGCATTATGGTCAGCCTGCAACTGTTGCGCGAGGAGAATGGCCCGGCGAGCGAAGCCACAGAGAAGAGCCGGCAGGCTTTGGAAATCGGCCTGAAGTCGGCCTATTACATGGAGTCGCTGATTGATTCGTTGCTCGACCTGGCGCGGCTGGAGGCGGGCCGCATGCCGCTGGAACAGGAAGAAGTAACCGTGGAAGAACTGCTGGCGCTGGCCACCGACCAGGTCGCGCTCATCGCCGGTCGCCAGCGCGTCGCTTTGCAGGTGGAGGCTGAGGGCGAGGAGAGGGCGCTGTACGCCGACCGCGCCCTGACAGCCCGCGTTCTGGTCAACCTTCTGAGCAATGCGATCAGTTACAGTCCGGGCAACGCCTCCGTAACAATGCAGGCCAGGCCCTATCGGGAGCAAATGTATCTCTTCTGCATCCAGGACGAGGGGCCGGGTATTCCCCAGGAGTGGCAGCGCAAAGCGTTCCAAAAATTCGAGCAGGTGCGGGCGCGACAGGCCGGCATTGCCGTGGGCAGCGGTCTGGGCCTTGCCTACTGTCGCATGGCTGTCGAGGCCCAGGGCGGCAAGATCTGGATCGAGCAGGGCGGCGACAAAGG
>JBMCFH010000118.1:0-10522 GCA_048620455.1 Chloroflexota bacterium | reverse complement strand
GCGGACAACATTGACACAGCCGCCAACTACTGCTACAAACAGCCTATGGCTCATAGACTATTAGTCGTCGAGGATGAAGCTACCCTGCTGGAGACGCTTAGCTACAACCTGTCGCGCCAGGGGTACGAGGTGCGGACGGCAAGCGACGGTAATTACGCGCTGGCCCTGGCCCGGCGGGAGCAACCCGATCTGATCATTCTGGACGTGATGCTGCCCGGCATCGACGGCTTTGAGGTATGCCGCATCCTGCGCAGAGAGATGAACGTGCCTATTCTGATGCTGACCGCACGTGATGAGGAGGTGGACAAGGTGGTGGGGCTGGAAGTTGGCGCCGACGACTACATGACCAAACCATTCAGCATGCGCGAGCTACAGGCCCGCGTGAAGGCCCTCCTGCGACGCGTAAGGCTCATTCGCGAAGAACTGGCCGCGGCGCAAACCCAGACCGGCACCGTGCCCACCGACGCGCCGCTGGTCTTTGGCAATCTTGAAATCGATCAGGCCCGCCGGGAAGTGCGTGTCGCCGGCGAGCCACAGCGGCTCAAGCCCAAAGAGTACGAACTGCTGCTGTTTCTGGCCCGCAACCGCGGCATCGCCCTCTCGCGCGATCTCATCCTTGATCGCGTCTGGGGCTGGGAACACGACGGTAGCAGCCGCACGGTCGACGTACACATTCGCTGGCTGCGTGAAAAGATAGAGCCTGACCCCGGGCAGGCGCGGCGCATCATTACGGTGCGTGGTATCGGCTACCGCTTCGACGGCTGACGCCGCACGCCCGTCGCCGGAGGCCGGGAACCGCCGGTTTTCTCATGTTCCACAACATTCGCTGGCGCATCGCCGTACCCTACGTGCTGCTCATCCTCACGGCAATGGGCGCCCTTTCCCTTTACCTTTCCAACGCTGCGCGAGACTCCGCGCTGGCCGAACTGGAAAGCAATCTGCAAATTGAAGCGCGCGCAGTTGTAGAAAATGTACGCCCGGCGTTGCCCGCCGGCGGCAGTCGAGTGGGCGAGCTGGATGCGGTAGCGCAACGCTGGGCGGAAATCCTTGACGCCCGCGTCACCATTATCGGCCCGGAGGGCGCCGTTCTGGGCGAGTCGCACGCCGACGCGGCGCAGATGGCCAACCATCTGCGCCGGCCCGAAGTGCAGGAAGCACTGGTAACCGGCGCGGGGAGCAACATACGTTTCAGCGACACGTTGCAGCAAGAGATGATGTACGCTGCGCTTCCCGTACAAAGAGACGGTGAACAGGCCGGCTTCGTGCGCGTGGCGCTGCCCATCGATCGCGTACAGGCGCCGATTGACGACCTGCGCAACACGATTTACACGGCCGCGCTGCTAACCACTATCTTTGCCGTGCTGCTGGCAGTAGCCATCGCCGCCCGCACAGCCCTGCCCCTGCGACGCCTGACGCGCGTCGCGCGCCGCATGGCCGAGGGCGATCTGAACGCCCGCCTCCTCGTCACTTCTCGCGACGAGATCGGAGAGCTGACTCAGGCCTTCAACTACATGGGAGAACAGCTCAGAGAAAAGGTGAACACGCTGGCCGAAGAGCGCGGCCTGTTGGCCACCGTTCTGGAGTTGATGGTGGACGGCGTGCTGGTCACAGATAGCGACGGGAGGGTGCACCTGCTCAATCCTGCTGCCGCGCGGTTGCTGAATACCCAGGAAGAAGAAGCGCTGGGTCGCAGCTTCGCCCAGGTGGCGCGCCACTACCAGTTGATCGAGTTGTGGCAGCAGTGCCAGGAGAGCGGCGACGAGCAGAGCGAAGCGGTGGAAATAGAAGCGCAGGATCTCTTTCTACACGTCGTGGTGACGCCCCTGCAGGATGGGCGGCAGAGCAGCCTGGTCCTTCTGCACGATCTGACCCAATTGCGCCGGCTGCAAACGGTACGCCGAGACTTTATCAGTAACATCTCCCATGAATTGCGCACGCCCCTGGCCTCGTTGAAGGCGCTGGTGGAGACCTTGCGCGACACGGCGTTGGACGACCCGCCCGCCGCCCGCCGTTTCCTGGACCGCGCCGACCAGGAAGTAGACGCGCTGACTCAGATGGTACAGGAGCTACTGGAGCTGTCGCGCATTGAGTCCGGCAAGGCCCCGCTGCGCCTCGCGCCAACGCCGGTTGCAGATGTTCTATTGCCGCCTGTGGAACGCCTCCTGCCGCAGGCGGAGCGCGGAAATGTGACCCTCAGCGCGGAGGTCCCGCCCGATTTGCCCGAGGTGCTTGTGGACGCCGAGCGCGCCCGACAGGTCGTGACCAACCTGGTACACAACGCCATCAAATTTACCCCAGCGGGCGGCGCCATTACGGTGCGCGCCCAACTTGATTCCTCAAAAGAAGCGGTCGCGGTCAGCGTGGAAGACACAGGCGTGGGTATCCCCTCTCGCGACCAATCACGCATCTTCGAACGCTTCTACAAATCCGACCGCGCCCGCAGCGGCGGCGGAACGGGGCTGGGGCTGGCTATCGTCCGCCATCTGGTCCAGGCTCATGGCGGGCGTATCTGGGTGCAGAGCCGCGAAGGCCAGGGCAGCACTTTCAGCTTCACCCTGCCGCTGGCGGGTGAAGACACGTGGCCGCAGCCAGGAAGTGCGACCGGCGGCCAACCTGCTCGCTCCACGTAACCCTTCTTAACAATCTGTTAACCCAACGATAGCCAGATGTTAACACCCATTTGAAGAGGCGTTAAATCGTTTCTGGTACAGTAGACTGCATGAGCGTGCAACAGCCCACAACACCGAACGGGCTCTCCCATTTTGCAGTCATGACCCTCATAGCTACGTTGGGCCTCCTGCTCACAGCGTGTGGCGGCGGCGAGGCCGAGGCGCTTTCGTTGATGCAGGCCACACCTGTGCCCAGCACAATCGATCAGATAACGGTCAACTATATCGACGGCGGCGGCGAGCAATCGGAGGAAGACGACGACGGCGCTGAGGTTAACTTGCCGGGAGTCGATCCGCTGCAGGTGCAGGGCGACATCGTTTCCGCCGGCAGCTCTACCGTTTATCCCCTCATCGAAGCCGTAGCCACGCAGTTTGAAAATGAAGGATACCGGGGGCGCGTTACCATCGACAGTATCGGCAGCGGCGCAGGCTTCGAGCGCTTCTGTGTCGCGGGCGAAACAGATCTCTCCACCGCCAGCCGGCCGATCAATAGTTCAGAGAGCGAATCGTGCCGCCGGCTAGGGCGCGAGCCGATTGAGTTCCGCGTGGGCACCGATGCCCTGGCCGTCGTGGTCAACCGCGAAAACAACTTTGTGAATAATGTCTCTCTGGAAGAGTTAGCTTTACTCTTTTCCACGGCGCGTACCTGGTCCGACGTACGTCCTGAATGGCCGGACGAGAGAATCTTGCGTTATATCCCCGGCACGGACAGCGGCACCTATGATTACTTTGTCGAAGCTATCTTCGACCACAATGAAGAAGCGATTCTCAACGCCGCCAATCTGGAACAGAGCGAAGACGACAATGTGCTGGTACAGGGCGTCCTGGGCAGCCCTTATGCGGTCACCTTCTTTGGCTACGCATATTACCAGGAGAACGCCGCGCAATTGCGGCCGCTCTCCATCGAGGACGTCGAGCCCAGCGCGGCATCGGTGGAAGGCGGCGACTATGCCCTGGCGCGGCCGCTCTATATCTACTCCGCGGCGAACATCATGCAAGAGAAACCACAGGTTGCGGCTTTTGTGAATTACTTTCTGAGCCGCGTCGACGAAGTGGTCGCCGACGTCGGATATTTCCCCGCCAGCAGGGACGCAATGGATGATGCGCGCCAGAAGTGGCTTTCGGCAATGCAAGAGTAACGAAATCGTATCCGCAGCGATGCTGTGCTTTCGATTTCGCGTATGACGTGGTTGGAGTGAAGATAGAGGAAAGGAACAACCTATGGAGCGAAGAAACACAGGCGCCGGCAGTGGCTCGATGATCGCGGCTACATCCGATCACGACCCGGAACAGTTCCTGGCCAAACGCCCGCGCATCCGCGAATCGATCATCCAGGGTTTTCTCTTTCTCTGCGGGGCCATCTCCATCTTTACCACGCTGGGTATTGTCTACGAGCTGGGCAAAGAGTCATGGCTCTTTTTCGGGAGCCCGGACGTCAGTATCGTAGAATTCTTCACCTCCACACGCTGGCAACCACGCATTAGCGCGTTTGGCATCTGGCCTCTGGTCACAGCCACGCTGACGACCAGCGCCATCGCCATGCTGGTGGCTCTGCCCCTGGGGCTGGCGACGGCCATCTATCTCAGTGAATACGCTTCCCAGCGCGCCCGCAGCATCTTGAAACCGATTCTTGAAGTCCTGGCCGGTATTCCCACGGTCGTCTACGGTTACTTTGCGCTCACCTTTATGACGCCATTGCTACGGGCTATCTTCGGCCAGAACGTGGTACAGATTTTCAACACAGCGTCGGCCGGTATCGTCGTGGGTATTCTGATCATTCCCCTCGTGTCCTCGATGAGCGAAGACGCCCTGCATGCCGTGCCTGACTCGCTGCGCGCGGCGGCCTTTGCGCTGGGCGCCACCAAATTGGAAACATCGCTGAAGGTCGTCGTGCCCGGCGCGTTCTCGGGAATTGCCGCTGCCTTCGTCGTCGCCATCTCTCGCGCCATTGGCGAAACAATGATCGTGGCCATCGCCGCCGGCGCCGGACCACGATTTACTTTCAACCCTTTTGAGTCGGCGGAGACGATGACGGGCCACATCGTGCGCATCAGCGGCGGCGATCTTAGCTACGACTCCATCGACTACAACAGCATCTTCGCCATCGGCCTGCTCCTGTTCATCATGACGCTGGCATTAAACGTGATCAGCCGCCGCGTGGTCGCGCGCTATCGCGAAGCCTATGAGTGAGAACCGCGCCGCTCGTGACCGGATGACAGCAAACCGCGTGAGACGAATGACCTATGGCAACCACTGACAACTACTATCCTGAAGGAGAAGCGCTGGCCAACCAGGTAGCTGCCCGGCACCGCTCCGGCGCTATCTGGCGCAGCCTTTTCCAACTTTCCACCATCGTGGGCATTATCGCCCTCACCGCCCTGCTCTACAATATACTCAACCAGACCTTCGGGTTGGTGGCTGTTATCAACGAAGTAGATCCCCAGGCCCTGGCCCTGGAGTACAGAGAAGTCCAGATGCTGAGCGCGCCGAACACGGCTGTTAGCGACGACGAGGCCCTTCTGGTCGAGGCGGTCGCCGGCGAGCCCCTGGCTGTAGGGGTTCTGAATGGCGAGCTATACCGACAAAACCGCGAGCAGCTCAAGGCAGTTGTGATTGACGACGACGGGGCACAAACGCTGGCGGCGGGTGATCTAGTCGTGGTTGCCAGCAACGAGAACGCGTTCCTGAACGATGTGAGCCTGACCCAGCTGCAGCAAATCTTTACAACGGCCGAGCGCTGGTCGGAGGTCGATCCCGCCTGGCCCGACCAGCCCGTTCAGCGTTATTTGCCGGGCACGGACAGCGCCACCCTGCACGGTTTCGCGGAGGCTGCGTTCAATACCGATCTTCGCCAACTTTCGCACGAGGAACTGGTCGGCATTCTGGCGGCTAATATTTCCACGGGTGTCGGCCGACGCCTGGAACGAGAACAGCGCTTCTTCGACCACTATCTGGTCTTTGAGAACGTAGAAACCTACCAGGAGCTCTGCCGCAGCCCCGACGCGCCTGATGGCTGTTCGGCGCCGCCGCGCGGCCAGGAAGACGTTTACGGACTGCTACAGAGGTACGTTATTCAGCCTGACGTCGTATCCACCTGGAACCTCGTAGAGTCGCTGTTCAACCGCGCGGAGATTGTGGCCCAGGCGCAAGAGGACTTTCCCCAGGCGACCATCGAATACCGCTCCTGGCTGACGCCCGATTTCGTGTCCAGCCCTCAGAACAGCCAGCCGGAGATTGCCGGCGTACGCACGGCCCTGCTGGGCTCGCTGTGGGTCGTGGCTATCACCATCCTCTTTTCCTTCCCCATCGGCGTCGGCGCAGCGATTTACCTAGAGGAATATGCCCGCGACAATCGTCTGAATCGCTTCATCCAGACCAACATCAACAATCTCGCCGGCGTGCCTTCCATCATTTACGGTATGCTGGGTTTGGCCATCTTCGTGCGCGTGCTAGAATCGCTCACCAGCGGCGCCGCCTTTGGCAGCGCCGATCCCACCACGGCCAATGGACGCACCATTCTCTCCGCGGGTATGACGCTGGGTCTCCTGATCCTGCCCATCATCATCATCAATGCCCAGGAAGCGATCCGCGCCGTCCCCGGCTCTTTGCGCCAGGCCAGCTATGGACTCGGCGCCACCAAATGGCAGACTATCTGGTCCCACGTGCTGCCCAACGCGCTGCCCGGTATTCTCACCGGAACCATTCTTTCCATGTCTCGCGCCATCGGCGAAACAGCGCCGCTGGTCGTCGTCGGCGCCTCTACGTTCATCACCGTCGATCCCAACGGGCCCTTCGCCAAATTCACCACGCTACCAATTCAGATCTACCAGTGGACGTCGCGCCCGCAGGGCGAGTTTCGCAACATCGCCGCTGCAGCCATCATCGTCCTCCTTATCCTGTTGTTAAGTCTCAACGCGAGCGCCGTATTCCTGCGCAATCGCTTTAGTAAGAGGTTGTCATGATCAATACTCGACCCGGCCCATCCGCCAGACCACGAGAAAGAAGCATGCCCCCCACGGCAAAAGATTACGCGCTGGAAGCGCACGATTTGCATGTGCACTACGGTGCATTCCACGCCATCAAAGAGGTCAACCTGAAGTTCCAGCGCAATAAAATTACGGCGCTCATCGGTCCTTCTGGATGCGGTAAGAGCACCGTCTTGCGTTGCTTCAACCGCATGAACGACCTGATTGCCGTCGCCCGCGTAGGGGGTAAGGTGTGGTACCGGGGCAAGAACATCTACGACGAAAATGTGGATCCCGTTGAAGTGCGGCGGCGCATCGGCATGGTATTCCAGAAACCCAATCCCTTCCCTAAAAGCGTTTACGAGAACGTGGCCTGGGGAGCGCGCATTAACGGCTTCAAAGGCGATCTGGATGCGGTCGTGGAGCAATCCCTGCGTCAGGCGGCGCTATGGGATGAGGTAAAGGACAAGCTGGATCAGAGCGGACTCTCATTGTCCGGCGGACAGCAGCAGCGCCTGTGCATCGCGCGCACCATTGCCGTCAAGCCCGACATCATCCTCATGGACGAACCGGCCTCGGCCCTCGATCCCATCGCCACCCTACGCATTGAGGAGCTGCTCCAGACGCTAAAAGAGAATTACACCATCCTGATCGTGACGCACAACATGCAGCAGGCGGCCCGCGCTTCCGACTTCACCGCCTTCTTCAACGTCGACGACAAACGCACCGGCTATCTCGTGGAGTACGGCCCCACCAGCCAGATTTTCACCAACCCTAAGAACGAACTGACCGAACAATATATCACCGGGCGTTTCGGATAAACCCAAACTCATTTATACTTGTAGGAAGGCTTAGGACCATCTGAATCCAGTCGCAACCTGTCACATCCCACGTTCCCGGCTGGTGTAAGTGAGGACCAGATCATGACCAGACTGATTTTCGACCGCGAATTGCAGAAATTGCAGGACAGATTGCTTGCGCTGGGTAGCGAGGTGGGCCAGAATACCATTGCAGCGGTAAACGCGTTGCTGGAACGCGATGACGAGCGCTCCCGCGCGATTATCGCCGCCGACCAGCACATCAACGAAGAACAGATGTCCATCGAGATGGACAGCCTGATTCTGATCGCCACGCAACAGCCGCTGGCAACCGACCTGCGCTTTATCGCCTCCGTCATCTCCATCGCCACAGAACTGGAGCGAATCAATGACTACGCGAAAGGTATCTGCAAGATCCAGCGTATGATCGGCGACGACCCCCTTCTGGAAACGTCCCGCGTCCTGCCGCAAATGGCCGAAAAAGCCAGCGACATGCTGAACCGCGCCCTGCAGGCATTCATTCAGCGCGACGTGGACACCGCTTATGCCATTCATGATGAGGACGATGAGGTCGACGCTCTCTACAATAAGGTCTATGAAGACCTGGTCGCGAACATCACCGCCGATCCCTCGATTATGGACCAGGCCACTCACCTGCTGTGGGCCGCGCACAACCTGGAGCGCACCGCCGACCGCGTCAGCAACGTCTGCGAGCGGGTCATCTTCACCACAACCGGTGAAATCGTGGAGATGCCGGAGGAATCAGAAGTGGCGTATCCCCAGGAGTAAGCCGGCGTCCGGCGGAGATGTCAGCCACCGTCCCCTCGTTAACCGCCTGTTTACAAATCTTTATCAGCCCCATAACCTTTGCTTGACCAGGGCTTAACGCCTGCATGTTAGCCTACTCAGTGTAGGTTCTTCCTTTCCTCCTCTCTTGTGGGGCGGGGAGAGGGTCCCAAGCCCCTCTCCCCGCCCCCACTCTCCGGCCAGTGGCCCGCCAACGAGTGTCCGTTCTCAATACATTTGCAATCAGATGGCAATCAATTCGTGACGTGTCGTGGGACCGGCCGGTTGTCGCCTGCTCACTCTTGTGTGAAAATCCGATGTTCACGTGGCAGGTGTCTCTCGCTAACACGTGACGGTACGGTAAGTATAAATAAGAATAGGAATCGACATGCACATCCTTGTAACCAATGATGATGGTGTCACCGCCCCGGGACTGCTGGCTCTGGCGCAGGCGGTGCGTCCGTTTGGCAAAGTGAGCGTGCTGGCGCCGGATCGTAACTGGACCGCCGGCGGTCACGTCAAGACGCTGCACAGGCCTCTGCGCGCTCGCCACGTCACCCTCGAAGACGGTACCCCTGCCCTGGCCAGCGACGGCGCGCCGTCGGACTGTGTGTCTATGGCTGTGATGGGACTGATCGAGGAGAAGATCGATCTGGTCGTGTCCGGCATCAACCCCAACGAAAACATGGGGCACGACATCACTTATTCGGGCACGGTGACGGCGGCGATGGAAGCGGTAATCCACAGCATCCCCGGCATCGCCTTCTCCCTGGCCTCTCCCGACGTCCATGAAGCAGAGCTGGACTTCGGCCCGGCCGGCGAAATCGCCAGCCAGATCGTGCAGGCAGTTCTGGAGCAGGGATGGGACGAGCAGCTTTTATTGAACGTCAACATCCCCTATTTGCAGACCGACCAGATGAAGGGCATTCGCATCACACGCCAGGGCATGCGTGTGTATCATGACGAGCTGGACGCGCGCATCGACCCTCGCGGGCGGCCCTACTACTGGATCGGCGGCGAGTGGCCCACGGGTATTCCAGACGAAGGCACCGACATCGGCGCCCTGGAAGGAGGATACGTCTCGGTCACGCCGTTACAATTGGACCTTACGGACTACGACCGTCTGCAGGCCCTGCGCCGGCACGAGTGGCGCATCACCGACGACTCGCCGGGAGCGAATTAGGCATGGACCATGCGAGACAGATCGCCCAGGAATTCAACCTGCGGCCCGCACAGGTATCGGCCACAGTCGATCTGCTTGATGCGGGCAACACGCTGCCCTTCATCGCCCGTTACCGCAAAGAGGCAACGGGCAGCCTGGATGAGGAACAGATACGCGCCATCGGCGAGCGTCTGGAAACGCTGCGCGCCTTGGAGGAGCGCCGCCAGACTATCCTCAGCACCATCGAGGAACAGGGCAAGCTGACGCCGCAGTTGCGCGAGCAGGTCGAGCAAGCAACGACCGCCACGCAGCTGGAAGATCTGTACCTGCCCTACCGGCCCAAACGGCGCACGCGCGCCAGCATGGCCCGCGAGAAAGGGCTGGAACCGCTGGCAGAATTGATCGTCGAACAGCCACAAACGCGCAAGAACGTGTCCGACCTGGTGCAGCCTTTCCTCAACGACGAAGCGCCGACGATAGACGACGCGCTCGCCGGCGCCCGCGACATCGTCGCCGAAATGATCAGCGACCACGCCGAGGTGCGCGGGATCACGCGTGAGAAGGCGTTGCGCTGGGGGCTGCTACGCTCAGAGAAGATCAAAAATGCGGATGATGAAAGGGGCGTCTATCGCCTCTACTACGATTTCGAGTGCAACGTCGAGCGGCTGCGACCGCACCAGATCCTGGCCATTAACCGCGGCGAGAGCGACGACGTATTGCGAGTGAAGGTTGATATTGCCGAACGGGACTGGCGTTCGGCGGTGGGCGCCGCCTTCCGCACACACTTCCGGTCACCGTTGGCCAACCAGCTACAGGATGCCATCGACGATGCCGCCAACCGCCTGCTCCTGCCGGCCATCGAGCGCGACGTGCGCCGCACGCTGACCGAGCAAGCGGAAGCGCACGCCATCGACGTTTTCGCCGACAACGTGCGCAATCTGCTCCTGCAGCCGCCGCTGGCGGGCCACACCATCCTGGGCATCGATCCAGGGTATCGCACCGGCTGCAAACTGGCCGTCGTCGATCCAACCGGACGCGTCCTGGACACAGGCAGCATCTTTCCGCACGCGCCGCAAAAACAGTGGGACGCAGCGCTGAAGCGCCTGGCCATGCTCGTACAGA
>JBMCFH010000117.1:0-10586 GCA_048620455.1 Chloroflexota bacterium | reverse complement strand
TCTGCGACGAGCACCCGGATGAAGCGGACTGCGAATACGTGGGCGCGGCGCCGCTGCAGACGTTCTTGCCCCTGACGGTGCAGATGGAGGCGGGCGAATAGGTTCTGGTAGTAGACCGCGTTTTTGTGGAGCGAGCGTCGTGGTTGGGAGGCGGCGCTCGCTTTGTGTTGTGGTGGGCGGGCAGGGCGTGGTGTGAGAGTGGGGCGGTGAGTCGGTGTGAGCGGTGATGGATTGCGCGAGGTTTGCCGGGGGATGAAGTTCGCCGGGGGGGTGAGGTGCGTCGGGCGATGAAGTCGGGCGAGGAATTTCGCCGGGGGATGAAGTCCCCCGGCTACAGCAGCAACGCCGGATTAATCCGGCTGAGGTGAGGTAGTCCGTGTGGTGGATTGTGCAGCCCGCTTTAGCGGGCGCTGCTATGGTAGCCCGGGGAATTTATTTCCGGGCGGTTGTTGTAGCTTTTGTTTGCGGCGGTTCGCTGTTATTGTCGTCCTTCTCTGGATGGGTAAACTTAATTGAGAGCAGTGTTGTAAAGGAGGATGGCATGAAGACAGGCCTGGTACTGGTAGACGTGATCAACGATTTCTTCCACCCGGATGGCCCGAACTATTACGCGATCTATGACGAGATCCTGGCGCGCATTCTGGAGCTGTTGGACGCCGCGCGCGCGGCGGGTGCGCCGGTGTTCCACGTGATGGAGGGTCACCAGCGGGGACCGGGGCGTGATTTTGAGTGGAAGAAGTTGCCGGAGCATTGTTACCTGGGCGAGTTTGATGCGCAGCCGGCGGCGGGGGTGGATATCCGCGAGGATGAGGAGTACGTGGTGCGCAAGCGACGCTTTAGCGGCTTTTTTGCCACGGATCTGGATTTGCTGTTGCGTGAGAGCGGGGTGACGGACGTGGTGGTGGTGGGGGTGAAGACGCACGTGTGCGTGCGCGCTACGATCCAGGATGCGTTTGGCTATGGCTACCATGTGCTGGTGCCGCGTGAGGCGGTGGGCTCCAATTATACGCATCTGCATGAGGCCAGCCTGGAGGATATTGAGCGTTATATGGGGCGGGTGGTGAGCCTGGAGGAGGTGTTGGAGCGGTTTAGGGGCAAGGGGGAAGAGTAGGGACGAATTTTGGGCATTTGTCAGTGGGGGCTATTTTTTGTATGATAGGTTCTATAGAGAACTATAAGACTATAGTGGTTGTGTGGCTTTAGGTGTACGAGATGCTTCGTTTCACTCAGCATGACACTCAATGTGGCATCAGTGGCGTTGGACGTGGCATATAACTTTTGGGAGAAGAGTGGTGACGGATTTGGAAATGCGGCTGGATAAGGATAGCCCGGTGCCTTTGTACCATCAGTTGCAAGAGCACCTCAAGCAGCTGATCATGGACGGGACTCTGGAGCCGCACAGGCAACTGCCCTCCGAGAACGAATTGTCGCGCTCGTTTCACATCAGTCCGATGACGGCGCGTCACGCGCTGAACGAGCTGGCGCAGGATGGGCTGATTTACCGGCAGCAGGGGCGCGGCACGTTTGTTGCGGAGCGCCCCTTTGACCACTCGTTGCTACAGTTCGTCGGTTTCAGCGAGGATATGCGGGCGCGGGGTCTGGAGCCGGATTCGAAGATCCTGGTGTGGGAGCGCTGCGCGCCGCCGCCTGACGTGGTGCGCGCGATGGGGGTCGAGGAGGGGCAGGCGTTGCTTCGCGTAAGACGTCTGCGACTGGCCGATGGCGCGGCAGTGGGCATTCACGACGTGTTTTTGCGCGGGGTGGCGCTGGCGCGGCGTGAGCTGGAGGAAAAGAAGTCACTCTACCGCCTCCTTGAGGAGAAGGGGGTGGCGCTGGCGGAGGCAGAAGAGAGTTTTGAAGCGGTGAGCGCGACGGAGGAGGAAGGGCGATTGTTGGAAATTGCGCCCGGGTCCCCGTTGTTACGCGTGCACCGCCTGACGTTTGACCAGAGCGGCGCGCCGGTGGAGCACGTTGTCGCCACCTACCGCGCCGATCTGTACCGTTACACCATCCGTATCAAGCGCTGAAGTGTGGCTGCAGGCTGCATGTGGCGCGACAAATTGATGGGCTGCCTTTGCGCGGCTCGCACTCGATAGGAGGAGAATGATGTCCAGACGTTTTCTGTTCAGCCTGTTCTTAATACTGAGCTTTGTCTTGCTTTCTGCCTGTGGCGGGCAGGAGGCGGAGGAACCTGCCGCCGACGACGGCGACGCCGGCGAGGTGACGACCGGCGAGGAGGCCGCCGAGGATGAAGCGGATGACGCTGCCGAGGATGAGGCGGACGACGCCGCCGAGGAAGCAGCCGAGGGGGACACGCCGCGTGTGGCGATGATTATCGCCCAGGGCGGATTGGGCGACCGTTCTTACAACGACCTGGCTTACGAAGGGTTGCAGCGCGCGGCCGAGGAGCTGGATGTAGAAGTAGAGGCGATTGAGTCGGGCGATCCCGTGGGCGAGGGCGAGCAGTTGTTGCGCACCGCCGCGGAAGCGGACTTCGACCTGGTCCTGACGCTGGAATTCTCGCACTTTGATCCGCTGGAACGCGTGGCTCCCGATTACCCGGACACCCTCTTCGGCATCGTGAATATCGTGGTCGATCAGCCCAATGTGGTTTCCGTGATGTTCAAGGAGCACGAGGGATCGTTCCTCGCCGGGGCGCTGGCGGCGATGGTGACGACGATGGAAGATAATCCCAAGGTGAACCCGGAGCCGATTATCGGGGCCATTGGCGGCACGCAATCGGCGGGCATCGACAAGTTCCTGGTGGGCTATGAAGAGGGCGCGCACTACATCAACCCCGACGTGGAAGTGCTGACGGCTTATTCGGAGTCATTCGGCGATCCGGCGCGGGGTAAGGAGCTGGCGCTGGCGATGTACGAAGACGATGCGGACATCGTCTACCAGGTAGCCGGCGGCACCGGCAGCGGTGTGTTCGAGGCGGCGGAGGAGTCGGAGCGGTATGCCATTGGCGTTGACGCCGATCAAGATTATCTGGCTCCAGGCTATATCCTGACGAGCATGATCAAGCGCACGGACGTGGCGGTGGAGGATGTGATCCGCCAGCTGGTCGAGGGCGAGCTGGAAGGCGGCGTGACGTTGGAGTATGGCCTTGCCGAAAACGGCGTGGGCCTGAGCCCCATGGAGTACACGCGGGAGGAGATCCCGGAGGATTTCTTGACGGAGATCGAGGAGATCCGCGCAGGAATCGAGTCCGGCGAGATTGAAGTGACGGACGTTACAGAGGAGTAGTGCCGCTGTGACGGGGGGCGGGAGGCGCTGTCTCCCGCCCCCGCAGCGACGCCGAGAGCGTGGGCCATGGCCTATCTGGAGATGCAGGGCATTACCAAGCGGTTTGGCCCTGTGGTAGCCAACGACAACGTAGATTTCACCGTGCAGCGGGGCGAAATCCACGGTCTTGTGGGCGAGAATGGGGCGGGCAAGTCCACGTTGATGCGTGTGCTCTACGGTTTGCACACGCCGGACAGCGGCACGATTGTGCTGGATGGGCGCGAGGTGACCATCCGCCACCCGCAACAGGCGATTGCCCTGGGTATCGGCATGGTGCACCAGGAGTTCCAACTGGTTCCGTCGCTGACGGTGGCCCAGAACATTGCCCTGGGCTACGAGCCGACGCGCGGGCTGGTGGTGGACCGGCAGGCGATGGTGCGGAGCGCGGAAGCGATGACGGAGCGCTTTGGCTTCAGGCTGCCCCTGGATGCGCCTGTGGCCAACCTGTCGGTGGGCGAACAGCAACGGGTGGAGATTCTGAAGTTGCTGTATCGCGAGGCGGAGCTGCTGATTCTGGACGAGCCGACGGCTGTGCTCACCCCGCAGGAGGTGACGGCGCTGTTCGAGGTGCTGGAGCGGCTGAAGGAGGAAGGGCACACGATTATCCTGATCACGCACAAGCTGCACGAGGTGCGCCGCCTGTGCCAGGGGGCGACGGTGTTGCGCCGGGGCAGGGTGGCAGGGGTCGTGGATGCCCGCGAGAGCAGCGAGGCGGAAATCGCGCGGCTGATGGTGGGGCGCGAGGTGCAGACGGTGCAGCGGCAGGAGAGCGCAGACGTGGGCCCGCCGGTGCTGTCTGTAGAGAAGTTGCGGGTGAAGAACGAGCGCGGGCTGCCGGCGGTGCGCGACGTGAGTCTCGCGGTGTGCGCCGGGGAAATCGTAGGCGTCGCCGGTGTGGAGGGCAACGGGCAGAGCGAGCTGGTGGAAGCGCTGGCGGGCATCCGCCGCAGCCGGGGGCGCATTGTGCTGGACGGCGGGGAAATTGGGACGCTGTCGCCCCGCCGCCGTCGCGAAGCGGGCCTCGCCGTGATTCCTGAGGACCGGGGGATGGAGGGGCTGAACCTGCGGGCATCGATTGCGGACAATCTGATCGTCACCGGCTACTACCGCCGGCCCCTATCACGGCGCGGCGTCCTGCAAGGGAATGCGATCCGCAAGATGGGCGCGGGGCTGATGCGGCGCTTCGACGTGCGCGCCGACGGCCCCCTGACGCCCGCCGGTTCGCTCTCCGGCGGCAACGCGCAAAAGGTGATCATTGCCCGCGAGGTGGCGCAGGAGCCGCGCCTGCTGGTGGCGGCGCACCCCACGCGCGGGCTGGACATCGGCGCGGCGCAGACGGTGCGCGAGGAGTTGTTGCGCCTGAGGCGAGAGGGGGTAGCGGTGCTGCTGGTGTCGGCGGACCTGGACGAGATCCTTGCCGTCTCCGATCGCATTGTGGTGTTTTATGAAGGACAGATTGTGGGTGAGCTGCGGGCGGAGGAGGCCACGGTGGAGCGCCTGGGTTTGTTGATGTCCGGCGCCGGCGAGGCGACAACGGTTTTGCAGCAGGAGGACGCGCCGATTGATTGAAAGCACTGAATTGACTCCTTTGCCGGACAGGGCAGCGAGCGCCGGGTGGCAGCGGGCGCTGTTGCGTCTGATAGAAGCGGTGATTACGCTGGGGCTGGCGCTGCTGGTAGGCGCCGTGGTAATGGAGCTGACGGGCCAGGATTCGCTGGAAGCGTACCGCACCCTGTTTACGTCCGCATTTGGCAGCCGCACGGCCGTGGCCAACACGCTGCTGGCAGCGACGCCGCTCGTTTTTACCGGTCTTGGCGCGGCGATCGCCTTCCGCGCCGGCGTGTTCAACGTAGGTGTGGAGGGGTCCCTTTATCTGGGCGCGTTTGTGGCCGCCTGGGCCGGGTTTACCTTTGTCTCCCTGCACCCGGTTCTGACTATCGGGCTGGCTTTTCTGCTGGCGCTGCTGGTGGGCGGCCTGTGGGGATACGTTCCCGGCGTGCTGAAAGCGCGGCTGGGCGTGGACGAGATCGTGACCACGATTATGCTCAACTACGTGGCCATTCTCTTCACGAGCTACCTGGTCAACTATCCCTTCCGCGTGCCCGGTGTGGCCAACGCCATGTCGGAGCCGGTTGTGCCAGGCGTGGAGCTGGCGCGGCTGGCGCCGCCGTCGCAGTTGAACCTCAGCTTTGTACTCGCCGTGCTGGTGACGGTGGCCATATTTTTCATCTTTCGCTATACCACGCTGGGCTACGAGTTGCGCATGGTGGGCGACAACTTTATTTTTGCCCGCTGGGGTGGCATGCCCGTAGCCGGGGTGGTGGAGAAGGTGATGTTCATCAGCGGCGCGCTGGGCGGCCTGGCGGGGGCGGGCCAGGCGCTGGGCGTTCACTACCGCTTCGTGGCCAACTTTTCGCCCGGCTTCGGGTTTGACGGCATTACGGTGGCGCTGCTGGCGGCCAACCATCCCCTGGGTACTTTTTTCGCCGCGTTGCTCTTCGGCGCGCTACGCAGCGGCAGCGCTACGATGGAGCTATTTACGGACGTGCCGCGGGACCTGATTCAGGTGCTGGAAGCGACGATCATATTCTTTGTAGCCACCAAATTTAGCGTGGCCTGGCTCTGGAGGCGATGGCGTGGAACTACTGGGTAACGTGCTGTTTGCGACGATGCGCATGAGCGCGCCGTTGATCCTGGCGGCGATGGCCGGCGTTCTCAGCCAGCGGGTGAACCTGCTGAATATCGCGCTGGAGGGGCTGATGCTCTTCGGTGCCTTTGTGGCCGTGGTGGTCGGAGCGCAGGCGGACAGCGTGTGGGTTGGCGTGCTGGCGGCGACGCTGGCAGCCACGGCGGTGGCGGCGCTGTTCGCCCTGTTTGTGGTGGACTTCAACGCCAACCTGATTGTGGCGGGCCTGGCGGTGAACATCCTGGCGCTGGGCCTCACAGCCTACCTGCTGGAGGCGTCGTTCGACGCGCGCGGGGCCTACGTGCCGGAGGGGTTGAATGGGCTGGCGCGCATCATCATCCCGGCCGTGGCCGGTATTCCTGTTCTGGGCCGCGTGCTGTCGGGGCACACGGCGCTGGTTTACTTCTCCTGGGCCAGCGTGCTGCTGACCTGGTTCTTCCTGTACCGCACCGCGCCGGGCGTGCACCTGCGCGCCGCGGGCGAGCACGAGGAAGCGGCGGAGACGGCGGGCATCCAGGTGCGCCGCATCAAATATCTGGCGCTGCTGCTGGGCGGCGCGCTGTGCGGGCTGGCGGGCGCGCAGCTTTCCGTGGGCAACCTGACGGGATTCACGGACAACATGACCAACGGGCGCGGCTTTATCGCGCTGGCGGCGGTCTTTTTTGGCGCGGCGCGGCCGGGGCTCACGGCCTTCGCCTGCCTGTTATTCGGCCTGTTCGAGGCCGTGCAATTTCGGGCGCAGACGGCCACGGCGATTCCGCCGCAACTGGTGCAACTGCTGCCCTACGTCATCGTCGTGGTCACGCTGACTGCTATCTCGCTGCGCCGCCGGCAGGCGGAAGCGGCTTGAGCGCGGCCTGGCGCCCGGGAGTGACCGATTATGGCTCTTGATTTGTTGGCCACGGGCTATCCCAGCCTGGATTATATCTTTGCGGTGTCTCGCGCTGCCGGCGAGGACGAAACGGCGATCGTGGAGACGCTGCCCGAGGGTCCCACCTTTGGCGGCTGTGGGGCAAACGTGGCCGTGGCCCTGGCGCGGCTGGGTTTCAAGAGCGGCGTGGCCATGGTGCTGGGCGACGACGAGATGGGCCGGCGCTACGAGCGCTATCTGGGCGAGGCGGGGGTGGACGTGGGCAACGTGGTTCGCCGGGCCGACGGCGGCACTTCGCGCAGCCACCTGTTTCGCAACCCGGCCGGCGGCTACCAGAACTTCTTTTACCCCGGCGCGGCGACCCGCTGGCAGGGCCCGCTGTCGCTGCGCGGTGCGGGCGAGGCGCGGGCGGCGCTGCTGACGGTGGGCGCGCCCGAGTATAACCGGGCCTTTGCGCGGGAGGTGGTGCGCCAGGGCGCGCCGCTGCTGTGGCAGTTGAAGTCTGACGTCTATTCCTATCCGCAGCCCTTCGTGGCCTGGCTGGCGGAGCATAGCCGCGTGTTGTTTATGAACGAGGTGGAAGCGGTGTATCTGGCCCAGGCGCTGGAAATAGAGTCGGTGGCGGCGCTGGCGGGGCGGGAGCGGATGGTGGTGATTACGGCCGGAGAAGCGGGCAGCACGGTGTTGGGCGCGGGGGAAGCGCGCCGGGCGCCGGCTGTGAGGGGCGAGCGGGTCGTGGATCCCACGGGGGCCGGCGACGGCTACACGGCGGGGTTCCTGGCGGGGTGGCTGCGCGGGCACTCGCCGGCGGTCTGCGGGCGGCTGGGGGCCACGCTGGCCTCTTTTGTCGTGGAGGCCGTTGGCTGCCAGACAAGATTACCAACCTGGGCGCAGTTGACCGCACGCTACCAGGAGCAATTTGCGGAGACGGTTCCAACTATTAAGCACGAGGCAAGCTAGAATGGCTCAAACATTATATCTGCACTGTTCTGAAGGAGATGTTGCGCCCCGTGTGTTGCTCACGGGCGATCCGGGGCGGCTGGACCTGTTCGCGGAGGTGATGGACGAGGCGCAAGAGGTTGGCAACAACCGCGAGTACCGCGTGATCAGCGGGCGCTTTGAGGGCCGGCGCGTGTCGGCGGTGTCGGCGGGCATTGGCGCGCCTTCGACGGCTATTGCGCTTGAGGAGCTGAAGCAGGTGGGCGTGCAAAGCGTGGTGCGCGTGGGCACGATGATGGGCATCGGCGCGCCGCTGGGCACGGTGGTGACGCCGGTGGGCGCGGTGCGCATGGAAGGCACGTCCCGCCGCTATCTGCCTCTGGAGTATCCGGCGGTGCCCGACTGGCATCTGACCGCGGCGCTGAAGGACAGCGCAGTGGAGGCGGGGCTGGACGCGCGGCTGGGGCTCAGCGCCACGTTTGACGCCTTTTACCCCGACATGGCCCCGGCGCTGGGCGGCGATAATTATCCCGATATGGATTATGCCCTGTTGCGCCGGCGCGGCGTGCTCAGCCTGGACATGGAGAGCGCCTTGCTCTTTGTGGCGGGCCGCGCGCTGGGGCTGGCTTCGGCGGCGTTCTGTCTGGTGACGGTGGCGGCGGGCAACCCGCCCGGCTTCCTGGACGACGCGCGCCGCGCGGCGCTGACGCGCCGTCTGATCGAGGCCGCGTTGCGGGGCGTGATTCGTTACGAACCCGGTGTGAAAGAAGAAGTAGAAGTGTCCGGAGGAGGTCAGTAAAGTGATGAGTCAGAATGAGTACCAACTCCTGATCGATGGAGAGTGGCGAGGGAGCGACGAGGGAACGACGTTTGAGGTGGTGAACCCGGCCAATGGCCAGACGGTGGCCACGTGTGCGGAGGCGGGCCGGGCGGAGACGGTTGCCGCGCTGGAGGCGGCGCAAGCGGCGTTCCCGGCGTGGGCGCGCACGTCTGCGCGGGAGCGGGCGCAGATTATGCACCGGGGCATGGACCTGTTCCGCGAGCGGCTGGAAGAGGCGTCGCGGCTGCTGACGCGGGAGCAGGGCAAGCCGCTGCAAGATTCGCGCAAGGAGCTGGCCTTCTCGGCGGACGTGATCGATTATTACGCGGAGGAGGGGCGGCGCATCACGGGCACGCATTTTGAGGGGGATGGGGGCCAGACGCACAGCTTTACATTAAAGGAACCGCTGGGCGTGGTGGCGGCGATTACGCCGTGGAACTTTCCGGTGGACCTGCTGGCCTGGAAGCTGGGGCCGGCGCTGGCGGTGGGCTGCACGGTGGTGGTCAAGCCGCCCAGCGAAGCGCCGCTGGCGGCGATTGAGTTTATGCGCGCTTTGCACGAGGCGGGCCTGCCGCCGGGCGTGCTGAACATCGTGACGGGGCCGGGGGGCGAGGTGGGGGCGGAGATGGTGACCAACCCTATCAGCCGCAAGATCGCGTTTACGGGATCGACCAAAACGGGCCTGTGGATTGCGCAGGAGGCGGCGAAACAGCTGAAGCGGGTGACGCTGGAGCTGGGCGGCAGCGCGCCGTTTGTGGTGTGCCGCGACGCGGACCTGGCGCTGGCGGTGCCCCAGGCGTTGCGCCGCTCGTTCTCGCACACGGGCCAGATTTGCATCAGCGTGAACCGCATTTTCGTAGACGAGGCGGTCGCGCCGCAATTCACGGAGCAATTCGCCGCCGCGGCGAGCGAGCTGCGCGTGGCGGACGGCCTGGAAGTGCCTGACGCGGATATGGGGCCCATGATCAGCGAGGCGGGGCGCGAGACGGTGCGCGCGCACGTGGCGGACGCGGTGCAGAAGGGGGCCACGCTGCTGTGCGGCGGGCGGGAGCCGGAGGGCGACGGCTACAGCCGCGGCTACTTCTACCTGCCCACGGTGCTCGCAAACGTACAGCGCGAGATGCGCGTGATGCAGGAGGAGACGTTCGGGCCGGTGGCGCCCATTGCCACGTTCCGCACGCTGGATGAGGGGCTGGAGATGGCCAACGATTCGCCCTATGGCCTGGCGGCTTACGTCTTCACGGAGGACCTGAACACGGCGATGTACGCGGCGGAGCGGCTGGAGGCCGGCGGGGTGGGGATCAACATCAACGACATCACGGACATCCGCGGCCCGTTCGGCGGGCGCAAGATGAGCGGGCTGGGCCGCGAGCTGGGCCAGCCGGGGCTGGATAGCTATCTGGAGTGGAAGCATGTGCGGGTGTTGCGGCGGGGGGTGGGGGGTGAGTGAGGCGGTAGCATGGCCGCTTTGATGAGCGAAGCCGGCCAACCGCTGACGCCGGAACCCGAGTGCGACATCGAACGCGTGACATCCACCTTGGGAAGGTGATGGTCTGGTTTCAGTACTCTCTGGCGAGTGAAGTCTGGTGAAGCGCGCGCCTGCTGGGCCGGCTTCGGCTCGGGCAGCTGTTTCAGCACTCTCTGGCGAGTGAAGTCTGGTGAAGCCCGGCGTGGACCCGGTGACGGCGCTGGTGGGGTTCCTGTTTCAGTACTCTCTGGCGAGTGAAGTCTGGTGAAGCGCGCGATCTCTTTGGTGTAGTTTTCTACGATCTTCGATCGTTTCAGTACTCTCTGGCGAGTGAAGTCTGGTGAAGCATCGCCTGGATGTTCGTGTTCCTCAACTTCGCCGAGTTTCAGTACTCTCTGGCGAGTGAAGTCTGGTGAAGCGGCGAAGAAGAACTCGTCAACGCAATGACCAACAGGTTTCAGTACTCTCTGGCGAGTGAAGTCTGGTGAAGCCCATCCACCGCGGCGTGTTCCTG
>JBMCFH010000116.1:0-10607 GCA_048620455.1 Chloroflexota bacterium | reverse complement strand
CGCCGCCATCAGCAAGAGGAGAATCCCTCGTGTGGTTAAGTACATGGCTTACAATGTGAAGATTCTGTGTTTGGGTTGCTAACGAGGCACCTCCACCTGGCCCAGCAGGCGGCGCACGACAGCGTCTGCGTCTAATCCTTCAATCTCAGCTTCTGGCTTGAGCAGCAGGCGATGGCGATAGACGGCGGGCGTCACGTACTTGACATCGTCAGGTACCACAAAGTCGCGCCCTTGCATGGCGGCATACGTCTTGCTCGAGAGCAGGACGTGAGTAGCGGCGCGCGTACTGGCGCCGAGCACCAGGTCAGGCGATTGCCGACTGGCAGCAGCAATATCGGCGATGTAGCGGAGGATGCCGTCCTCGACGATCACTTTCTGCGCGGCCTCCCGGCCGGCTACCACAGTTCCGGCGGGTACGATGGAATCGAGGCCGCTTTCGGCCAGGCGGTGCGGATCAAAGCCCTCGTGGAAGCGGCGCAGCACTTCTACTTCAGCCTCCAGCGGCGAATAAGGCACCTGTATCTTGAACAGGAAGCGATCGAGCTGCGCCTCTGGCAGGGGGTACGTTCCCTCGTACTCGATTGGGTTCTGGGTGGCAATGACCATGAAGGGAGGTTCAAGCTGGTGCTGTGTACCATCCAGGTTCACCTGCCGCTCTTCCATCGCTTCCAGCAGCGCTGCCTGTGTTTTAGCCGGAGCGCGGTTTATTTCGTCGGCAAGCAAGATCTGTGTGAAGATGGGCCCTTTCTTCAGGTGGAATTGACTGCTGTTGATGTCAAAAACACTGGTGCCCAGAATGTCCGACGGCATCAGATCGGGCGTGAATTGGACGCGTGTGAACTGTGCCTGCACCATGTGCGCCAGCGTCTTGGCCATTAACGTTTTGGCAGTCCCTGGGACCCCTTCCAGCAGAATGTGACCACCTGTGAAAAGGGCCACGACCATTAGCTCGAATGGGGTTTTCAAGCCCACGAGCACATTGTCTGCCTCGCGCCGCAACTGCTGGTACAGAGTCTGGAGATCTGTGGGATTCATCGATTTCTCCGCTGTGATAATAGGTCTTTTCCGGTTGTTTCTTAAAAAAGCCGGGCCACTTACCTTACGGTTATGGCCTGGAATGATCCAGCCAATTGCTTACTTCCCTCGCCAGCTGCACCATTTTCGCTTCGCCGACATCAGATGCATTTAGATTGTGCAGAAGGCGGTTCAGGGCCTCGACGTCGAGGTCGGGCCGATAATTGTGCAACTGTGCCACGTAGTCCTCGTCGGGGAGGGAGGGCGAGAGGCGGTATCTCTGTCCCAGTCCGCGCTTCAGTTCTTGCCGGTAGCTTTGCAGCACCGCCTGCCGGTTGCCCGCCCGCCGGTTCAGGTTGGCGATGGCTGTCAGATGTTCAGCGGGAGCGCGGCGGCGCTGCTCTTGCGCCAGTGGCACCGGTCTGCCGAACCGCTGCCCGCGTAAGAGAATCGCCAGGAACAGCACGGCGGCAGCGTAAAGCAGAGCGTGTCCGGCCGGCGTTTCGCGCAGCCAGCGCCCGGGTCCGGGGGCCGCGAGCGATTCGCGGCTCCGTAGACCGTGGTGCCACTCGTCAAACCAGATGGTACCGTTGCTACCGGCAAGGGAGGCAATATTAAGCGCCAGCCTGGGGTTGCCCGCTTCTTTCAGTCCCTCGTTGGTAAACGGGTGCGTGAGCGTACTCAATAATACCAGCCCCTGACCCTGTGTAAATGCCACCAGAACCGGCTGTTCGTTTACGCTTAGTATCGTGGTGACGTCCTCGCGTTCCGTTTGCAGGGTGGCGCGAGGCCGGGCGTTTTCCAGAGTGTCCGGAGCGGGGGAGAGGAGCAGGGGAGCAGCCACTTGCACCGGTCCTTCCTCGTCGTCCAGATAGTTGATATCGAATTGATAGCGGCCCAGGGAAAACGCCGTGCCAAACCCTTCTCCGGCAATCAACAAGATACCGCCGTTATCGATCCAGTCGTCCAGGACTTCCCACTCGGCGTCATTAATGCCGGGGACTTGTGGCTCCAGAATGAGGGCCAGATCGGCCTCTTCGGGCACGGCGAAAGCCGCGCCGCTGCCATCGTCGACGCGATGCCCCATGCTTTCTAGCCACAGCCAGAGAGCGCGAGCGCCATCTGGCTCGCTGGAGAACGTCGCCAGAGAAGGCTGATCCGACTCATTGCGCGCCTCCCAGACGACGGCAACGGCGGTCAATCCAACAAGAAGCAAGAGTAAAATCACGGTCAGCCAGGTATCTCGGCGCAGTCGAATCATTCCAGGTTCTGCAGTTTCTTGACCTGGTCTTCGTACCAGGTGTAAGCGTTGCTATCCAGCGTCTGGTAGCCGTACCAGACGCGGTCGAAGATGTCGACAACATTCTTTAATGGAGTCGCCAGCTCCGGGCGCTGGGCCACACTTTCCAGGTACTCGCCATTGGTCCTTGTGCGGTCATAGCGCAACACACCCCGCTCATCCAAAAGCAACAACGTCGATAAATACAGGTAACGCACGGCCGAGCGATAGTCGCCGCTACGTGACAGATCCTGAGCCTGCTGCAGCGCGGTCTGCGAGTTGTGCCCGTCGGCTGCTGGCCCTTCCGGCGTCCCAGTAGCGGCGGGCGAGAAACTCTGTAGGAAGGTGCGGGCCGCGTATAGGAGGACAGCCAGCAGAAAAAGTAGGCCTGCTCCGGTTATCACTCGGCCAAGCAACGGGCTGCCCTCCAGGCTATCCGGCAGGATGCGCCGTAGAAGGCGCAGAAGATAATCCCACAACAATTGTTGGAGCGATGGTTCCTCCTCCGCCCACTGAAACTGCGGATCGCGCAGAATTTCCTCCAGTTCAGCCACAGCCTGTGTGGCCCTGGCGTCAGCGATCGTGGCTGCCGTCCAGCGATCGGTAACAGCTTCCAGCGCCTCTAATCTTTGGAGCAGGACACGGGTATCGGGATCGCTGGCGCTCAGAGCGGAGATGATCTGCTGGTGCTCCACCGCAATTTGGTTGCCGCCAGGCAGCGTCACGCGTTCCACAGCGCGCCACCGTTCGGCCAGCACTGCCAGCGACTCATGCGCCGCTTCGTCACCACTCTCGGCCTGCTGCACCCGCCGGCGCGTATCGGACACGAGCTGGCGATACTCATCTAACGACAGAATGCCTGTGGAATTCTGAGCAGCGGCAGGCGGGGCGCCAGTTGTCAGAATCGCCAGGAGTAGTAGCGTCAATGTCAGAAGGGGGCGTTGGTGAAACGAAAGCAAGGGTCAGAATCCCGGCGAAAAGGCTGCAGCCACGGCAAGGACGAGCCCGAGGAGCGTGACATAGATGACCACAAAAAAGCCGGCGCCAAGCAGCGTGACTAACACAAAATTGCGCCACTCACGTCCCGCGAGCAACGAGCCCCTCTCCGTCGCCGAGGCCACCGCGCTAATCTGAGCGACTGTGTTTCTGCTTTCGTCCGAGGCGCGAGCTGCCAGGGCCAGGTCCAGCCCTTCGCTGCGCACGCGCAGGTCAAAGTAAAGCACGGTCATGGCGGCAACCTGCAGGGGCAGGTAGAGTAGGCTGGTGACGAGTGTTGCCAGTGATTGGGCGACCGCCTGCACGGTGAAGGTGCCCTGGCTGAAGTCAAATGGATCGCTTACGGTGAACTGGCCGATGCTGGCGATGACGGCAGCGGGTCCAGCGACGACCAGGAGGTTGAACAGGTACAACAGAAGTGCAAAGCCCAGTACCCACCAGAAGCGACGGCGCGCAAGCGCCCACGCTCGGCGCCAGGCCATGGTTGGCGATTTTCGTTCGAGGACGATGATTGGCGCCAACAAGGGAATAATGACCAGCCATAGGAAAAGGAGCATGCCACCGCCGGTGAGCCATCCTACACAGGGTACCAGCCACCAGATGGCGCAGGCGATGCTCAGGGCGATGGCCAGCAGGAGGGCGGCGATCATGGGAATCCACACGTCTTTGATGCTGCGATAGGCGTCGATGACGCGACCGGTTTCCCCGGCCTCTGATCCCAGGTAAGCGGTGGACACCGCATACGTCAACGCTGCCGTAGCGACGCCCTGGACCAGAATGAAGCCAAGGATACTCGTGAGGCTGCTCAGGCTCGCGCCTGCAAGATAGGAAGGGCCGAATATATCGAACGGGGCGTCCGGCGTTGCTGCAGGGTTGGCCAGCATGTCGTCGATGTTGCCGAGGAAGCCGCCAAACGTCAATAGTGATGAAAGCATCTGCACCAGGACCAGCGGAACCTGAACCAGAGCAATAATACCCACGTAGGTGAGGAAGTGTTGACGATATAGGCGGATGGCGCGATCCAAAATCTCGCCGGCCCGCAGCGGGCGCAAGACGGTTGAGCCGGTTGCAGTCATTGATACTCCTTGGCGCCTTGGTGTTCGCGGGCTATTTTAGCAGAAGTGTGGAGTTTTCCCTATAGCGCAGCTTACGACAGCAGGCAGTGAAGACCTTTGCGAAAGTCACTTTTACCGCCGTGGGAGGGATGTCGAACTTTGTCGTGTGGCACGTCCCAGCGCCGCAAACTCTCCGCCGCTTTGTTGCCTACGGCGACGATTGTCGTAAGAGGAAATGCGGACCGGATGAGCGTCAGAAACGGTTGGCCCAGGGCAAGGTCGCGCCACCTGGGCGTGCGGTTTGAATCCACCCGAGCGGAGTGGTGCGGGTGAAAGGGTAGCGCGTTCCACAGCAAGGGCGGGCGCTGTACCTCGCTCAATGTCTCCCAGACCATCGTCGCCGTGGCCTCTTTTACCGGTGGGGCCCCTGGCGACGACGTGCGATAGCCTGCCTGGAACCCAAATAGGCTGTGCGCCTGCACGCCTTGCGCCAAAACGAACTCGCTGGTGAATGGGATACCGGTGAGCCGGCAACCGCGGTAGCCGGCAGCTTCGCCCACCAGCAAGACTTCTGGTTTGCGTCCTGCCATCTGGCGCAAATAGCGGGTCAGGTTCTGGCGGCAGATGGCGTTGGCTCGGGGGCCAAAGGCATACTGATTATAGATATCGCCGGGCATCGTGGCGTGCGCCAGACGCTCCACGAGTCGATCGATACGCTCGATTGTATTCATAAGATTGCAAAATAGCGCGCGGGCTACAGGGACCTTTCCCCTGTAGCCCGCCGTAAGTGCTTCAGCGTGTGCGATTGAGCTACGTTTTAGTTAGTAGCGTAGCAGTGCGCCAATGCGCCCGGCTTTCTCCAGGCTGTCATTGCCGCTGATGACTTCTACGTGTCCACCCTGTTCCATGGTTCGCGTGACGGCTGCTTCCACCACGTCATCAACGGCTTCGAACGCGCCATCGCCGAACATGTCGCTATCCGCCGATTCACTGAGGTAGCCGGATGATTCGTGACGATATCCTGGCGAGCGAAAGCCATCGCTAACAATCAGAGTCTCGACACGTCCGTCAGAGATCATGCGCAGCGTGGGGGCCAGCCCGGTAACTGCCGCGCCGCCGCGCGCTGCGTTCGTCACCATCTGCTCAACCAGTCGCTCCTCACGTTCGGCGTTCAACTGGTGTAGCAAGGACAGTGTGCGCTCGCGCACTTCCTGTTCGCTGGCATCCATATCCATGGGAAACGTGCCGGCGAGCGTGCTCAGCAGACGTCGTGGCAGCAGATCGCGGAATTGAGCCACGTTTTCGGCCGTGCCTCCAACAAACAAACGCCGGATATCGCGCCTGTCGAAGAAACGTGCAGCCGCTTCGGCCGCGTCGCGCATGTTGCGGTAGGCGTGCTCGTCTTCCTGCCGCGCGCCGCCAACGCCGCCACGCATGCCTGTGGCTGACGAGCCACGACCGTGCTTTAATTTGCGAATGTCTTCGCCAACGGTGCCGTTAGCGGCCTGTAGCTCGCCCAGGTGAAAGTCAAAGAAGCGCGCGCCGACACGGTCGATGAGGACAACGCCGTAGTTCGCGTAATACTTCATCAGGTGCAGGAGGGGCTTGACGTACGGTTTTCGCCCGAATCTGATGCGATTGCGAAACGGTACAGCAACCTGGTAGGTCTGGAAAAACTCTTCATCGGCGCATGAAAAGAGGGCGACGCCGGGTTTGCGCCAATCGTGAACCTGCTCGAAAAATTGCTCAATCTGTTTGGCATCCTCCTCATGGCCCGGCCCCGCTTCTTTCAACAACCCTCGAACCTGTAGCTTAATCGTTTCCGTCGGTGACTCGCCGGGATCGGCGTTGAGATAAAGGCTAATGATCTCATGGTCCTCCGTCTCGAAAGCTAATAGGGTGTCCAGGTCATCCTGCGTGAACATGTTTTCCTCCTACTAAGTGCAGTTGCACACTGATACGAAATCCAGCAAGCGCCGATCTACACGCAACTGCCTGATAAGTACGCCCTGGCTGTTTTTCATTTAAGAAGATTTCTATGCACGTACCCAGATTGTAAAACCACGCATCAAGGTCTTTCGCCGAGCGTAACAGGGATGACGATGGTCTCGCCATCGCGGATTATCGTCAGCTCGATTGTCTGGCCCACTTCCGTCTCAAATACCAGGTAACTGTTCAGATCGGCGAATTCCTGCACATCACGGTCGTCAATGGCCACGATAAAATCGCCGCCCGGTGTGATGGCGCTGGGGGCAGGGACAACGCCTGCCTCTTCAGCCGGGCTGTCGGAAGTCACCGACGTGACGTAAATGCCCTCGCGTTGGGGAAGCTCAAGTTGTTCCTGAAGGTCCAGGCTGATAGGCAAGGAGTTAGCTCCGATCCCAATGTAAGGGTAGGTGTAACTCCCGTTTTCGATCAGCGAGGGAACGATCTGGTGCACCGCAGCGACGGGGATGGCAAAGCCCACCCCGCTGTTGAAGCCGGTCGTAGAGCGAATGGCGCTGTTGACGCCAATCACCTGGCCTTCCATGTTCAGAAGCGGGCCGCCAGAGTTGCCGGGATTGATAGGAGCATCCGTCTGAATAACCTCCGGCAGTGAGTAGCTACCCCCGTTGTCTGCCGAACGTTGGGAAGTGATGCTGCGACCGAGCCCGCTGACGATACCGAAGGACAGTGATCCCTGATTCTCAAATGGGTTGCCAAGTGCAGCCACAAACTGGCCTACGCGCACGCTGCTGAAGTCGGCAAGCTCCAGTGGGGTGACGCCGGACGGCAATTCGCCCACTTTGATCACTGCCAGATCGCTGTCCACGTCCATCGCCACCAGTTCTGCTTCCCTCAAAATGCCATCAGGGAACTCCACTTCGAATCTATCGCCTTCGGCAACGACGTGGTTGTTGGTGACGATGTGACCCTGAGTGTCATAAACGAAGCCGCTGCCGCTACCCAGCGCAGTGGAGCGTTGCTCGGTGATGATATAGACCACTGCCGGGTTGGCGCGTTCGTAAATCTGGATAAGCGCTGCTTCCAGGTCAGAGCTGAGCGGCAAATTGGATGGAGTGGTGGAAGTGTCAGCCGTTGTCGTCTGCGAACCATTGGCGGCGGTGCGCGCCTCCACAGTGGCGACGGCGCGGTCAACCACTTCGTCGACATCGGCGCTGCCGTCCTGAATATCGGCCGAAGGGACCAGGGCATTACAGGCCAGGCCAGTGAACAGTAGCAGGCTGGCAAACAAGATAAAATACGTCTTACTCATCAAACGTTCCTTTGTTTACGGGACGAAGTAGAATTGCGTTGTATGCACGGAGAAATTGGTCGGAGGCGCCGGCCTGGGTCGTCGCCTCTGCGTGGTTGTGCGGCGCGACGCTTACTGTGGAGATGTTGATTTGAGGGGGCGGCTGACTTAATTCAAGATACTCCCACGTTATTGTTCGATGACCTATCGCTTCACGATTATCAGAGACTATCGCGAAATCCTCGAGTTTCATCTAATGTCCACGATGTGCAAGTAGATGGTGAGTGGTGGAAACTCTACCACACCAGCTTTTCAATTATTTTAGGATTGTGTGAGACGCCCTGTCAAGATACGTTCTCGCTTCTTACGCAATGCTAACTGGTTCTGGATGTAACTGATCGGCAGAGCTTGGTCGTGGCTGCGCAAGTAACCGGGCCGTTGGTCGCAGCGTCATCCACCATTGGTCACGTGGGCGTCGCTCTTTCTGGTCCATCAGGCGTGGCAGGTCCTCAAAGCTGGTAAAGCTCATTGAGCTGCCCACGAGGCCTAACGCGGCGCTCCGCGGTTCTTCTTCGTCGCCCTGCGCTTCGAAGTATTCGATGCAATCTGCAGCCAGTCTGCTTGCCAGATTGCGATCGAACGGAGTGGGATTGCCACCTTGTTGGATGTGGCCCAGAATCGATTGTCGCACATCAAAAAGATCGCCGCCTTCCTGTTCGAACAGAGCGGCCATGAAGCGCGTGTCGTATGTAGGGTTGGCTAACTCGTTGCGGATCATCACGCCCAGGCGCTTACCCTGACTGAAGCCACGCACCAGCTGGTCGACGTCTTCGACCAGATCCTGAAGGGTGACGCCTTCCTCCGCCAGATACACACGCTCCGCACCTGTTGCCAGGGCGCTCATGAGCGCCAGATAACCACAGCGCCCACCCATGACTTCAACGACAAAGACGCGCCTGGAGGCCACGGCCGATTGCTTGATCTTATCCACGGCGTCGACAATACTGTTGAGTGCGGTGTCCGCACCGACGCTGAGTTCGGTAGCAGGCAGGTCATTGTCAATCGTCGTCGGCAGGCAGACGATGGGCATGTCGAAGGCCGGGAATTGCGCGCGGAGGTGATAGAGATCCAGCGCCACTTCGTAGCCGGACCAGCCGCCAATTACCAACAGCCCATCAATCTCGTACTTCTCCAGGTTGCGCGCAATGGCATAGTAGTCGCTTCCGCTCGGTTTCTTGCGATTGGTGCCGAGTTCAGCTCCGCCGCGAATGGCCCAGCCGTTGACCGTCATCCAGTGAAACTCTTCAATGTCGCCGTCAATCAGCCCCTGGAATCCATGGTATACGCCAAAGAGGCGGTGCCCGCGGTCAATGCCCAGGCGTACGGCAGTTCGGATAGCAGTGTTCATGCCTGGAGAGGGCGCGCCGCTGTTGACGATTGCCAGCCGGAGCGTTTCTTTTTCGGGATCCGGCTCGTGCGGTTCTGCCCGCACCAGGGTTCTCAGGGTATTGAAGGCGTCGACAAAGTTTTTTCCGCGAAGCTCTAGCGCTCTTTCGTAGTCCCGCTGCGCCAGGGCCTCAGCGACCGCTTCATTTTTGTTCAGGCATGTGCGCAGCGGCGTTTGCGCCACCCGGTTGCCCACGATGCCGATGATAGGTACCGGATCGTCTGGCCCCACGGTGGGCAAAACGCGCACCGCTTCGGCTCCCAGTAAGGTGGCAAGGTTGCGGTCGAATGCCGTGGGAGAGCCCCCGCGTTGGACGTGGCCCAGTATGGTAAGCCTTGTCTCGCCGCCCAGTTTTTTCTCCATGACTTCCTTGACATACTGGCTGGAAATGGGGTTGCCGTGCCAATCGTGGGCTCCCTCGGCGACGATGACAATACTGTCCCGCCGTCCCAGTTCTCGTCCACGAAGCAACACTTCGCACATCTTATCTTCCCAGTTATCTAACATAGGAGGCGCTTCTGGGATCAATACCCAGTCGGCCCCGGTGGCCAGCGCGCTCATCAGCGCCAGGTAACCGCAGTTGCGGCCCATGACTTCCACCACGAAACTGCGCTGGTGGCTTGCTGCTGTGCTGGAGATGGCGTCTACGGCGTCCGTAATGCGGTGGAGAGCGCTATCAGCGCCGATGGTAACGTCGGTGCCGAACATATCGTTGTCTATGGAGCCGACCAGGCCGGCTATTGCGAGGTGACTGTGCTCGCTGGCAACCTCCGCTGTAATCTGGCCCTGTTCGACCAGATCGGCGACCAGTTCTGGCCATTCCTGACGAAAAACATCTGCGCCTGTCAGGCTGCCATCGCCGCCGATGACGACGATGCCTTCGATCCGATTTTGGATGAGATTGTGAGCCGCTGCCAACCGGCCGTCGCGCTTGCGAAAGTCGGGGCAGCGCGCGCTGCCAATGATGGTTCCGCCACGCTGAAGAATGCCGCCGACATCGTTCCAGTAAATGGGCCGAATGCGATCACCGCCGTCGACCATGCCCTGATACCCTTCATAAACCGCATACACTTCGATGCCCTGGTCGAGGGCGGTGCGCACAACGGCACGCACTGCCGCATTCATGCCAGGAGCATCTCCACCGCTGGTTAAAACTCCAATCCGTTTCATCGCACATTCCCGGGTTGTCTTTAGGTGTCCGATCCTTGTGGTATCGTTCGTCTACTTTAGTCAATTTGCCCGGTTAGGCAACCATGGATAAAAGGTGCAGACAAAACGTAAGAATGTAACGGGTTCGTTCGACGGGTGGAGGGGCGGCTGCTATAATTTCGAGGCACACATCAGGAGTAAACCCTCGTAGTTCAATGGATAGAACAGTCGCCTCCTAAGCGACCGATTCCGGTTCGAGTCCGGACGGGGGTACTCTTTCTCTTGCACGTTGAGGTGGGGCGCTTCACCTGCATTTGGGACAGACTATGCATGAATCGATCCTTCCAGGAGGGGCACATGCCATGGGATAACAGAGTCTGTTGTCATTACGACAAAGTAAGTTATCATACTTCAGTCTCTGAACCAGAGCGT
>JBMCFH010000115.1:0-10642 GCA_048620455.1 Chloroflexota bacterium | reverse complement strand
GGGCCAGCCGTTGTGCTCGTACTTCTCTGTTACAGTGAGGATATCTTTGCCGGCGCGCTCATCTACTCCGAAGCCGACGCCAACCTCACCGATACCAGCCTGCGCCTGCAAGCGCCGTCGCTGGCGCACCCCTTAGGCACGGACACCGTGGGCCGCGATATCCTGGCGCGCACCATCTATGGCGGTCAGATTTCGTTGATCATCGGCCTGGCAGCGGTGACGCTGGAAACGATTCTGGGCGTACTGATCGGGGCCATCGCCGGCTACTATGGCGGCAAGCTGGATAGCATTCTGATGCGATTCACAGAGGCCATGCTGAATATTCCGCAGTTGTTCATTCTGATCGTCATGGCCAAATTTTTCGGCGGCAAAGTGCCTGACCTCACGCTGTTTGGTCGGACCTTCAGCGGCAGCGTGATCGTAATTATTATTATTATCGCTCTTACCAGTTGGATGTACCTGGCGCGAATCGTGCGCGCAGAGTTTCTGTCGCTGAAGGAAAATGATTTTGTACTGGCGGCGCGGGCCATCGGCACGCCCACCGGCGAGATTATCTTCAGGCACATATTGCCCAACAGCATCGCGCCGATCATCGTCGCCGCCACGCTGGGCGTGGCCAACGCCATCCTGGCCGAAGCGTACATCAGCTTCCTGGGCCTCGGCGTGCAGCCGCCTACGGCCACCTGGGGCAATATGCTCGACGGCGCCTATAACTATCTGGAGGCCGCTCCCTGGTTGTGGATCTTCCCCGGCCTGCTGATCCTGCTCACGGTGTTGAGCATCAACTTTCTAGGCGACGGCCTGCGCGACGCCCTGGACCCACGCAGCCGCACCCAATGACCCGCTACCTTGAAACCTGACCCTGACACTTGAAACCCGACACATGCCAACTCTTCTAGAAGTCAGCAATTTACGCGTCCGCTTTAACACACCCGAAGGCACCGTACACGCCGTGAACGACATTTCCTACCACCTCGACGAAGGGGAGGTGCTCGCCGTCGTCGGCGAGAGTGGCAGCGGCAAGAGCGTGAGCATGATGTCCATCCTGGGGCTGATCCCGCAGCCGCCGGGCGAGATCGTCAGCGGTCGCGCCATCTACCGGGGGCAGGACCTGTTGCAGATGACGGAAGACGAACTGGAGCGCGTGCGCGGCCCGGAGATCGGCATGATCTTCCAGGACCCCATGACCTCACTCAACCCCGTCCTTTCTATCGAACGGCAGATGACAGAAGCCATGCAACAGCATCTGGGCATGGAGCGCGCGCAGGCGCACAAACGCGCCCTTGACCTGTTCGAGATGGTGGGCATTCCCGACGCGCCCAACCGGCTGTCAAACTACCCGCACCAATTTTCCGGCGGCATGCGCCAGCGGGTGATGATCGCCATGATGCTGGCCTGCACGCCGTCCATCCTCATCGCCGACGAGCCCACGACGGCGCTGGACGTGACGATCCAGGCTCAGATTGTGGAATTGATTCACGAGGTGCGCGAGAAGATGGGTATGGCCCTGATCTGGATCACACACGACCTGGGCGTTGTGGCCAGTCTGGCAGACCGGGTCATGGTTATGTACGCCGGGCGCATTGTGGAGGAGGCGGACGTGGACACCCTCTATACGCGCCCGCGCCACCCCTATACGCGCTCCCTGCTGCAGGCGTTGCCTCGCGTGGACCAGCGGCGAGCGAGCCGCTTGAAGTCGATCGCCGGCGCGCCGCCCAGCCTGCTGGTGCCGCCGCGCGGCTGCCCCTTCGCGCCGCGCTGCGAGGAGGTCATGGAGGTTTGCTGGGAAAACGATCCGGCCCTGACGTCGATTTCCCCGCAACAGCAGGCAGCCTGCTGGCTCAACGTTGAGATGGGAGAAGTACAATGACCAACGCCCAGCCTCTGGACGCCCAGCCCGCGGGCATGCCATCTGCAGACGCCGAGCCACTGGTGCGCGTGCGGCGACTGAAGAAGCACTTTCCCATCACACGCGGCCTCGTCATCCAGCGCAAGGTGGGCGCGGTGCAGGCCGTGGACGGCGTCTCTTTCGACGTTTATCCCGGCGAGACGCTGGGGCTGGTGGGCGAAAGTGGGTGCGGCAAGACGACGGTGGGTCGCACCGTCCTGGGCCTTTATCCGGTGACCGAAGGTACGGTGGAAATTGATGGACATGACGTGACGGAGGCGCAGGGCGCGGAGCTGATGCAGGTGCGGCGCAAGGCGCAGATGATCTTCCAGGATCCCTTTGCCTCGCTCAACCCGCGCTGGACTGTCAACGCCATTGTCGGCGAGCCGCTGCGCGTGCACGGGCTGATGCGCAATGAAAAAGAGCGCTCGGAGCGGGTCAGGGAGTTGCTGGAACTGGTCGGACTCAGCAGCCGCTACGTCAACCGCTTCCCGCACGAGTTTTCCGGGGGACAGCGCCAGCGCATCGGCGTGGCTCGCGCCCTGGCCTCGGAGCCCCTCTTCATCGTCTGCGACGAGCCAATTTCGGCGTTGGACGTGTCCATCCAGGCCCAGGTGGTCAATCTACTGGAGGATTTACAGCATCAGTTCGGGCTGACCTATCTGTTCATCGCTCACGACCTGAGCATGGTGCGCCATATCTGCAACCGCGTGGCGGTGATGTACCTGGGGCGGCTGGTGGAGCTGGCCCAGCGCGACGAGCTGTACGAGAATCCGTTACACCCCTACACGCAGGCGCTGCTCTCGGCGGTGCCGGTGCCCGACCCCCGCGTGGCGCGCCGGCGCAAGCGGGTGGTGCTGACCGGCGACGTGCCCAGCCCCATTGACCCGCCATCCGGATGCCGCTTTCACACCCGCTGCCCACTGGCCCAGCCCCACTGCAGCGAGTTGACGCCGGAATGGCGCGAAATCCGCCCAGGCCATTGGGTCGCCTGCCACGAGGTGGAGCCGAAGCATAGGCCGGCGGCCGGGTCTGCGGCGAGCAGCAATGTGCTGGCGAGACGAGCGTTCGGCGGGGATTCTTCGGCTGCCGCCTCAGAATGACACCGCTGGCGCAGCGGTTGCGTGCGGCTATGGGCCGTTGCGAATGGCCGGCAGGTAGAGCTTCGCGCCGATGGTGATCTCCTTGCGGTCGTCGTGCACGGAGCGGTAGTCGTTGCCCTCAGGTACCAGCAGTTCGGCGCGCACGCCGGCCTGCCCGGGCAATTCGCCGCTCTCGAAGGTGGCTGAGAAGCGCCCGTTGGCGTCCGTCTGGCCCGTCACGACCACCTGCCCATCCACCGATCCCAGCTGCTCGTCCCCTTCCACGCCGATGCGCACCGGCGCGCCGGAAACCGGGTCGCCCCAGCGGTCCGTGACCAGCGCTTCCAACGCCGTGCTACCGCTGTGTGTGGGCAACGTCTGCGCGCCCGCAGTGAGCTCGATGTTGCTGGCGAACGGCTCGCGGATGGGAATCACCGTGTCGGCCATGACCAGCCCCGCGCCATAATCGGCGGTGACCACCGCGTCGCCCGTGTCGCCGCCGCTGGTGAACGTGGCCGTAAAGTAGCCGCCGCTGGTTTTGGCCACTGTGGGCGAGATGTCGCCCAGCGTGGGGCGCAGGGCCACCTCGGTGCCGTCGGCCACCGGCTGGCCCTGGCTATCGGTGACCATGAAGCCCAGCTCCGCCGTGTCGCCGCCGGGCCGCAGGTAGTCGGTGGGGTTGTGGATTTCGATATGTTCCGGCTCCCGCGTGCGGGTCAGCGTGGCGCTGCCGCTGGCGCTGATCTGCCCTTCTTCCATCTCCGTCGCCGTCAGCGTCAGCTCGCCCGACGTGCCGCTGGGCAGGGTGTTATCGGCGCTGCCCATGTCCACGTAGGCGGTCAGGACAATCGTCTCGCCCGCGTCCACGCAGAACTGCGTGCCAAAGCCGAGCACGGTCCAGTCTTCGGGCGCGTCGCTGTCTATCCAGTAGCAGTGGTCGTGCTCGTCCAGGTTTTCCAGCTCGAAGTACATCTGTGTCGTGCCGCCGTCGTTATAGCCGTCGCCCAGCGACTCCAGGCGCAGGGGCTGGAAGCGGTAGGGCACGGGGTCGATGCGCGAGAAAGGTTGCCCGTCTTTCTGGCCCGTGACGCGCAGATAGGCGGCGCCCGCGCCGGGCGGGGTGAACGAGTCGGACCCGAAGAGACCGTCGCCGGCGACGCCGTCGCCGTGGTTGCCGTCGTCGTACAGCGTGAAGCTGCCGCCGAACGTTTCGTCCGTGGGCGTAACGAACTGCCCGCTGAGCGTGTCGCCGTCCGCCGGCTGGCCCAGGTCGACCAGCAGCCCGCTGTTGGAGGCCGTGGTCAACCCGTGGTCGCCGCGCCCTTCCACCGACAGGGCGCTGGCGGCGATGCTGGTGAAGGAGAAGGTGCCCTCGCCGCTGGAGCCGGCGTCCACCGTCGCCTCCCAGTCGCCCACGCGCCCGTCCACGTCGGCCTGCACGTACTGCACCAGTCCCAGGTCCAGACAGAGCACGTTGTCCGTGTCATTGCAATCGACCAGCGCCCCGCCGGGGGTGCGCACCTCCAGCGGTTCGAAGCTGCCGCTGTAGCCGGTAAGCAGGAAGCCCACACCGTCCATGGCTCCGTCCACGGCCACCTCGTACGTCTTGCTGGGCTGGGGTGGGGCGGGCAGCAGCTTGTAGCCCATGCCGCCGGCTGCGCCGGAGTTGTCGTTGTGGCTGATCTGCACACCGCGATCGGCGACTTTGTCTTCGATGCCAATTGTGGCTGAGCCGGCAGCATCGTCCGGGAGCGAGGAATACTGGTAACGAATCTCTCCGCTTTCCAGGTTCAGCAATGTCTGGAAGGTGAGAAATCCTTCTCCTGAAAAGAAGTTGTCGTACTGGATGGCGAACCAGTCTTCCTGCTGCAGCGAGAAGATTTCAGCCACCGTTCCGCACCCCGGGGGCTCGTGATCCTGGGCGCACACATACTGTGTTGTCAGCTCATCCCAGAAGGGATACAGGGCGTTACTGGGCAGGTCGTCGTTGGGGATTGGGACATTGTTGGCCACAGCGTCGCCGTAGGTGTTGGCGTCGAAAACCAGGTAACCGTCCTTATAGGCGCGCACGCTGTTGTATGATTCGCCATAGTAAGAGAAGAGGGGCATAGGACTGATATCGAGGCTGCCGCCGGAGGGCGCGCCGTGATCGGTACCCCCGGTGGCGTCGATCCACTCATACTCCCAACTGGGCAGCTCGTCCCAGCGGTAGGTGGGGAAGTCGCTGACGTAGTCGCTCCAGGCGCCCGCGCCGGCGCTGTGCGTAATCTGCGCCCGCAGAATGTCTGCGGCGTTGTCCACCTGGCTGTCGTCGACAAAGAGGAACTGCCCGCCGCTGTTGACCGCCGTCAGCAGGTAAGGCACCACGCCGCCGGGCACCTCCTCGGCGGCAGGGCCCAGCGTCTGCTTCGCGGCTCCTTGCAACTGTTTCTGCTGCTCCGGCGATAGGGCGTTCAGCGATCCGGCGCAATCGCCCATGAGGGCCATGGAGGCCCGGATGCCGCGCTCGTTGAGCATGTGCGTGACATTGCCCACGGACGGCGTCTGGTAGGTGTCGCCGTCGGTGAAGAGCCACACGTGCCCGCGCTCCTGCCCCTCGATGGCCTGGGCCAGGGCGCGCAGGGCGCTCACCTGGCAGTTGCCGTCCGTCGCGCTGCTGGGGGACAGGCCCTCGACGGTAGACGTGAGCCGCTCGGGGAAGAATTGGCCGGCGAACACGGGGTCGTTGCTCGTGCTGTCGTGGTTGAACGTCTCCAGCCGTAACTCCGTGCCCTCCGGCTGCTGGCCCAGGTCGTTAATCGCCTCCAGCAGCACCGTCTTCGCCGCGTCAAATTTCGCGCCTGCCATGCTCTGGCTGTTGTCCAGCACGTACGTCACCTGGTTCCACCACGCGCCGTCGGTGGGGCCCTGGGGCGTGTTGGAAACAGCCTGCGGGGCGTTTGCGCCGTCCGCACCTGCCGTAATGGGAGCGGAGCTGTCCGGCGAGAGGGTGTAGCCCGTGTTCTGGGCGATAATCGCCGCCGTCACGGCGTTCGCCGGTTGGCCGTCCTGCACCCAGGCGCGGGCGAAGGTGTCGAAGTCGCAGTCGTCGTCGAAGAAGCCGTTGGCCACCGACTGGAAGGTGTCGCCGGTGTAGACGCGCTGGATCCCGTTCGGCCCGTAGCCCAGCGTATCCTGCCCGTCCGGGGCCGTGTCATACAGATCCCACAACGCTCCGGCAATGGCGAATTCGTAGAGCACGCTGACCAGGTCCGCCGGCTGAGTCGCTTCCAGGTCGACGTTGATGCCGCCGGTCCCACCGGCGCCGATGTCCAGGTAGCGGCTGGCGTTCGACGCGCCCGACTGGTCGCGCACCAGGCTCTGCCAGTAATCGGGGTAGCCTTCGCCCCAGGCCAGCTCAGGATCGTCGACCAGCGCGCCGATGAAGTGCGGGCCGCCGGGGTTGTCGTCACAACTGTAGAGGTCGTCGGCCATGTGCCCGTACTCGTGGATGATGACCGAGTCATCCCACTCGTCGGGGTCGGAGGGATCGTCGGCGATGGTGATCTCCTTCCAGAAGTCGTTGTAGAAAGAGCCGTCGTCCCCATAGCCCGGTTCCCAATGCACTTCGGCCGGTCGTTCGAAGATGCGCTGCTCCCAGACGTCGCTGTCCTCCCACGCGCCGCCGCTGTCGCGCCACACGAACCAGGCGTCCAGGATGGCGTCGGCGATGTTGAACACCGCGCTCTGCGTCATGTCCAGCACAATGTTGAACTCGTGGGAGCCTCCTTCGGAGGTCCACGTTGGGGTATCGTAGCGGTACACCTCGTCGATCCAGGAACTGTCGATAACGGCTACGACGGGGTGGTCGTCCACGTAGATCTCGGCGTGCAGGCGCACGTAGATTTCCAGCTCGTCGTCGAACCAGCCGTCGTTGTCGCAAAAGGAGTGGGAGAACTCGCCGTTTTCGTCGGTATCCAGAGTGGCGATGTGGTCGTCGAAGAGCGGGTCCGCCTCGCGAATTTCGACCCAGGCGTTGCGCACCGGCACGCGTTCCCGGTCCTCATAAGCGCCGGGCGCGGGCTCCTGATCCCAGCGCCGTACGCTCCCCGATATGTTGAAGCAGGGGTCGTCGCTGGTCTGCTCAGAGTGCGCGGGCAACGGGGCGCTGGTGACCTCGGCCTCCATGGTGGAGCCCATCGGGCTACGGGCGCGGGGATCGAGATCGGAGGCGTGGGAACCGCGGGCGTCCACGGTGAAGAAGAGCACGCCGGACGCGCCGAAGCGCGCAGCGGGGGTCAGCTCGAAGGAGCCCTCGGCCCATATCTTGAAGGTCCCTGTCTTCGGGAATTGTACCTCGCGCTCGCTCTGCACCGTCTGCCCGGCGTCCACCGGCCCGAAGCTCTCTCGCGCGCTGCCCGACAGGGTGACCCCCGCGGGCGCGCCCCAATTCACCACAAGGTCCGGGGCGTCCACCAGGGGGGTGGCGCTGAGGGTTAGCGTGGCGCTGCCGCCGGGGGACGGGGCGCGGTCGGCGTGCAGCACGACTTCGATACGATGGCGCGGCCCGCCGGCGCGGTCGGTCGCCGGCCCGGCCTGGGCGCGGGCGATGAGCGCCGGGCCCAACAGAAAAAACAAGGCAACGAGGGCCAGACGAAGGTAGACAGGCTTGGTGCGGGTCACAGAGCGCCTCCAATGGTATAGATGCGAACGGGTTGTTTGGCGTATGGATGAGAGAGCACCGGACGAGTGTCGCGACTCTGGCTCATGGATCATTATATAGTACGGGGTTCTTGCCGTAAAGTTGCACGCCGCGCACAACAGGCGTCCCGCGCCGCCCGGAGCCCCTCGTGGTAACCATCTATATCTTGCTTTGTACCCGCGGCTGTGTCCCGGATAGTTGTGGGGCATCCACGAAATGATTTACAGTGCTGGAGTAGGAGATTTTGTATTGGTGGCGGGAACTGACGCTATCGATAGGAGCTGAGGAGGGACCAAATGGATTTCTTTGACCAACTGTTCGCACCCCTCGTGCCTGTGCTGGGCGAGGGCGTCGTCGACTTTCTGATCGCTCTGATCATTCTCATCGTCGGCTACGTCGTGGCCAAGCTGGTGGAGCGGATAGTGATCGCTGTGCTGGGCCGCACGACGCTGGACAACCGTCTGGCGCGGGCCATGGACAGCGATCCTCAGGCGGAACCGAGCGTGGAACGGGCCATCGGCCGGCTGGGCTTTTACCTGGTCATGCTCTTTGTGCTGGTGGCCTTCTTCCGCCGGCTGGGCCTGACCTTCATCACCGACCCGTTGAACCAGCTGATTGCGGACATCGTGGCCTTTTTGCCGCGGCTCATTGCCGCCGCCATCATCCTGGCAGCGGGCTATCTGCTGGCGCGCATCCTGCGCGGGCTCGTAACGCAGCTGGCGCGTGGCCTGGGGGCGGAGCGGCTGGCGCGGCGCGTGGGCCTGGATCTGTCCCTGTCGCAGCTGATCGGCACGCTGGTGTACGCCCTGATCCTCATCCCGGCGCTCATCGCCGCCCTCAATGCGTTGCAAATCGAGGCCATCTCTGAGCCGGCGACGCAGATGCTGGAGCGATTGCTGAACGCCATTCCCGCACTGTTCGGCGCGGCGCTGCTGTTGATTCTGGCCTACTTCGTGGGGCGAGTGATAGCCGGCATCGTCGCCGACCTGCTGGCGGGGCTCGGTTTCAACGATCTGATGGCGCGCTTGGGCCTGACGCGGTTGACGGGCGAGGCCACGCTGCGCACTCCGGCGGACATCGTGGGCACGCTGGTGCTGGTGGCCATTATGCTCTTTGCGGCCATGGAAGCGGCCAATCTGCTTGAATTTGAATTGCTGGCGACGATCATAGCCGAGTTCCTGGTCTTTGGCGGGCGATTGCTATTGGCCGTCGTAATCCTGGCCCTCGGCGTCTACCTGGCCAATCTGGCGCGCGATCTGGTCTTGGGCAGCGGCGGTAGAAACGCGTCGCTGATGGCCACGCTGGCGCGTTGGGCCGTGATCATCTTCGCCGGCGCCATTGCCCTGGAGCAGTTGGGCGTGGCCGAGCAGACGGTGAACCTGGCCTTTGGTCTGACATTGGGCGCGGTCGCCGTGGCGGCGGCGCTGGCCTTTGGGCTCGGCGCGCGCGACGTCGCCGGTCGCGAGGCGGAACGGTTTGTGAGCGAGCTACGCAGCGCGCCGCCGGAACCGCCCCGGCCCGGCGCTGCACCGGACGTCGACTTAGGTCCGGAGGAACCGCCCACGGTCTAAAGGGAGCGTGTGGAAACAATGTGATAGGCGCATTTCGGGCACGTCTTGCTCGAAATGCGCCTTTCGCCTTTTGATCGGAAATTTCACCTCTACTGTAATACAGCCTGTAATCTCAATCGTCTATCATTAACAGGAAGTAGGGGACTTTTTCCTCTGGCAACTTCCTGCCTCTGTGTGCGTTGAGTGCCGGTGCAGCGGCGGGTCGCAACAACCGGCAGCAAATCAGGCGTCATCGGAATTACATGAATCACGCGTTCAACGACGACCTTGTACACTACGACCCTCCCGGTCGATCCTCGTTCAGGTCGAAAGCAGTCAAAAGTGTGTTGCTGGCCATCGAACTGTTGGTGGTGGCGGCGCTCTTTGCTGGCGCACTAAAGTTGTGGAACGTGCGCCAGGACCTGCACCGGGAGCTGGCGGCTGCGCAGCAGATGGAAGCGGCGCTGCAGGAAGCGCAAGTGCAGGCGCAGCCAGAGCAGTCGTTGCCGCCGGCCTTTCGCCAGAGCAAAGGGGCGACACTCGCCGGCAAGGCGCTGGAGACCCTGACTGCGCCGCCGGTAGGGGCCACAGTTGCCCCACATCGGGCGTGGAGACAGATACAAATAGAGGCCATCCATGAACAGAGAGCACGTGACTACCAACGCTGAAAGCGCTGACAGTGTGGACACTCTAGACATTGTCGTTGGCAGGCGAAGCCGTCGCATTGGGCTGCGCCAGGTCCTTCTCTTTTTTGCCGGTCTGACGATCCTATTCCTGTTGCTGCGATTATTGCGCCTGATGCTTGGCGACCGTCTTGCGCTGGACGAACGCGCTCAGACGCCACAACCCGCCCGGCCCTTCACTGCAGGTGATAGGCAGGCCATCGGCGAAGCCGATGGACCGTCCAACAGCCCACGCGCGCTGCATCAGCGGCGCGCGGCCCGCGCAAAAGCGAGTCGCAAGAAGGCGACCGGCAAGGGCCGCAAGGCGGCGGGTGACACGGTCGGCAAGAGTGCAGCCCAGGCCCGGAAGCGGGGCTCGCGCCGGAGCCTGGCGGACCGCCTGCTGCTGGCGGCGGAAATAGCCGCCGTCGTCCTCTTTGTGGGCGCGGCAATCGCCGCCTGGCAGACGCTGGGCGAGTTGAACGACGCCTATCGCAGCCTGCAGCGCGTGGACGCGCGTGTGTTGCCCACGGTGATGCCCGCCGCCGACCCCGGGCGGCTGACGGAATCGTTGGCGCAGAGCAGGGGGCAGGACGAGGGATTATTCTCCTCGCTCAGCCTGCTACCGGCGCCGGCGCTGCCCACCCCTATTCCCACCTCGACGCCGCCGCCGACGCCCACTGACGTGGCGCCCACTGACGTGGCGCCCGTTGCGGCGGCGCCGACTGCCGCAGCACCCTCCGCCGCGGCGCCCGCGATGACAGGGAGTGGTCTGGGAT
>JBMCFH010000114.1:0-10817 GCA_048620455.1 Chloroflexota bacterium | reverse complement strand
CGATGATTTTTTCTTCGTCATTTTGTCTGCCATAGATCAGCCACTCTCCACAAATATTTCCTTTGATTCCTTACATTACTGTCATTCTGAGCAGTCATTTGTCATTCTGAGTGAAACGAAGAATCTCACGTAGAACCGTCGCCACAAATGCACCGCCTCGCTCACCGAGGCAACTACCGCAGATCCTTCACTCCGTTCAGGATGACACTTTTCGCGATGTCTCTCCCATACTACCGGTGTCATTCTGAGTGAAACGAAGAATCTCACGTAGAACCGTCGCCACAACTGCACCGCCTCGCTCACCGAGGCAACTACCGTAGATGCTTTGTCCTGGCCGGGTGGCCCACTCAGCATGACAAACCACTCCATACGACAATCCGCAAGGGACGCCGTAGCGGGCTGTTTATACCGTGAAAACTCTCTCAAAAGCTATCAGAAGCGCCTTTTAGGGCGATTTGATAGGGTTTTGAACCGCTTTTTGGCCGTAATAGTACTATTTTCACCGCCCGTTTTCCCCGTTTCAGGACCTCATTCTTATCGTGCAACCGCGCCCTGAACGGTACGCTGGAACTGTCACTTTCCGAAACAATTTCGCACGATTAACGTGATAGGAACAGCAAACCAATGCAGCAGAAACGAACCTTTTTATTATTCCTGGCCCTGTGCCTGGCGGTCGCCGCCCTGGTCCTGGCGGCGCCTCTCCTGGCAGCCGGCGGCGCAGAAGACAGTGAGAATTCACCGATCTACTTAAAATCACGCACTGTGCAGCCGGCGTCTGACGCCGGCGCGGCGCAGGCGGAGGATGGCGCATCTGTCGATGCGTATGGATTGATTCAGTTGGAGACGGTGCCCGACGAGGCGCAGCGCGCGCAGTTAGAAGCCGCCGGCGTCGAGCTGTTGGGCTACATCCCCCACAATAGCTGGCTGGCCCGCTTTCCCGCGGATAACGGTCGCGTGCGCGCCCTGACCTTCGTGCGCTGGATGGGGCCGCTCCTGCCGCAGGACAAGGTGGATCCGGCGATCTATGGCGGCAACTTCGGCAGTTGGGCCGTGAACAACGACGAAACGGTGAACCTGTGGGTCACGCCCTTTGCCGGCGTCACCCTGGAAGAGGCGGAGCGCCTGATTGCGGCCCACGAGGGCGCGATTACGCGGCAGGAAACGGAGTACCATCGCCTGCACATCACCCTGCCCCCTGAACAGCTCGCGGCCCTGGCGAGTGAGGACAAGATCCAGTGGATCACCCAGGCGCCGCCGCCCCGGCAGTCACTGAACGACGGCTCGCGGGAGGCAATCGCCGCCGACGGCGTGCACGACAGCCCCTACTTCCTGAGCGGCGCCGGCGTGCAGGCCGGTATGTGGGACGCGGCGGTAGCCGATAACTCGCACGATGACTTCGGAGGCAGGCTGATTGCGGGTGAGGAATATCCCTCCGGCGCCAGTGATATCAATCACGCCACACACGTGGCAGGCATTCTGGGCGGAGACGGTAGCCTCAGCGAAGCGAACGGGGGCGACGCCGGGCAGTGGCGCGGCATTGCGCCCGGCCTGCAAATCTACTCTTTCCACTGGGGCTTTGGCACGATGGACCACGATACGGCCATCAACAGCTACGGCATCGACCTCTCGCAAAACTCCTGGGCCATCGGCGGCTGCGCCGACGCCGGCGAATACGACAGCTGGTCCAACGACTATGACGCCATCGTCACCGGCATTTACGGGCGGCGCATTCCGGTTATCTTCGCCGCGGGCAATCAGCGCCAACAGTGTGACGACCCCTACGGCACCATCCACCGCGGCCCGCAGTCGGCCAAGAACGTGGTCACCGTGGGCGGTATCCACTCCGTCGATAGCACCATGATGGACAGGAGCTCCTGGGGGCCGGTACTCGATGGGCGCCTCAAACCGGACGTCGTCGCCGCGGGCCAATCAGAACCAAGCCGCGGCATCTACTCCACCATCAGCCAGGATCGCTACGGTTCCTACGGCGGCACGTCGATGGCTGCGCCCGCCGTCTCCGGCAGCATGGCCCTGGTGCTGGAACAGTACCACAACGCGTGCACGGCGAGCGGCGACAGCGCGGGCAACCCCCTGCCCTCCACAACCAGGGCCCTCATCCTGCACGGCGCGGACGACCTGGACGATCCTGGCCTGGATTATTTGAACGCGGGACCCGACTACAGCTCCGGCTACGGGCGCGTCAATAGCCAGCGCACGGTTAAACTGGTGCCGCACCACGTGGAAGGCGATATCGTGCAGGGTGAGACGAACAGTTACGCGCTGACGGTAAACGAAGGCGACGAGAATCTGAAGGTAACCCTGGTGTGGGACGATGTGCCCGCCGAACCGAACGCGGCCCGCGCCCTGATCAACAACCTCGACCTGGAGGTCGTGGCCCCTGACGGCGAAACTGTGTACGGGCCCTGGCTCCTGGACCCCGCCAATCCTCAACAACCGGCACAGCGCCATTCGTGGACGAAGGGCGACGAGGGCGCGCGCGACGACCTGAACGTGGTGGAACAGGTTGTGGTCGACGCTCCGGAAGCGGGCACGTGGACCGTGCGCGTGCGCGGCGCGACGGTGCCCGAAGGGCCACAATCCTATTCTCTGGTCGGCGAACAACTGGTGGAGAGCAGTTGCGAAGCGGAGCCGATTCCCACAGCCATTACCCTGGATAAAACGGAAGCGAACCATGCCACGCGGGACGCCGTGCGCAACAGCGTACTACTGGCCCTGTTCGGCCTGCTGGCCCTGGGCACGGGAGGCACGGTCATCACCCGGCTGGCGCCGGCCCGCGTCTGAGACAGTCCGGCACGAGCAAATTGAACGCAAAAAAGCGCCCCGGCGAATGATTGCCGGGGCGCTTTCTGTTTCTACAAAGTGTATGTGTCAGTGACTAGCCGGTCGTGACCTGTCTGCGCCAGACGACGACGGACACAGTCGCCAGACCCAGGCCCATCAGCAGAACGAAGGGCAGCAAAGCGCTCGTAGCCTGGCTGCTGACGTTGCTGGAGGAGAAGGTGACGGCGGTTGGGCCGGGACACACCGGGCCAGTAATCTCCTCGTCGCCGCCCGTGTCCGTATCACCATACTTGGTTAACAGATTGACGTCCTCGTCGCCCAAGACGTCCTTCACGGTAATCTCGAAGATATGTGTCTCGCCTTCATTCAAACCCTCTTCGCCGATGATATCGAACTTCAACCCGGTCATGCCTGTGGAGCCATCGAACCCGGCGGTGACGTCGTAAGAGGCAGGCTCACAATCGTAATCGTCCTCACATTCGTCAAGATCGGTTGGCGTGTCATACGTCGACCCATCGGCCGGGCTCACAAGAAACTCCTCGCTGATACAGGTGTCTATGGCCAGAACCCAGTGGCTGAGGGCAAAGGGGACGTCGCTAAGCCCCGTAATAGCATAGGTGTAAGTGACGTTAGCGCCGTCCACCTCCGTGGTCAACAAATCGACCTGGTGGACGGGGTCGGAGCCATCGTAAAGTGTGACCGAATCAACAACAGCGTAGACAGCAGTTGCGGGGATAAGCAGAGCGAGTACGAGAACCAGAAAATAAAGCTTTTTGCGAAGCATCATGAACCTCTCCTTCTATGTTAAGCGCGACGGGCATGACTTTAGTACTATGATGCTTCCATTGTAGGATCGGTCACTTACGATCCCGCTTACAGGATGGTTAAGATTTTATAACGTTAGGGGAGCAACCACCCTCCGGGAGGCCGGCCGAACGCAGTCGGCTAGAGCCTCCCGGAGGTTTACGTGAGGTAGAATCCCGCCCTCAGCTCGAGTGCCGCTCGTCCAGGTACTGCAGCGCGCGCTGCAGGCGCTCGTCCACCCCCTGGGTTTCGCGCGGCACCTGCTGCAAGGCGGCCTGGGCCTCCACGATGCTGAAACCGAGGTTGGTCAACAGCTCAATCACGTCGGCGTCCACGTCGCTGACGTAGGGCGAGACGCCGCCGGCAGCCACCGCTTCCACCTTGTCGCGCAATTGGAACAGGATGCGCTCAGCCGTCTTTTTGCCGATCCCCGGCACGCGCTGCAGCACCGCGGCCTCCTCGCGGGCCACGGCGCTCTTGAATAGTTCCGGGCTCAACGTAGAAAGGATCGCCAGCGCCACCTTGGGCCCCACGCCGCTGATGCCCAGCAAGAGCTCGAACAGGGAGAGGTCTTCCTGCGTCTCGAACCCGTACAGCGTCAGCTCCGTCTCGCGCACGATGAGGTGTGTGTGCAGGTTCATGGTGCGCCCCACCCCGCCCACGTCTTCCAGTACGGTGCGCGGCACGTGCACGCGCACCCCGACGCCCCCCACCCCGATAATCAGATGATCCTCGCCTATGTAGTTCACTACGCCGCGGATGGTGGCAATCATAACCCTTTCTCAACTGTGACACGCCGCGTCTGGCGCGCCGCCCACTGGCTGAAGCGGACGGCGCGCAGACGCGTCATGCAATGTTCCGTTGTAAGGACTCTACGTCACGATTAACGGGCCCCGGGCACCCATACATCGACCCACACCAGGCGGTGGTCCGAACTGGGGAAGGGGAAGGTGCCTACCAGACGAAACAGCGGATCGTCGCTCGTGGGCCAGAAGACGCCGCTATCGACGATGCGCAAGTTCTTGCGCGGCAGCACATAATCTACGCGCAGGTTACCCGGCGGCTCGGCAAAGTCTGCCGTATCATAAGCCGGATTGCCCTGATGATCCAGATTGACGCCTCCTTGCAGCAGGGTCTGCTCCACCGCGCCCTCGCTGGACGGCGTCATGTGCGTGTTGACCAGCGGGTGTTCCAGCAACAATTGCGCGGAGCCGGGAATGCTGTCGCCGTCAAAGGGATCTGAGTTCTGGTCGCCGGCGATGACGAAGAGCGCGCCGGGCTGCAGACCGCCGGTGTTGCCCTCGTCATCGTAAATGTAATCGTCGCGCGAGGGCAGCACGTAGTCGGCCCAGAAGCGGATCTCATCGAAGTTGCGGCGCCCGTTGCGATCTTCCGGCCCGTCAAAGACGGGGGGCGTGGGGTGGCTGACCAGGAAGTGCACGGTCTTGCCGCCCACCTCAATGGGCACATCCCAGTGGCTCTTAGAGGAGAGGCGGAACACCTCCAATTCCTCTTCGGAGTACCAATCGGCAGGCTCCGGCGTGTTGGGATCATCGGGCAACAGAGCGCCGGGCATGTCCTTCCACAGGAACGTCTGGAAGGTGCGCACGCCGTCGTAATCGATGGGATAGCGCGAGAAAACGGCCATGCCGAACTGGCCGGGGAAGAAGCCAAACCCGAAGGCGTCGTCCGGCCCGCCTACCACGCCGTCGTTGTTCAGATCAAACCCTGAGGGAATGCCTGTGTTGGACGGCGCCACGTAATAATAGGGATAAACGATGGGCTCCGCGCCGTTCTGCGAGATGCCCAGATAGTTCTGCCGGAACAGCTCCGCCGCCAGCCCGTTGGGGTCGAAGTCGAACTCGTTGATCAGCAACACGTCGGGGCGCGTGCGCTGGATGATCTCGGCGACGGCCTGCGCCTGGGCGTTGTCTGGTACTGAGAGGTCATCGACGAGCTGCCCCTGGGAGCTGCGGTTAAGCGAGGCGTTGAACGTGGCGAAGCGTACCGCTTCGGGACCACCTTTCCCTGGGCCGGCCTGAACAGTACGCGCTGCCCCCATCGCCAGCGCCAGGAAGAGAAGAACACACAAGGAAAGCATAAACGGACCAAACCTTCGACGATTCATCAGCTTTACCCTCCGTCCTGCATATGATGGTCAGAAATTACCGCTATAGCGCACATTATACACTACTGCGGGACCATTGAAGCGCGGGCGGCGACCGTCATTTTTGTAGCTGGCGGTCGCATTCTGCAGCCACCCCTTCCGCGCCCTCCTCACTCGTGCCACTCATTCAGCCAGCGCACCTGGCCCACCAACGCCTCGGCCTCCGTCTCCGCGAGCAGCCGGTCCAGCGCCTGGATGAGTGACGAAAGCGTCCAGTCTCGTTGCACGGCGAGGATTATTCCTCCGTGGCGCGGGTAGCGGTCGCCCAGTACGGCAAAGTCCGCGATGTTAAAGGTAAAGATACATCGACCCTGCATGGTCGCGCCGCGCAGTTGCATTTCATCGCTGGCATTTGCCGGCATCCACTCATTGGGCGTGCGCGTCACCGAATGTCCGCGTGCGACTAGCGCCTTCTGCAGAGCTTTCATCGAAGTGTCGGCGTCCAGATGCAGGCGCGGCTTAGCCATCTGTGGCGCCGGCCAGGATCGCTTCTACTTCAACTTCCGCGTCAATTTCCTGGCGGTGCGCTTCGTAGAAGGCCAGCGCTTCTTTCACTTGGGGCAGGGCCAATCCATACTCCTCGGCTATCTTCTCCGGCGTCCATTGCCATTCTCGAGCTGCCGTCATGATGGTCTGCACGCGGATACCTGTCTCGCGCAACACCGCCGTGGGACGCCCTGCCGCGCCGCGCCGGTACGTAATCTGCGGGAAGTCGGTGTCGTCCAACTGTTGCTTCAAGGCCCCTACTTTCTCCGATACGGCCCAGAGGATAAACTGGTTGAGCGAAACGCCCTGCCGCTCGGCCCACGTCTCGGCCTCGCGTTTCAACTCTATGGGAAGATTTAGTGGATAACGAGCCATGCTCAACTCCCTGTGATGTCTTATAATACATCGTATTATACATCATCTCCGCCCCAGTTGGCGAGTAATCGCCGCCCTCTCAGCCTGAAACAGAGAGTTGAGCTTCCTGCCCACTTATGCTAATATCCTCCCTGACTAGTCATACACTCTTGTGCCGCCGACACATCTGTGCCGCCGTGCGCACAGTCCGGGAAAAAGCTTATGGATGAACAGAAGGCAACACGCGCTAAGATCCTGGGAGTTTTGATTCGAGACGCCCGCCTGCACGCCGGACGATCCGTAGAGGCGTGCGCCCGCGTCCTCAATATGTCACCGGAGGCCTTTGCGCGCGCAGAAGAGGGGCAGGAGGTGATCTCGCTGCCCGAGCTGGAGGTGCTGGCCATTTACCTTGGCGTGCCTATGGCCCATTTCTGGGGCAGCCACACGCTGGGGGAGGCCGCCGAACCCGATTACCAGGGCGTCCTCTCCGTGCGTCGCAAGATGATCGGCAGCCTGCTGCGCCAGGCGCGGCTGGAGGCCGGTCTCTCGGTGGCGGAGCTGGCGCAACAGAGCGGCGTGGAGCCGGAGACGTTGGAAGCGTACGAGCTTGGCCAACGGGAGATTCCCTTTTTGGAGCTTGAGGAACTGGCGCGGGCCCTGGATCTGTCGATCGACGACTTCCTGGAGGACCAGCACGGCCCCCTGGCGCGCCACGAGGCGCAGCACAGGATGCAGCGGCATCTGGACGAGTTGCCCATAGACGTCAAAGAGTTCGTGGCCAAACCGGCCAACATCCGCTATCTGCAGACGGCTATGCGCCTGAGCAAATTGGACGCCGACGAGCTGCGCGGCATCGCCGCCGGCATACTGGAAATCACGTACTAAATCATGTCTGACGAACTGAAAGAAGAAGGCCTGGCGTTGTTCCGCCGGGGTATGCACGACGAAGCATTGGCCAAGTTTGAAGCCGCCGCCAGCGCTTACGCCGAGAGCGGAGATGAAGCCGCGCGCGGTGAAATGCTGAACAACATCGGTGTGGTGCAGCGGGTGCGGCAGAACTGGGAGGCGGCAGAAGACGCGTTCTGCGACGCCATCGACCTGTTCGAAAAGAGCGGCGACGACCACCGGCGCGCGCAGAGCCTGGGCAACCTGGGCGACCTTTACGCCTTCCAGGGCCAGCCGGAAACGGCAGCCCACTACTACAGCGAAGCCGTGGAACTGATGGCTGCCAGCGGTGACCGCGAAAAGCAGGCACAACTGCTGCGCGCCCTGAGCCTGTTGCGCCTGCGCCAGCGACGATTTGTGGAAGCCATGGGCCTCATGGAGCAAAGCCTGCAGACGCGACCCCGGCTGAACATCTTTCAACGCTTCTTCTTATTCCTCATCGGGATCGTGCACCGGCTGTTGGGCGGCCCATAACGAATGGGGCGTCTCAGCCGCTATTTGCTGCCAGCGCTGCTGTTTGCCGCCGGCGTGGGAGCGCTTCTGATTTACGCCGTGCAGACGGGCAAAGAGGGGACGCCGGCTGCGGCGTCCATCGGCCCCTCCCCCACACCGCGGGCCACTGATGCTCCTACGAGCGCGCCGGCAGCAGCCTCAACGACACCGGCACCCCAGGAAACAACGGCTGCCGGCAGCGGCCCAAAGCTTGCCGACCGTCCCGGCTCATTGCCCCTCGACGACGAGCAGCGCTTTGGCGTGACCGCAGCCATGGAAGACGTAGGCCCGGCGCTGGTTGCGGGATTGCCGTTCGGCAGCTACGCCACGTGGCTGGTCAGCGCCCATCCGCCTGCTGCGGATGGGGTGCAGTTCTGGCAAATGATCCGGCTGCAGGAAGATCGCGTGCGCACCCCCTGGCACGAAATCGACGCGGCGCTGGCTGCCAATCCCGGCGCGATCTGGCTCATTGGCAACGAGCCGGACGTGATCTCGCAGGACAACGTGCGCCCGCAGACCTACGCCCAACTTTACCACCAATTGCACACCTATATTAAGCAACGTGATCCGTCGGCGCTCGTGGCCATCGGGGGCGTCTCGCAACCCACGCCCCTGCGCCGCGCTTATCTGGACGTGGTCCTGGAAAGCTACGAGGATCGTTATGGGCAGCCGATGCCCGTGGATATCTGGAACGTGCACGCTTTTATTCTGCGCGAGGAACATGATAGCTGGGGAATCGGTATTCCGCCGGGCATGAGCGACGAACTGGCCATCCACTATGAAATCGAGGATCATCTGGACATGGACATCTTTCGCCAGAATCTGATCGACTTCCGCCGTTGGATGGCGCAACGCGGCTACGGAGACCGGCCCCTGGTCGTTTCCGAGTACGGCTTCCTGATGCCCCACGACTACGGCTTTTCGCGGGCCGACGTCGCCGGCTTCATGACGGACACGTTTGATTTCTTCCTGACGGCGCGCGACGAAAGCGGCTATGCCGGCGACGACAACCGTCTGGTGCAGTGGTGGTTCTGGTTTATGCTGTCGGGCGCGCCCGACGACCAGTACGCGCCCAGCTTCCTCTACGACCGCGACAGCGGCGACCTCACCTATCTGGGCCGCGCTTACGCCGACTACGTACGCGCGCACCTGCCCTGAGCGGACTGCAATCTGAGATGACCACGCCTCCGGCATCCCCGTCCCTTCCCAGGCACATCAAGTTCGTCTACGGGCTGGGCGATTGGGGCACCGCAGCATCAACCACGGCGCGCAACGCTTTCTGGTTTTTCTTCCTGACCAGCGTCGTGGGTCTGGACGCAGCCCTTGCCGGCACCATTTTTCTCGTGGGTCGCCTGTGGGACGGCATCAACGATCCCGTTGTGGGCATGCTCAGCGACCGCCTGGACACGCGCTGGGGTCGCCGCCGCCCGCTGCTGGTCATCGCCGCCGTGCCCTTTGGCCTGACCTTTACCCTCATGTTTCTGGTGCCGCCCTTCGAGAGCACCACGGCGCAGGCGTTGTACTACGTGCTCGTCTTCCTGGCATTCGACACGCTATACACGTTGATCAACGTGCCCTACTCGGCTCTGACGCCGGAGCTGACCGAAGATTATGACGAGCGCAGCAACCTTGCCGGCTGGCGCATCGGCGTGTCCATCATCGCCTCTTTGATCACCGGCGGTCTGTTCAAGTTGCTGGCCGAGCAGGTGTTTGCGCCGTGGTTTGGCGGCGGGGTCGTGGGCCTGCGCAGCGGGTATGCCCTCTCTGCGGGCGTGTGGGGGCTGACCATGATCATCCCCTACTTCATTCTATTTAAAGTAATCCGCGAACCCCCACACGAACCGATCACAGAGCCGCTGCGGCCGATTCAAACGTTCAAAGAGGTGTTTGCCAACCGCCCCTTCCGGCTGGCGGCAGCCATCTACCTCCTGTCCTTCGCCACGGTGGACGTGGTGCTGCTGATCTTCGTCCGTTTCCTGATCGACTACGTGCGCGTCTCGCCGGGCTTCGACAACCTGTTGCTGGCGACGGTGCTAGGGCTGGCTTTTGTTACCATGCCGATCACCGTGCGCCTCATGCACCACTATGGCAAGCGGCGCACCTACATCGGCAGCATGGCCTTTCTGAGCATTATGTTGCTGTTCATCAGCCAGGCGCCGCCGGGAGGCCAGAATCTGGTCCTGGTAGCCGCCGTGTTCGCCGGCCTGGGCTACGGCGCGGCGAACGCCGTGCCCTGGGCCATCGTGGCCGACGTCATCGAAGTCGACGAATTGAGGACCGGCGTGCGCCGGGAAGGCGTCTATTACGGCTATCTCGTCTTTTTTCGTAAACTTGCGTCGGCGCTGGCGACTTTTGCCGTGGGCCAGGTGTTGTCCGCCGTGGGCTACGTCAGCAGCCAGCAGGGCAGCGCTTTCATCCAGCAGCCGGAAGCAGCCCTGCGCGCCATGCGTTTTTTCGTGGGCGTTTTGCCGGCCATCATGCTCTTCCTGGCCATTCTCGCTGCCTGGCGCTATCCGCTGGACCGCGAGACATTTAACGACATCCGCCGCCAGCTCGCCGCGCGAAAAGCAGAAGCAGATCTTACGGAGAGTCGTAGCTAGCGCTCTGTAAAGCTGGTTTCTGTATTGCTCGGGCCGGTCTCCTGACCGCAGCCCGGTGGCTCGGTGGGGACACCGGCCACAGCAAGTTTTCGAGTTCCTGGTTAACGGAGCACTAGACCGCTTATGACAGACGTTCAACTTTTCGCCGTCACATCCGATGGGCCGCA
>JBMCFH010000113.1:0-10892 GCA_048620455.1 Chloroflexota bacterium | reverse complement strand
ACCCCGTCACAGCCCCACGCGAGGCCGAACTCACCAGCCGCGCGTACTTGGCCATCACGCCCCACTCATAGCGCGCCGGCGGCGCCTGCCACTCGCCCAAGCGCTGCGCCATCTCTTCCTCACTCAACTCCACGTCGAGCGTGCGCTTCTCCACGTCAAAGACGATCATGTCTCCGTCCTGCACCGCGGCGATAGGGCCGCCGACCGCCGCCTCGGGGGCTACGTGCCCCGCCATCAGCCCGTGCGTGGCGCCGGAAAAACGCCCGTCGGTCAGCAAGGCCACCGAGTCATCCAGCCCCGCGCCCACGATGGCTGCCGTCACGCCCAACATTTCGCGCATGCCCGGACCGCCCTTGGGCCCCTCATAACGAATGACCACCACGTCCCCGCTCTTGATCTGGCCCTCCTGCACCGCGGCGAAGCAATCTTCTTCACAATCGAACACGCGCGCGGGACCGCGATGGTAGCGCATGTTGTGCCCCGCGATTTTGATCACGCACCCCTCAGGCGCCAGGTTGCCCTTGAGGATCACCAGCCCGCCGCTGGGGCTGAACGGCTCGTCCACACCGGCAACCACCTGCTGCCCGCCCGTCTCCGTCGCCGTCTCCGCTTCCTGGGCAAAGGTGCGCCCGCTGACCGTGATCGCATCGCCCTGCACATAGCCGCCCCGCACCAGGCGCTGCATCACCAGCTGGATGCCGCCGGCTTTGTACAGATCGTGCGCCACGTAGCGCCCGCCCGGCTTCAAATCGGCCAACAGCGGCGTGCTCTGGCTGATGCGGTCGAAATCTTCGATGTCCAGCGACACGCCCGCCTCCTGGGCAATCGCCAACAGGTGCAGCACGGCGTTGGTGGAACCGCCCGTGGCTGCCACAGAGGCGATGGCATTCTCCAGCGCCTCGCGCGTGATAATCTGTCGCGCCGTGACCCCACGATCCAGGAGGTCCATCACCAGTTTGCCCGCGTTCACAGCGACCTCGTCCCGCTCCTCCGCCGTTGCCGGCACGCTGCCACTGCCCACGGGTGCGATGCCCAGGAACTCGGCCGCCGTGGCCATCGTGTTCGCCGTAAACTGCCCACCGCAGGCCCCCGCTCCGGGACACGCCGCGTTTTCCAGCGCCGTGAACTGCTCTTCGCTCATGCGCCCCGCTTTATAGGCGCCCACCGCTTCAAACACGTCCTGGATGGTCACGTCGCGCCCTTCAAACCTGCCGGGCGCAATAGAGCCGCCATACAGCATCAGGCCCGGAATATCTAACCGCGCCAGGGCCATAATCGTGCCCGGAATCGTCTTATCACACCCGGACAGCGCTACCACGGCGTCAAACTGGTTGCCGCGAGCCACCAGCTCGATAGAGTCGGCGACCACCTCGCGGCTGATCAACGACGCCTTCATCCCTTCCGTACCCATGGTGATGCCGTCCGAAATAGAGACCGTATTGAACTCCATCGGCGTGCCGCCCGCCGCGCGGATTCCTTCCTTCACGCGGGCAGCCAGGCGCCGCAAATGGAAATTACAGGGCCCGATTTCGATCCACGTATTGGCCACGCCGATCAGCGGGCGGCGCAGATCTTCATCGGTGAAACCAACTGCCTTGAGCATGGCGCGGGCCGGAGCTCGATCGTAGCCCGCTTTTAGACGATCAGAACGCATTCAGCACCTCGTTGTATTGAATCAGGGACTCATAAACAGGGGGAAAAGAAAACAGCCGTTTGTCGTGTACTGCTTGACAAACGGCTGTGGCCTTTGCGCGCATGGGCGCACCCATCTCTTGCCCGGCGCAAGTGGCTTGCGCTTGGCAGTAACGATTCTTTTCGGTGACTCTCGTCGGCATGAACATCATAAACAAAAAAAGGGGCTGTCTTTTTCAGACAGCCCCTTGAGTTCCTGGTCTTTGTCTTACGCTAACCGTTCACGTTCCTGGCTGCCCATGCGCAACTATTTCCTCAATCCCGATAAGGATAAGGAATAAGCCAATAATAAGGACAGCAATAATGCCAGACAGAAAAGTGGCCGGAATCATGAACTTAGCGAATACCTTCTTTCTTTGCGCTAATTGGTCATACAACTTGCAATTGGCCGGTATTATAACCACCATGGTCGCAAATTACAAGCATGAATTTGAGTGTAACGGGCGCTCCTGTCTTTGTCTATGGTAAAAAGTGGCCAAAATCGCACGCCTTTCTATTGTCGGATTTGTATAGTTTGCCGCTATCTTTCGCCTGCCGCTGCGTGGCCCAACGGTATTGCCAGGCCCATCTTCACCACCGTTTCACCCAGCCCGTTGAAGAAATGGTCAGCCAGGTCGTTGTACGGCCGCGCTTAAGTCGCACATTAAACTTAGTGGTCAAATCACACATCTGGCGCATTATCCTGTACGTTTGCGGCTTATCCCGCTCCCTTGGGAGCAAAACGTATTACTGTATTGAAGACTATCACGCTCGCTATGCGGAGAAGCGGCGGATACGGTGCGCGCCAGGCGGACCGCAACACCGAGCGCAAAACGTGAGAAATAGCATGCAGAAAATGACACGACAATTGATTTTTCTCGTTGCTCTCCTGCCGCTCCTCGTGGCCTGCGACGCAGCGCCCAGCCGCTGGCAGGATTGGATCACAGACCTCGTGGGCGGGTCAGCGCCCGCACCGCCGCAAGCGACGCCCCTCCTGCCTACGCCCACGCTGGCGGCCGGCGCAGGCGCGCCAACCATCGAGGATCCCACCAGTGTGCCGGCGACAGAGCCGCCACAGACAGAGGCCACCCCCATCCCAGAAACAGAAGCAGCGGCGACCGAAGCGCCCGGCCCCTTCACCGGCGCCTTCGCCGGCACCATCCACGGCGACGCAGAGAGCAGCGCCTCCCTGCAACTGGACATGGTACAGCGTGGTCGTCAAATTGAAGGCACAGCCACGCTGGGCGAAGGCGTGGTCGTGAACGCCGGCGGTTTCTGTGGCGCCTTCGACGTCCCCGCGCTCACGCTGAATGCCAACGACGAGTTGGACCAGGTCGATGGACGCCAGCTTTCAACCACGACGACCGTCGAAGTCAACGGCTTTGAGGTTACCGTAGAGCTGGAAGCGACCCTGGCCCCTGACGGCGAAAGTATGGTTGCCGAAGCCACGATGTACCCTCCGTCGCTCTGTGGCTCCAACCCCACAATGAGCGCCACGCTCACCCGCGTAGAGTGATACCGCCTGTTGGCGCGCCGGGCATCCTGCGGGACGCCCGGCGCGCCAGCTTACCCCTGTGGCGGTCAGTGACCTCTATTGCGCACAACCGGCCTCCAGCACCTGCTGTAATCCGGCCGAGGTGATTTCATACACCACCACCTTGCGACCTTCGTAACGATCGGCCTCTACCAGTATCTCCAGATAGCCGTCGCCGTTCAGATCCAGCAATCCCAGCACATCGTAGCGATAAGGATAGGCCAGGTCATTGGCCTCGTGATAAACGTCCAGAGCCAGGGGTACGGTCACTTTTGCCCCGCCCTCAGGGTTTATCTTGTGCAGAAGCAGCAGCGCGTAATCACCCGCAGCCACAGGCGGCAGGTCAGTGCCGGCGCTCAGGCGCGAAGCAACGATCAGCACCTCATCCACAGCATCGCCATCCAGGTCGGCGCTCAAGATGCGGTCGATGTGCACCTCCGGATCTGCGAGCCCTTCTTTCTCCAGGCGCTCCGAGACCAATTCGCGGTACTCGGCAATGTCCGTCTCCAACGATTGCGCCAGGCGCGGCGCGGCGTTCCACGTCGCCACCAGCGCCACCGTGTTTTCAAAGTCGCCCGCCGGGGTCAGGGGCACCACCGGCTGCTCGCACGTCGCGCCCGCCCCAACCGGCGGGCTGCCCGTAACCACACCCTTCTCGCCGCTCAGCGTGTACACGCTGTAAGGCCGGTCCGTGTCCTGCAGGTAAGAAGCGTACGTCTGCGCATCCACCCACACGCCACTTTGCGCGCCGCCCAGGAGGAAGCCCGATTCCGCATCTACTACAGGATACAGGGGGCCACCGGGCACGACGTCGCCTTCCGGCGTCGCCGTGGCGGTCGCCGTTGCCGGCGGCGGGCCGTCTCCCGGTCCGTGGTCAGTAATGGAAAGGTGAATGGTGTAAGCGGCGTTGTCGCCCACGGCGTTCAACGCCAACAGGTAATCCTGCGCCTGGCCCGATACCCCTTGCCACTCCGTCTCGCCCGACAACATCCCTTTATAGACCTGGCCATCGGCCAGCCCCTGAATGTGGAAGAGGACGCTATCCCCGGGTGAGTCCACTGCCACCGTCATGAACTGGTCCACTGCGGCGCGGAAGACGTAGTGCACCTGGTCCGTTCCCTGCATGGTGCCCTCAATCGTCGCCGACGTAGCGCCCGGCGCGAACTGAATGCGCGCGGCGTCCGGTTGTGGCTTAGTATACTCGCTACCCGCAGATACCCAGCAGTGCGCCGCGCCGCTGGCGGGGCACGCCAGTTGCCACCAGCCACCATCGTTGCTGGCGGCGGTCACCTGCGCAATCTGCCCCGACGTCATCCAACCCACAACCTCATACCCCAACCCGGGCCCGCTACGCAGGTTAAGGTCGGTCAGCGCCATCACGTAGGTCACGTCGGTAGGCACGCTGGTCACGCTCGTCGCCGTTGCCGTCGCCGGTTGCGAAGTACTCGTCGCCGTCCCCGTGGGCTCGCCGCTCTCCGTAGTTGCCGTTGGCGACGAGGTAGCCGTGGTCGCGGGCGCCGTCTCAAGGCGCGTTGGTGTCACCACAGTCGGTACCGCCGTATCCACAGGCAGCGTTGGCGTCGGCGCCTCCCACTCAGAAGGCAAACAGGCCACGATGATCGCCAGGATCAACAGCAAGAGGATCCCGACTTTTATCACCAGTTGAACTTTCCGTTGTTCCATCATCGTTTACTCTCTCCTCGATCGGCCCTGAATTGTGCCGATCGCGTTTCTCACGTATATCTAACTGATCACTGCTACAAATATAGAAGCAACCAGTTCCGGCACCGTTCCTGAGACCGTTCCGGCAACGTCCCTATCAGTCAATGAAGGGAAAAAAGGAGCTTGAACGAACAGGAGCTGGGGACCACGCAGGCTGAGTGCTTCATCAGCATCAGCCTGTCGCTGGCGGCGGAATGATCAACTTTGTGTAAAATAACAAGAGGTTTATGAGGTACGGAGTTCTACGTAAACTTATAAAATGGAGGCCAGCCTGCTGGCAAGTCGGCGGGCTGACCAGGCAAACAGCGTTATGTTGAGACTACATGGCATCCAAAATCGATTAGCAAGGAGACACCAGATGTCCCTGCATAGCCTGACCCTGAGGATCCGCCAAACATCCAGGCGTCATGCGCCGTTGCTGACTGGCCTATTCCTCTTCGTCATCTTCCTCGCCCTACGACTACCCTTCCGGGCCCAGTTCCTGATCAATTGGGACGCCGTCAACTTTGCGCTGGGTACCGAGTTTTTCGATCTGAGACATCACCAGCCGCACCCACCCGGTTATATTGGCTACATCGCCATCGGCCGCTTCCTCAACCGCTTCACGGGTGACCCCAACGCCAGCCTGACGATTCTCAGCGCCATCAGCGGCGCCGTGGCGCCGGCCGTCATGTTCGCCCTGGCCGATCGCTTCCTGAAACGTCGCTATGCCGTTGCCACAGCCCTGTTCTTCGGTCTTTCCCCCGTCGTCTGGTACTACAGCGAAGTGGCGTTAACCTACTCGGTAGAGATGATGCTGGCGCTGTTATTTGTCTGGCTAGGTTACGAAGCGCGGGCGCGACAGTCGCTCAGAGCCTTGCTCCTCTCTACCCTGTTCCTATCGCTGTTAGGCGCAATTCGGCAGAGCGGACTGGCCTTCCTCTTGCCGCTCTGGCTCTACTTTATGTGGCCCTTTACCCGCCGCGACCAGCTCAAGATTGGAGCCAGCTTCGTCCTGGCCAACCTCTTGTGGTTCGTTCCCCTGATCCGCATCTCCGGTGGACTGCAGACCTATCTCGACGAAATGGCCGACCTGGCCGGCCTCGTCGTGGTGCCCACGTCGGTGGCTTCGTTCAGGCTTTGGGGCCTCTTGCAGAACGCAGCGTTCACTGCGCTGGCCTTTCTGCTGGCCATCAACTTCGGCTTAATCATTCTGGTTGCCGCCCGTCGCCGGCGCCTCAATCCGCTGCATAAGCTCAGCCCGGCCGATCGTCGTTTCTTTTACATGTGGATTCTTCCCGCCCTGGCTACCTTCGTGTTGATACACACGGGACAGCTTGGCTACATTCTCCTCGTGCTCCCCGCGGTTTGCCTCTTGATAGGCATGGCACTCTCCGAGCTGGCAGAAATGTCGTCGACAGGCGAGCGCTCACACTACCGTTTCCGACGACCACGGCACGCGCTCTTTGTGGCGCTGGTCAGCTTTCTGGCCATTTCCAACACAGCAACTTTCTTCGGCTTGCAAGAGATGGTCTATGCTTTCTCTGACAACGAAGGGGCCAGTGTGCGCCAGAGCATCGACGAGATACAGGGCACCTTGCCGGTTTTGGAAGAGAAGAATCTGGAAGAAGACAACGGTGCGCTGGTTGCCGGAACGAATCAGTTCAGTCTCAGGCGCAACGACGCCCGCTGGTCAGAGCTGATCGCCCTGGTGGAACAATACGATAACGAAACGACCGCCCTGCTGACCTCTCCGGCGGGAACGGTTGGCAGCTTCCGGCATCTCGCCTACTACCTGCCTGAGTATCGCGTCTATGCCATCGGAGAAGATCGTCGCCAGATTTTCGGCCATTTGTTTACGTCGCACGATCGAAACAACAACTACAGCGTAGACAAGCTGAAATTTTCCCACGTCACGCTGCGCCTGCCAGAGCGCGTGGAGCGGCTGATTATTCCGGACCCCATGATTTACAAACACCTTGACGACGATATTTCCTCCTATACCGTGCTTCAGAAGAACGGGCGAGTAGTCGTCGCCTCCATTTCGCCGGGCACAACGCTTAACTTCATCAATCCCGCCGGGCTCGACATGCGTATCCCCGCATTATGTCCGCCGGTCGTGCCTGCCGGCTTCAGCACGACTCAGACGATCACCGAAGAACCGGCGCCGGAGACAGAAGCCGTCATTATGGTGCTGCCCGACGAAGTGTCGCATTACCGGCGCGTCCTCTGCCGCTGACAGGCGCGGGCCGCTCCTGCTCACGACGACGCCGTTTCTTTTCCCACCCGCACCACGTCCACCTCGCCCAGGGCGCGCATCAGATCCTCGCTGCGCAAGATAACCGTCGTGCCTCGCACCCCCGAGCCAATCGACACCTCCTCCGGCGCCAGCACGCTCTCGTCCACCAATACAGGCAACGGCCGCGGCAGCCCGAAGGGAGCGACCGCCCCTAACTCATACCCGGTCACCTCCTGCACTTCCTCCCGGCTGGCCATCGTCAGTCGCGACTGGCCCAGCTCCTGACGCAGGGCGCGCCAATCTACCTGTTGCGCCCCGGCGACCAACACCATCACAAACTCATCCTCGGCCAGCCGGAAGAGCAGGCTGCGCACCACCTGCTCCGGCTTCTGTCCCCGTTCTTCGGCCGCTTGCTCCAGCGAGCGAATAGGTCCCGGGTGGCGAAAAAGACGAAAGGGAGTGTTACGGGCGGCAAGGGCCTCCGCCACCGGAGGGCTTTCTGGTTCGTTCAAAAAGGGATCCGTTTGGCTGGACGGTGACATCTGTCGCCTGGAATGCTGCTGATAATCACTGCGGTCAGCGTCGCGATTCCTGTTTAATGGAAAACGGTTATCGTTTGCCGCGTGTAGTGCTTAGTAATGGTACCATCTAGTCGTGGCACGCTATAAGTAGGAGACCTTAACAATGAACACGGAGCAAGAGAAGCCGTTTCCGTGCGAGACCTGTGGCTGGCGTCGCCGCGCCGAAGAGCAACCACGCTCATTTCTGGCCCGCCTGTGGCGTTGGCACAGCAAATGGTGCCCCGGTTGGAAAGCATACCAGAAACATCTGGCCCAACAGGTAGAGCGTGCATCATCGCAAAGTTGAGGCTCAGGTCTCGACGGAAGGGCCGGGCACAGGAGCCGCGGGATAGGATCCCAGCACCTTGAGCAACGAGGCGCGTTTGAGAATGCCCATCAGGGCCTCCTGCACACCAGGATCGTCGACGTGCCCTTCGAAATCAACGTGAAAGAGGTAATGCCAGGGCCGGTTGCGGCGCGGTCGCGACTCGATTTTGGTCAGGTTAATCTCCCGCTGCGCCAGCTCGTCCAATATCGCCACCAGCGATCCCGGCACGTGCCCGGTCGTGAAGATGATCGACGTCTTGCTGGGATCCCGGCGCTGCGGATTGTCCGGGCCCAGGACGAAGAAACGCGTGTAGTTTATAGGCAGATCTTCGACGTTGTGCGCCAGGATCTCCAGGCCGTACGTCTCAGCCGCCAACCGGCTGGCAATCGCCGCCGTGTTGGCGCGAGGATCGGTTACCAGATCGCGCGCCGCGCCCGCTGTATCGTAGTGGCTCACAGCCTCGATCCCCAACCGGCGTAACGTGCGCGCGCACTGCGCCAGCGCCTGCGGGTGAGAAAGCACCTGCTCGACATCTTCCAGCGCCGTCCCCGGCGGGGCCATCAGGCAATGTTCAACCCGCAGGATGACCTCTGCCTGGATGCGCAGATCGTGATCCATCAGCTGGTCGTAGGCAGGGATTACCGTTCCGGCGAGGGAGTTTTCCACAGGAAGCATGCCGTGCTGCGCCCGTTCCTGTTGGATCGCTTCGAAGATATCGGCAAAAGATTGGCAAGGCAGCGCTTCCACTTGCTGGCCAAAGTGCTTGCGCACGGCCTGCTCTGAATAGGCCCCCGGTTCGCCCTGAAAGGCAACAACTGTCTCTTCTGCCGGCACGTCTCTTATTCTCCTGCCTTGCGTAGTAGAGCCTACGGTGGCGGTAACTTGGGTAAGCGATATATTCGCAGTATACTAACTGGGCATGCCACTCTGTGCCAGTGGCGCTCTCATTCTACCATATCCAAAGGAGAAAATTTACATGACCAAACCAACCCCACTGAAGCTGAAATCCCCGGTGCCGAGCGACATCGAGATCGCTCAGGAAGCCGAATTAAGGCCAATCGCAGAAATCGCCGAAGAGGTCGGAATTCTGCCCGATGAACTGCTACTGTACGGCCCCTACAAAGCCAAGGTCAAACTATCGGTATTGGAGCGCCTCAAAGATCGCCCCAACGGCAATTACGTCGACGTCACCGCCATCACCCCCACCCCCCTGGGCGAAGGCAAGACCACGACCACAGTGGGTCTAAGCCAGGCCCTCGGCGCTCACCTGGGCGAGAAGGTGTTCACCAACATCCGCCAGCCCTCGCAGGGCCCCACCTTTGGCATCAAGGGCGGTGCAGCCGGCGGCGGCTACTCGCAGGTCATCCCCATGGAGGATTTCAACCTGCACCTGACCGGGGACATTCACGCCATCACTGCCGCCAACAATCTATTGGCCGCAGCCATCGACACCCGCATGCACCACGAATCGTACCAGTCGGATGAGAAGCTATTCGACCGCCTTTGCCCACCGGACAAGGAGGGCAATCGCAGCTTCACGCCGATCATGATGCGCCGCCTCAAGAAACTGGGCATCGACAAAACCGATCCCAACGACCTGACCGAGGAAGAGCGGCGTCGTTTTGTGCGCCTGGACATCGATCCCGAGAGCATCACCTGGCGTCGCGTCATGGACACCAGCGACCGCTATCTGCGCGAGATCGAGATCGGCCACGGCGACAAAGAAAAGTTCACGCGCACAACCGGCTTCGACATCACCGTCGCCAGCGAAATCATGGCCATTCTGGCCCTGACCACCAGCCTGCAGGACATGCGCGAGCGCCTGGGCAACATGGTCATCGGCACCAGCCACGACGGAGAGGCCGTCACGGCCGACGACCTGGGCGTGGGCGGCGCGCTGACCGTCTTGATGAAAGACGCCATCATGCCCAACCTGATGCAGACGTTGGAAGGTACCCCGGCCTTCGTACACGCCGGCCCCTTCGCCAACATCGCCCACGGCAACAGTTCCATTGTCGCCGACCAGATCGCGCTCAAGCTGGTGGGCCCGGACGGCTACGTGCTGACCGAGTCCGGCTTCGGCGCGGACATCGGCATGGAGAAATTCTTCAACATCAAGTGCCGCTACAGTGGCCTGGTTCCCAACGCCGTGGTCCTGGTCGCCACCATCCGGGCCCTGAAGATGCACGGCGGCGGCCCCCGCGTCATCGCCGGTGCGCCCCTCGATCCGGCCTACACTGAAGAGAACCTGGAGCTGCTGGAAAAGGGCGCCGACAACATGGTCGCCCACATCAAGAACGCGCTCAGCTTCGGCATTCCCGTGGTCGTCGCCATCAATCGCTTCAAGGACGACACCGACGCCGAAGTCGAACTGGTGCGCAAGATCGCCCTGGAAGCCGGCGCAGAAGACGCCGTCATGACCAACCACTGGGCCGAAGGCGGTCAGGGTTCCATCGAACTGGGCAAAGCGGTCATCGCCGCCTGTGAGAAACCCAGCAACTTCGAGTTCCTCTACCCGCTGGATGCCAGCATCAAAGAGAAGATCGAAGCCATCGCCACCAAAGTCTACGGCGCCGACGGTGTGGAGTACTCCGAAGAAGCAGAGCGCAAGATCGAACGCTACAACCGGCTCGGCTTTAGCGAGCTACCAATCTGCATGGCCAAAACGCACCTCAGCATCAGCCACGACGCTTCGCTGAAGAACGTGCCGAAGGGCTTCACCGTCCCCATCCGCGACATCCGCGCCAGCGTGGGCGCCGGCTTCATCTACCCCCTCGTGGGCACGATGAGCACCATGCCCGGCCTCCCCACCCGCCCCGCCTTCTACGAGATCGACATCGATCCCGAGACGGGCAAGGT
>JBMCFH010000112.1:0-10957 GCA_048620455.1 Chloroflexota bacterium | reverse complement strand
ACATTATTTCCACCAACCCGGCGACTATTGTAAAATAGCAACAGGCAACAAACGACGCTGATAAAAAGGGACATTTCATGCGCTTTCCTCGCTCGTCCGGCATCTTGTTACACCCCACGTCGCTGCCCGGCCGTTTCGGCATCGGCGACCTGGGCCCGCACGCCTACCACTTCGTCGATTTCCTGGCTGACAGCAAGCAAACATTGTGGCAGGTGCTGCCCCTGGGTCCCACCGGCTACGGCGACTCCCCCTACCAGAGCTTCTCCGCCTTCGCCGGCAACCCCATGCTCATCAGCCCCCAACAACTGTTAGAAGACGGCTACCTGCCACAAGAGGCGCTACAAGACGTGCCCGGCTTTCCGGTCGACCGCGTCGATTACGGGCAGGTTATCGACTACAAGAATCAGTTGCTGGACCGCGCCTTCAAGCATTTTCGCCTGAACGGAACCGTCCATCAACGCCGCGACTTCGAAAACTTCTGCTTTGACCAGGCCGGCTGGCTGAACGATTTCGCCCTGTTCATGGCCGTCAAGCAGCACCACGTCCACCAGCACGGTGGGGTGTGGAACACCTGGCCGCAAGAGATCGCCCACCGCCAGCCCGGGGGACTAGAGAAGTGGCGACGCAAATTAGAAGACGAGGTGCAGCAACACAAGTTCCTGCAGTTCCTCTTTTTCCAGCAGTGGCAGGCGCTGAAAGCGTACGCCAACGAGCGCGGGATTCGCATCGTCGGCGACGTGCCCATCTTCGTGGCCTTCGACAGCGCCGACGTCTGGGCCAACCCTGATCTTTTCTACCTCAACGACGATGGGTCGCCCGCTGTCGTCGCCGGCGTGCCGCCCGACTATTTCAGCGAGACGGGCCAGCGCTGGGGCAACCCGCTCTACCGCTGGGAGCGCATGGCCGAGGCCGGGTATCAGTGGTGGATCCATCGCCTGGAGATGACCCTCAAGACGGTAGACATCGTGCGCATCGACCACTTCCGCGGCTTCGAGGCGTACTGGGAAATCCCCGCCGAGGAGGACACAGCCATGGTCGGACGCTGGGTCAAAGGTCCCGGCGCTGACATCTTCCAGACCCTCCGCGACCACCTGGGCCAGCTACCGATCATCGCCGAGGACCTGGGGGTGATTACGCCGGAGGTGGAAGCGCTGCGCGATCGTTTCGACTTTCCCGGCATGAAGATCCTGCAATTCGCCTTCGGCGGCGAGCGCAACAGCAACTTTCTGCCACACAACTTCGACAAGAATTGCGTCGTCTACACCGGAACCCACGACAACGAAACCACGCGGGGCTGGTACCACAACGCCAGCCCTTCCGAACAGGACCACGTGCGCCGTTATGTGGCGCGCAGCGGCGACGACATCGCCTGGGATCTGATTCGCCTGGCTCTCTCGTCGGTGGCCGACATGGCCGTCATCCCTCTGCAGGATCACATGGACCTGGGCAACGAGGCGCGCATGAACTTCCCCAGCACGGAAAGCGGAAACTGGCAGTGGCGCTACACGGAAAATATGCTCTCAGACGTCATCACCCGTCGCCTGCGCGAAATAACGGAGCTGTACGGCCGGGTCCCCGCCGCCGATTCGTAAGACACACTTGCAAATTTGCGCAGCACAAGCCAAAAATGATGTAAGTTGCAGCAACGAATTCCAACACTCGAACGAGAGGAGGAAGCCAATGAGCGTATTTAACGCCGTCAAAGAGATGTTAGCCATCCGCAGCTACGACGAGCGGCCCATCCCCGACGACATCGCCAAGCGCATTCTAGAAGCGGCGCGACTCAGCGCCAGCTCGCAGAACAAGCAACATTGGGACTTCGTGCTCGTGCGCGACCGCCAACGGTTGCAGCGCCTGGGCCAGTTGGCCAAACACGGTCCCTATATTAGCGGCGCGGCGATGGCCATCGCCGTGGTCGTGCCCGATCACGCCATCGGCTACGTGGACGGCGCGCGCGCCGTGCAGGACATGATGCTGGTGGCCTGGGATGAGGGCATCGGCTCCAACTGGGTGGGCAACGTCAACACCGAAGAGTTGAAAGAGTTCCTCAACGTCCCCCAGGATCGCCTTCTGCTGACCATCGTACCCTTTGGCTATCCCGACCGCCCCGTTGGCCGCGGCGTCAAAGACCGCAAGCCACTCTCCGAAATCGCCCACACCGAACAGTTCGGCCAACCCTACGGTTCGTAAAACGTAGAACGAATTTGTAATGGATGCATTTCAAATAAGTCAGAGCCGGAAACGCGCGCACCGTACAGCGAGTTGGTAACTCGCTGCTGAACGAGTTACCAACTCGTTCCACAGGAGGCACTATGGCCGACACCCGTCCCACTCAGGATGACGTGGCCGACGTACTGGAGCAGATCGCCGCGCTGTTGGAGGCGCAGGGGGCCAACCCCTTCCGCATCAACTCCTACCGCGACGGCGCGCGCACCATACGCGCCAGCGACGAGCCCATCGTCGAATGGGCCGCGCGCGAAGACATCGCCGCCCTGAAAGCGCTGCCCGACATCGGCGAGGGCCTTGCCGGCATCATCGTCGAGTATGTCAAAAGCGGCCGATCCGCCCTGCTCGAGGAGTTACAGAGCCAGGTGTCCCCGCAGGCCCTGTTCCGCCGCGTGCCGGGCATCGGCGAGGCCCTGGCCCGGCGCATCGTGTCCGAACTGCAGGTGACCAGCCTGGAGGAGTTGGAACAGGCCGCCTACGACGGGCGACTGGCAGCCGTGGAGGGTTTTGGCGAGCAACGCTTGCGTAATGTACGCGCAGGGCTGGCGGGCATGGTCAGCCGCTCCGCCCTGCAGCATCGCCGCCAGATGGCCGAAGAACAGCAACAGGCCAGCGCCCGCCCACCGGTGAAGCTCCTCCTGGAGATTGACGAGCGCTACCGCCGGCAGGCCGCAGCCGGCGAGCTAAAACAGATCGCGCCCAAACGATTCAACCCCGGCGGCGAGGCCTGGCTGCCGATCATGAAAACAGAGCAGGACGGCTGGCAGTTCACCGTCCTCTACTCTAACACCGCACGCGCTCACGAGCTGGGTAAGACGCACGACTGGGTCGTCATCTACTACCGCCCCGCGGACGGTGGAGAGGAACGGCAAAACACGGTAGTCACCGAAAGCAGCGGTCCGCTGGCGGGGCGGCGCGTGGTGCGCGGGCGAGAGGCGGAAACACGCCGTCACTATGCGCAGGAAACGTAGGTAACAACTACAGCGAGCCAGCGATCGTCGTCGCCCGCAAGGGAACGGAGACCGTAACGCGCGTGCCCTGGCCCGGGCCAGACGTTATTTCCATCTGCCCGCCAAAGAGGTCCAGGCGCTCCTGAACGCTGAAAAGGCCAAAGCCATCCTGCGCCGCCATCACCGCTTCCACGTTGAAGCCCACGCCGTCGTCTTCCACGCGCGTGACCAGCATACCATCCTCTTCCGACAGGTGCAGCCGCGCCTGCGCCACGCCGGCGTGGCGCACAACGTTAATCAGTAGCTCGCGCACCAACTGGAAAATCAACTCGCGCAAGTCATCATCCGGCACATAGCAATTGCCTTCGACAACCAGCTCCACGTCCAACCCGTAATCCTCTTCCAGATGGGCCATTAGCCATTCAAATGCCTCGTCGAGCCGCTCCGCCTTGAGCACCGGCGGGCTCAACTCCACCGTCAGCCGGCGATTGGCGTCGATGATCTGGCCGATCAGCGCTCGCATCTCCTGCAACTGGCTTTCGACCGCCGCCCCTGCCTGGCCCTGGTCCAGCAGCTGGATGTTGATCTGCAGACTGTACAACATCTGCTGGATGTCATCGTGCAAGACATGCGCGATACGCCGGCGCTCCCGCTGCTCTGCCAGCGTCAGCTCCGAAGCCAGCACCCGAACCTGTCGCGTTCGTTCCTGAACCCGTTGTTCCAACGTCTCGTTGAGCGCTTTCAGCTCCGATTCATACCGCTTGCGATCCGAAATATCCTCCACGACGCCGATCAGATACTCCGGCTCCCCCGTTTCTGCATCTCGGGCCAAAGATACCGTCAGAAGCACCCACACCACGTCCCCGTTCTTGTGAAAATAGCGCTTCTCCATCTGGTAAGATTGAATGTCGCCATCCAGCAACCGGCGCAGGTTCTCTAAATCCTCCGCCAGGTCGTCGGGGTGCGTAATATCCTGGAAGGTCATCGCCAGGAGTTCTTCCCTCGTGCAACCCACGATCTCGCTCAACCGCCGGTTGACGCGCAACCAGGTGCCGTCGAGCGACAGGTGCGACATGCCCACAGCGGCCTGTTCAAAGGTAAGGCGGAAGCGACGCTCGCTTTCGCGTAAGGCCTCTTCGGCCTTCTTGCGTTCAGTCACGTCGGTCAGGACGCCTGTAAAGTGCGCCGGACGCCGCTCGCTCCCTTCTCCCTCAAAGTAGACCTGCCCGCGTCCCACCACCCAGCGCAGCGAACCGTCGGGCCAGATGACGCGATACTCTTCTGCAAAGCGGCCGGATCCGCCAGGATCGCGCGCCTGCTCCACGGCCTCGGCAACACGCTCCCGATCGGTGGCATGGATGCGGCCCATCAGAGCCTCGAAGCCGACCTCGTCCTCCGGCGACATACCGTAAATAGCCCGGCTGCGCTCATCCCAGTACACCTGCTGGTTGATGTAGTCCACGCCCCAGGCGCCCATCTGCGCCGATTCCAGCGCCAGCTGGCGCTGTTCTGCCGCCAGCCGCGACGCCTGTTCCGCACGCGCTCGCTCCACAGCCGTCCACACCCGCGTCGCGGCCGCCTCCAGCAGTCGCTTGTCGCGCCTGCGCCACTTCCTTGGCCGGTCGGCGGCGGCGATCAGCAGCGCCACCCACTCCCCATCCCGAAAATAAGGCACCATGAAAATGGCGCGCACGCCCAGCGGAATGCGGCGGTCGGCGTAGAGCGTTTCCGTGCGCCGGTCCTCCGCCGTATCGCGCAACGTAATCGTTTGCCCCGCCTGCGCTTCGTCGATGAACTCCGATGGCAGGTACTCGGACAGACGATACAGACCGGCGACGCTCTCTCCCTCGCGGCTCCAATCTTCGTGCAAGACAATGCGGTCCGCCTCGCCGTCCACGTCGGCAAACGAGCAGAAACTGAGGTCGAGATAGGGGCCCACGCTGCTCACAACCTGCCACACAATCGCCTCGGGATCGGTCAATTGCCGCAACCGGCCATCCAGGTCGCTCAGGAATCGCTGGTCGAGCTCGCGCTGTTTGCGGGCCGTGATGTCCTGCAACACCATGTTGATGCCGAAGGGCGCATCATCGCCGCTATATACCGGGTAGAAACTAACCAGCCAATGTTGCACATCGCCACCGGCTTCTGGCGCAGGCCGGCTCAACTCCTGATTAAAGACCGGCTCGCCTGTGGCCATCACCTCCAGACAGGTGGTTTCCAACTGATTGGCTGCGGCTTCAGGCAACACGTCTGCGAAGCGCCGGCCCACGTGCTCGTCGGCCGGAAGGTTGTTCATACGCGCCATGGCCTCGTTGACGCTCACATAGCGACAACTGGGATCGACGAAACAGAGACCCACCGGCGCTGTGGCATAAATAGCCTGCAATTCGGACAACTGCCGCTGCGACCGCGTTACGATCTCACGCAGGGCCTGTTCCGTCCGCCTCTGCTCATCGTAGAGGCGCGCGTTGTCAAACGCAATGCCCGCACTGCGCGCCAGATCGGCGGCGAGCAGCACATCGCGCTCGCCATATCGCCGCCGGGAATCAGAGATACTGAACGCGATCGCGCCGACCGGCCGGCGGCGGGCGAACATGGGCACCGCCATAAACGAGCGCAATTTCAGTTCGCGCATCAGGGCCAGATGTTCTTCAGAGTCGGCTCCCGCCCGCAAATCGTCGTCGGTTACCTCGCGAATCAGCTGCGGCTCCCCGGTACGCAGGGCAACGCGTACCGGATCATTCTCGCCCAGGGGGTACGTCTGCAGGCGGCGCGCCAGTTTTCGGCGGCTGGTATCGGGGATCTGTATGGCCCGGCGTTCCAGCTCGCCGTCCTCCGTGAGACCGTAGATAACGCACCAATCGGCGATTCGCGGCACAGCCAGAGCCGCGATCTGCTGTAGCGTGGCTTCCACGTTCTGCGACGTTGCCAGCAGCGTGCTGGCCTCTGCCAGAAAACGCAGATCGGATTCTGTGCGCTTCTGCTCCGATTCCAACATGATATCACCTTCGCGCCGCCGGTATGAGGCGGCAACGGCAGACTGATCCCCCCTGAATTGCTCAAGTTCAGCGTTCTCCGTGGAGACTCTCCCCCACGGATGACCTCCCTCGCTCGTCCATTATAATAGTTTTCGGAGCTAACAAAAGCTCTGACTCACAGTGGTCTCAACTGCTCCAATCCCTTTATAATGAGAGTATGCCTGAGGAGTGATCACAGTCTTACACACTGGAGGCATTGAGAGGGAGGGTACATGAGGCTGATACAATTTGCAAAGGGGCAACGGCCAATCCTGCATCTACTGCTGAACCATCTGGACGCCTGGGGCAGCACCTTCATCATCGCCGTCCTGGCCCTGATTCTACACGACGCCCTCACTGCGCACACGTTGCTGCTGGTCGTCGCGCTCACCGCCGGTTACTGGCTGGCATTCGCCATCAACGATTACTGCGACGCCCCGTTTGACGCTGCCGACGAGCACAAAGCGCGGCGCAACTTCTTTGTGCGCTATTCCGTGTCGCCCCGGTCGGCGAAAGCGGTGCTGTTCGCAATCAGCGCCTTCCTGCTGGTCGTCTTCGCTTCCTTTGGCTGGAGCGGGATCGCCGCCATCGCCATCGCGCTCTTTGTGACCTGGGCCTACTCCGCCCCGCCGTTGCGCTTCAAGAACCGGCCCGGCCTGGACCTGCTGGTACACGCCGTTTTCGTCGAAACCTTCCCCTATCTTGTCTGCCTCACCCTCGCGCAGCTGACCTGGACGAGGTTGGACGTCGTCCTACTCGTGGTCCTGTTCCTCGCATCGCTCACCGCGCAACTGGAACAGCAGTTGCGAGACTTTGACGTAGACGTCGAGACCGGTCGCACGTTCGCCACCGTCGTCGGGCGGCGCAACACCACTCGCCTGCTGCAACTGGCTACCGCCCTGCTCATTCTGGTAGGCGCCTACCACGTGTTCGACGGCACCATCCCCCTCTTCGTCACCGCCTTCGGCCTGATCGGCCTTCCCGCCCTCTTGCACCGTTTCTTGCGCGGGCGCAGCAAGCCCCGCTCTGAAAAACTGGTCTATCTCTCCGCGCTGACCGGCCTGGCCTACGTGGGCCTCATTCTTATTTTTTATGTGGCCCGCTCATAATAGTGGCAGACAATAAGAATACACGCTTCGACAACAATTACCGATATCGACCAGCATAAAGGAGCAAGGAAATGGACGCTGAAGAGCTGAAGCAACGTTACGAGGCCGGCGAGCGCGACTTTCAGAAAATCAACGCCGAAGCAGCAGACTGGCGCGGAGCCAATCTCCGCGGCGCGGACCTCCGCGACGCCTACCTTTACCGCGCCAACCTGAGCGGCGCTGACCTGAGCGAGGCCAACCTGGCTCGCGCCAATCTGCTAGAGGCGGACATGAGCGGGGCCACGCTGCGGGACAGTAACCTCAGCGACGTCTATGCACTGCGTGCCAACCTGCAAGACGTCGACTTCAACGGCGCCACATTGGACGAAGCCAACCTGGAAGAGGCCAACCTCATCGGCGCGACCGTGACGCCCGAACAGTTGCAGGTGGTTCACGAGCTCCGCGGCGCTCGCCTCCCTGACGGTCGCATGTCTGAGTAACCCTTACCATCCGGCAGGCGCGCCAGCTGGGCATTACGGGGGTGCCCGCATACGTGCTCGGCGATCGTTACCTGATCATGGCCGCCCAACCGTACGAGGTGTTTCAGGAAGTGATGGCCGAGTTCGCGGAAACAGACTAACACAGATTTTACGAACGTCGGGCATCATGGAAAGGGTTAGTAACTCGAACCACAGTGGAGGTTAATGCATGGCTGTTTCTATCCCCAAAAGTCACAAACACCTGTTGGAGGAGCCCGTCTACGCCAAACTGTCGACCGTCATGCCCGACGGGCGCCCCCAGACACACCCTGTCTGGTGCGACTTCGACGGAACCTACGTTCGCGTAAACTCGGCCAAAGGCCGCCAGAAAGATTACAACATGCGCGAGCGAGAGTACGCCACGATTCTGCTGGTCAAGCCCGACGACCCTTACTACTGGATGGAGATTCGCGGCCACGTGGCCGAGATGGTGGAGGGCGACGAGGCAGACGCCCACATCGACAGCCTGGCCAAGAAGTATCTGGGCAAAGATCGCTACCCGGGACATACCCCCGAAGAGACGCGCGTCATCTACAAGATCGAGCCCGATCGCGTTCTGACGGTGGGCAACGGCGAATAAAGGGTTACACGCAGCTTGGACACCCAGTCTGTTGACATTGAGCCTTTCGACGATGAGAGCCCCGATCAATCCCTACAGCCAGAGAACAATATGGATATCGGCACAATCCTGATCTGGCTTTTGGCCGGAGTTCTGATCGTCGTGGCTCTGGTGCGCGGCGAGGGCACCCTCAGTACCGGCTTTCAGGGGAGCTGGCGGGCGATGATTCAGCTGCTTCCACTGCTGATCGGCGTTTTCATCATCATCGGGTTCGCCGACGCTCTGCTGCCCAAGGAGCTGATCGCCCGCCTGCTGGGCGGCGAATCTGGTTTCCGCGGCATTCTCCTCGCCAGCGGCATGGGTGTCCTTACGCCCGGCGGCCCCTTTGTCAGCTACCCGCTCGTAGCTACCCTCTACCAATCGGGCGCCGGCGTGGGTCCCCTGGTGGCCTTTGTTACCGCCTGGGCCCTGGGCTCCGTCTCGCGGCTGCCGCTGGAAATCGGGCTCGTGGGGCTGCGCCTGACGGCCATCCGCCTGGCGTCCTCGCTGATTTTCCCCCCGGTAGCGGGCCTCATCGCCGCCGGCATCGTCAGGGCGTTTAACGCCTGAGCACGACAACCACCCCCTTTCAGGTACAATAAACGACGAAACTGACAGACACGCTACGCACCGGTGGTCCAGCCGGCCCCGGTGTCTTGCACACAACATGGCACAATCCACCATTCGGCCCGGCAGCCTGGTGCTCTACAAAAACGGCGCCGCGCGCGTCCTTTCGGCGGGAAAAAAGAAAATAGAAATCAAACGCGATACAGGCGAAACGCTCAGCGTGCGCCACAAGGACGTCGAGCTGCTCCATCCGGGCCCCGTGCAGAGCCTGACCGAGCTGCACCCGCCGTCGGGCGAGGTGCAAGTCGCCTGGGAGTTGCTGGCAGGCAGCACCACCACGCTACCCGAACTGGCCGAGCTGGCCTATGAAGCGTATACGCCTGCCACAGCCTGGGCCAGCTGGCAATTGCTGGACGATGGCCTCTACTTCCGCGGCTCGCCGCACGCCGTCGTGGCCAACACCGCAGCTGAGGTTGCCGAGGAACGCGCCGCGCGCGAAGCCAAAGCGGCGCAGGAGCGCGCCTGGACTGCGTTTGTGGAACGCGTGTCGCGGGGACAGTACGATCCTGAGCAAGACAATGATTTCCTGCGCGAGGTAGAAGAACTGGCCTACGGTCGATTCGATCAGAGCCGTGTGATGCGCGAATTGGGACGGAGCGAGACGCCGGAAAACGCCCACGCTCTGTTGCTGGAACTGGGCTACTGGGATCACGCCGTTAACCCCTATCCCGTACGCCTGGGCTTACCCACCAGCGCGCCGGCCCACGAACTGCCGCCGCTTCCAGACGAGCCGCGCCTGGATCTGACCCACCTGCCGGCCTTTGCCATCGACGACGCCGGTAGCCAGGATCCGGACGACGCCGTGAGCATTGACGACGGTCCGCGAGGCGTCAGGCTGTGGGTGCACGTGGCCGACGTCGCCGCCCTGGCGCCTCCGGACAGCGCCGCCGACCTGGAAGCGCGGGCCCGCGGCGCCAGCCTCTACCTGCCGGAAGGGACGGTGCCCATGTTGCCCCCTGACGCTACCGGGCGGCTGGCCCTGGGGCTGGACGAGGTGTCGCCTGCACTTTCCCTGCGCATTGACCTCACAGCAGAAGGGAATATTGACGAGGTGGACGTCGCGCGCAGCCAGGTGCGCGTTCAACGCCTCTCCTACCGCGACGCGGAACGCTGCCTGGATGAAGAAGATCATCCCCTGCACCGCCTGCACGCGCTGGCCAACAGGTTGCAGGAACGGCGGGATGAGGCAGGCGCCACCAGCATCGATCTGCCCGAAGTAAAGGTTCGTGTGAAAGAGGGCCGGGTGGTCATTCGCCCCCTGCCCAGCCTGCGCAGCCGTGACCTGGTGCGCGAGGCGATGCTCATTGCCGGCGAGGCCGCCGCCCGTTTCGCCGTGGATCACGACATCCCCATCCCTTTTACGATACAGGATCCACCGGATCCCCTGGATCAACAGCTGGAAGGCCCGGCGGGACAATTCGCTCTGCGCCGCTGTTTCAAGCGCAGCCAGGCCGCCACCAGCCCCGGAGCGCACGCCGGGTTGGGCCTCTCACTTTATGCCCAGACCACCAGCCCCTTACGCCGTTACCTGGATCTCGTCGTGCACCAGCAGCTACGCGCCTTTTTGCGCCAGGAACCGCTGCTGGACGAAACGGCCATCCTGGAGCGGGTGGGCGCGGCTGAGGCTGTGCGCGGCGAGGTACGCTACGCGGAACGGCTGTCCAACGAGCATTGGACCCTCGTCTATTTGCTGCAAAATCCGGATTGGCAGGGAGAAGCAGTCGTCGTGGAGCAGTATGGACAGCGTAGCAAGCTGTTGGTTCCCGATCTGGCCTACGAAGTGCAGATGTACCTGCGCCGGCAACCGGCGCTGAACGAGCGGGTGTTGCTGGGCGCGGGCGAGGTCAATCTCGCCGAGCGGCAGGCGCACTTCCGCGAACTATCGAGCGCGGCTGAGACATAATCCGCGCCC
>JBMCFH010000111.1:0-11002 GCA_048620455.1 Chloroflexota bacterium | reverse complement strand
GCGCCCGGCGGGGTGAGCATCGGCCATTATCGCATTTCGGCGGGCACGCTGGGCGTGGTGGTGCGCGACCGCGCCAGCGGGGAACGGCTGATCCTCTCCAACAACCACGTGTTGGCCAACAGCAACGACGCGCAGGCCGGCGACCCGATTCTGCAACCGGGCGGCGCGGACGGGGGCAACGTGCCCGGGGACGTGATTGCCGAACTACTGCGTTTCGTGCCCATTCAGTTCAACGAGTCGCCGCCTACGTGCAGCATCGCCTCCGCCGTCGCCGGAGTGCTGAGCGCGCTGGCGGTGCTGGTCGGATCCCAACACCGTCTGCGCACCTACCAGGTCAACCAGCAGGCGAGCAACCTGGTGGACGCGGCGGTGGCGCGCCCCATGCAGGACGATTTGCTGCGAGACGACATCCTGCAGATCGGCGAGGTGGCGGGCACGAGGCCGGCGACCCTGGGCATGGCGGTGCGCAAGTCAGGGCGCACGACGGGGTTCACCGAAGGCACGATTACGGTGCTGGACGCGACGGTGAACGTGAACTACGGCGTGAACCAGGTGGCGCAGTTTGAGAATCAGATCGTGAGCGCGCCGATGTCCGAGGGCGGAGATTCGGGATCTCTGCTGGTCGCCGCCGACTCTCAGGAAGCGGTGGGGCTTCTGTTTGCGGGGTCGTCGCAGTCTACGATATTTAACCCCATCGACGTGGTGCTGGATAGTCTGGAGGTGACGCTGTGAGCGAGCAATCACACGCAGATTCGGAACAGGAGCGGCTGGCGCGGGTAAAGGCGGTGAAGCAGGCGCACGAAGCAGCGCTGATGGCCCGGGCCAACGTCGTCGGCGTGGGCGTGGGCCTGGTCCACCGCGGCGGCGCAGCGACCGGGGACGTGGGCATCATCGTCATGGTCTCGCGCAAGCGCCCGGCGAGCCAGCTGTCGGCGGCGGACCTTGTGCCCAGGGAGCTGGACGGCGTGCCTGTGGACGTGCAGGAGGTGGGCGAGATCCGGGCGCGGTCCTGAGGCTAGCGTTTGCCGGCGCCAGGGGGCGGCAGTACCATCGGCGATAATTGACCGGGACACGAATAAGGATCATTGCACCATGGCAAACAACACCGACGCCGGGAACGGCGCACAGCGCTTCGAACTGGGTCTATACTCCTTTGCGGAGCTGACGCCGGATCCGCGGACGGGAGAAATGATTACGCCGCGGCAGCGGATGCAGAACTTGCTGGAGTCGATTGAGCTGGCGGATCAGGTGGGTCTGGATCTGTTTGGGCTGGGCGAGCACCACCGGCCGGATTTTGTTTCGTCGGCGCCGTCGGTGGCGCTGGCTGCCGCGGCGGCGCGCACGGAGCGCATCCGGTTGTCCAGCGCGGTGAATGTGATCAGCTCCGATGACCCGGTGCGCGTGTTTCAGCGCTTTGCCATGCTGGACCTGGTGTCCAACGGGCGGGCGGAGATTATGGCGGGGCGCGGGTCGTTTATCGAATCCTTTCCCCTGTTTGGCTACGATCTGCACGATTACAATGAGCTATTTGAGGAGAAGCTGGAGCTGCTGCTGGCGATACGGCAGAATGAGCACGTGCGCTGGTCGGGCAAGCACCGGGCGCCGCTGACGGGGCAGGGGGTGTACCCGCGCCCGCAGCAGCAGCCGTTGCCGGTGTGGGTGGCGGTGGGCGGCACGCCAGAGTCGGTGCGGCGCGCCGGGCGGCTGGGGCTGCCGCTGGCGTTGGCCATCATCGGCGGGCGTCCGGCGCAATTTGCGCCGCTGGTGGAGCTGTATTGGGAAACGGTGCGCCGCCACGGGCACAATCCGTCGAAATTGATGGTGAGTATTAACTCTCATGGTTATATTGCCGACGATGCCCAACAGGCGCGGGATGAGGCGTTTCCCTATTACGAATTGATGATGAACCGAATTGGGCGCGAGCGGGGCTGGGCGCCGCTGACGCGGGCGCAGTACGACGCGTCGACGACGCTGGAGGGGGCCAATTTTATCGGCAGCCCGGATGAGATCGTCGAAAAGATTCTGTACCAGCACGAGATTTTCAACCACGGGCGGTTGCTGTTGCAGTTTACGATCGGCACCATGCCGCACGATAAGGTGCTGCGTTCCATCGAGCTGTTTGGCGCGAAGGTGGCGCCGGTGGTGCGCGAGGAGATTGGGCGACGGGCAAAGTTCAATTGACACAGCCTCTGAAACGGGTGTAAACTGGCTGTGGCTGCCGGGCGTCTGATCAGTCGCGGCCCGGGTTTCCAGTAATTCCTTGCAGGAGAGAACAATGAAATACACTGTTGCCCACATTGTCCCGGGCCGCCTGGCCCTGCTTCTGGTTCTGGTTTCTACCGTGCTGGTGGCGCCGGCGCGCGGGTTGGAGGCCGCTACCCGGGCGGCGCAGGTCGTCGTCGATTATGACCTGTACGAGCGGGACGTGATCGAAGTCAAGTTCCGGGAGGGGTTGCGCGTGCGGCTGCGCAATGGCGTGCCTACCGATCTATCGGGGCAGGCGCTGGACGGGCCGCAGGCGCTGGCAGCGCTGGACAGTGTGAGCGACGGGCAATGGACGCGCAGCCACCGGCTGGACGAGGCAACGCTGGACCGCATGCGGGCCGAAGGGATGGCCCGGGCGGAGCGCGCCTTACCCGACCTGAACCACTGGTTCCGGCTGGAATTGCCACCGGGCATGGAGGCGGCGGAGGCGATTGAGCAGTTCCGGCGGCTTCCGGAGGTAGAGGGCGCCTTTGCGGTGCCCAAACCGGCGCCGCCGCCGCTGCCCCCGGACTACACCAGGGCCGACGACGATAATTTCGACGACGCGGCTAACCTCAACCGCAACGTGTACCAGCGCTATCTGGATGCCGCGCCCGCCGGTCTTGATTTCCGCTTTGCCTGGGAAGGCAGCGGTGGGGCGGGTCAGGGTATCGGCATTTGCGACGTGGAGTACGGATGGAACGAAGATCACGCCGACCTGCCCGAGGTCACGCTCCTGGGACCCGATCCGGATCCGAGTAATCCCGATAGCTGGTGGGAACACGGCACGGCGGTGCTGGGCCAACTGGCGGCGCTGGACAACGGCTGGGGCGTGACGGGAATGGCGCACGAGGCCGCCATCTACTTTGCGGCGGCAGACACGGAGGAGGGCGGTTACAATCTGGCCTCGGCCATCTCCACCTGCGCCGACGAGCTGCAGGCCGGCGACGTCATTCTCGTGGAGCAGCAGATTGCGGGACCGAATGCTACCGGCTCGGGCCAGCAGGGGCTGGTCGCCGTGGAATGGAACAAGGCGGCTTACGACGCCATCGTGACCGCAGTGGCCAATGGCATCGTGGTCGTGGAAGCGGCGGGCAACGGCGGCGAGAATCTGGACGACGACGATTACTCCACGGGCAACGGCGGGCACCACCCCTTCGAGCCGGAAAACGACTCCGGGGCCCTCATCGTGGGCTCGGCCAACTCGCCGTACATGGCCTCGCCGCGCGCGCGGCTGTCATCTTCCAACTAAGGCTCGACGGTGGATCTGCAGGGGTGGGGGCGGGATATTGTGACCGCCGGGTACGGCCTCTACTACAATAGCGAAGGGCAGGATCTGTGGTTTACACACGCCTTCGGCGGCACGTCGGGCGCCTCGCCGATGGTGACGGCGGCGGCAGCGGTGGTGCAGAGCACGTATCTGGTGAAGAACGGCGCGCCGGCGTCGCCGAGCGCGGTGAAGACGCTGCTGCGCAACACGGGCACCCCGCAGGCCGGCAGCGACACTATCGGCCCGCAGCCCGATCTGAAAGCGGCTATTGAGAGCATCTGGGACGTGGCGCCGCCACAGTCGCCGAACATCTCGCCCGCCTCGGGCACCTACGACATGCCCATCGAGGCCACGATTGCCTACGCGTCAGGGCAGAACTGGGACAACACGGCGATTCGCTACACGCTGGACGACAGCGAGCCCACGCCCGACGATTACATGTACATCCCGGAGGTGGACGACGGTATTTATCTGCTCTATGGCGTAACCCTCAAGGCCAAGGCGTTTCAGTATCACGCAGCGGCCGGCCGCAGCTTTGAGAGCGAAAGCGCCACCGTCACCTACACCTCCAGCACGCCGAAGGTGTCCACACCGCTCATTTCGCCGGCGGGCGGCTCCTATGACCAGCCGCACCAGGTGACGATTGCGACGGACACGCCCGGGGCCACGATCCGCTACCGCACGGACGGCCGGTCTATCTCCTTCTTCTACCCGGGAACGCTGTACAGCGGGCCGATAACGTTGGAACCGGGCAGCTACGAGATTGTGGCGCGCGCTTACCGTGACGGTTATTACAAGAGCGACCTGGCCCATTCCGGCGAGATCGTGGTCAATCCCACGACGCTGCCCGCGCCCACGCTCTCCCCCGACGGCGGGCAGTTTGCGGGCGAGGCGATGGTCTCCATGCAGACCACGGTGATCGGAGCCGATATCCATTACACGCTGGATGGCTCAACACCCACGACTTCCTCTCCCATCTTCGACACGGCCATCCCACTGATAACATCGGCGACGGTGAAGGCTCGGGCCTTTCTGTCGGGCTACACGCCCAGCCCGGTGACCGAAGCGGCGTTCGACATTGTGGAGCAGGCGGCGGCCCCGGTGATTACGCCCAACGGCGGCGCGCACACGGGCTCGGCGGAAGTGGAGCTGTCCACGACGACGCCGGGGGCCACCATCCGCTATACGGACAACGGCGCGGAGCCCACCAGCTTCTCGACCCTGTACGAAGAGCCGTTCGTGCTCGGCGCGGGACAGCACACGGTGCGCGCGAAGGCCTTCCTGGAAGGCAGCCAGCCCAGCAGTACGTCCACGGCGTCGTTCACGGTGTACGAATCGCCGGACGGCACGGTGGAGGATCCCACGATGACGCCGTTCCACACGCAGTACTTCGTGGAGCCGTTTACGATTTCTATGCACACCGATACGGAGGGGGCCACGATTTACTACACCATGCAGGATGGCTCCCTGCCGCCGGATCCGACGGAGTCTGACACGGAATATAGCGGGCCGTTCACGATCAGCAGCAACGGCGACTGGTACTTTAAGATGCGGGCGTACAAGAACGAGGCCACGCCAAGTGGGACAGTTCAGTCGGGTATGTTGAGCCTGGGGAACGCGTTGGGGACGACGAACGCGCCCACGATTTCGCCCAATGGCGGCGTCTTTACGAACACGGTGCAGGTGAGCGTGTCGTCGCCGGACAACTTCGAGACTTTCTTCTACACCACGGACGGCAGCGATCCGGTTGCGGTGCCGCCGGTCACACCGCCGTCAAAGCAGTATAACGGGCCCTTCAACGTGTCTGCGCCAACGACGGTAAGCGCGCGGGCGTACCGGCCGTTCTTTGCCTCGGGCGGCATTGCCAGCGCCGACTTTACCTTCGTCTGTGACACGCCGGCGATCAGCCCTGCGGGCGGCACGTTTACGGAAACGGCGACTATCGAACTATCCACGGGCACTGACAATGCACGCATCTATTACACGTTGGATGGGAGCGAGCCGGATGAGGGGGACACGGAGTATAGCGGTCCCTTTATCCTGGAGGAAGGGGATCATGTGGTCAAGGCGCGCTGCTTCCGCACCAACTACGAGCCCAGCGCCACGGCGGTGAGCGTGGTTATGGTGCAGCCGGAGCCGGTCGCACCCAGCTTCACGCTGCAGCCGGCGGGGCAGACGGTGGACGAAGGCCAGGAAGTGACGTTCACGGCGGAGGCCACGGGCGTGCCCGCGCCACAATACCAGTGGCAGCGGGACGGTATTGACCTGGCGGGACAGACGGAGCCGGAGCTGACGATTGCCGCGGCGCGCCCGGGCGACGCCGGTCGTTACCGGCTTGTGGCCTGGAATAGCGCGGGCGAAACGGCGAGCGTGGAGGCGCTTTTGACGGTGAGGTCTGCCGGTGGGGGCGGCAGCTATGAGCTGTACATGCCGATGCTGGTCAGGTAGGCGCTGCTGGCGGCGAGGGAAATTATTCTGTAGAGCCCAGGATGCCGCGCCGGGCGGCGAGGCGCGTGGCCTGGCGGCGGTTGGCCGCGTGCAGCTTGCTGAGGATGCTGCGCACGTGGCTCTTGGTGGTGTGAATGCTGATGGAGAGCTCGTCGGAGATTTTCTGGTTGGACGCGCCGGTGGCGATGAGGTCGAGCACTTCGAGCTCGCGGGGCGTCAGATCCGGGTTTTCCTCGGCGGCGATGGGCCGGCTGGTGTGGGCGGCGAGCTCGGCGTAGGCTTCTAGGAGGCTGGCGGCGAGTTTGGGAGGCAGGTTGGCTTCGCCGCCCAGGGCGCCGCGGATGCCGCGCAGAAAGTTGGCGGAGTTGGTGTCTTTCAGCATGTAGCCGTTGGCGCCGGCGCGGATGGCGGCAAACAGCTTCTCGTCCTCGTCGTGCACCGTGAGCATCACAATGCGTACCTCATCCAGCGCCTCACGAATCAGCCGGGTCGCTTCCAGACCATCGCAGATGGGCATGTTGATGTCCATGACGATCAGGTCCGGCTGCAGATCGCGCGCCTGGGTCAGGGCTTCCAGGCCGTCCCCGGCCTGTCCCGCGACGGTCAGATCGGGCTGGGCGTTGATCAACCCGGCCAATCCTTCGCGAAACAGTTCGTGATCGTCTACCAGTAAGATGCGGGCGGGTGAATCGGCCATCAGGGCGCCTCCGACGTTTGTGTGGGTTCAGTGTGGGTGGGGAACGTGGCCCAGATTTGCGTGCCTTCTCCAGGCGCGCTGCGAATGTTGAGCCGGCCCTGGCTGCGCTCGGCGCGGGCGCGCATGATGGTCAACCCCAGGTGGTCTCGCTCGTTGACCTGATCCGGATCGAACCCGCAGCCATCGTCGGCAATCAGCAGGGTGAGCGCGCCGTTGTCCCGCGCGATGGTCAGTTGCACACAACTGGCCCCGGCGTGGCGGCGGACGTTGGTCAGCGCTTCGCGCACGATGTGCAGAGCCTGTTTCTGGGTAACGGCCCTCAGGCCGATCCCCTCCAACTCATCGGCCTGTATCTGAACGGGTACGCCGCTTTGCGCCTCAAATTCAGCCACCAACGATTGCACTTCTGCCATAAATTCTCGCTCGTCCGGCGCCTCCTCCTGCAGGCCGGTGAGCGCCAGGCGCACCTGGGCGTAGGCCTGTTGCAGGTGAGTGCGCATCGTCGCCAGGCGCGATTGGGCGGTCTCATTCTCTCCGGCGGTCAGGTTGTGATCGAGCTGATCCACGCTGAGGTGCATGGCGCCCAGCGTTTGCGCCAGGTTGTCGTGAAGGTCGGCCGCCAGCCGCTCGCGCTCGGCGAGGGCAGCGTTTTCCTGGGCCTGCTGCTTGCCGCTGGCGATGAGGCGGGCGTTTTGCAGGCCGATGGCTGCGGCGTTGGCCAATAGGGTCAGGGCGCGGGCTTCGTCGGCGTCGAAGGCGCGTTGCTGGCGCACCACGCACAGGGCGCCCAGGGAGCGCCCGCCCAGCTGCAGCGGCGCGGCGATGCAGGACGCGCCGGGGAATTGGCCCAGGAAGCGACAGTTGGTGCAGCCGCCTTCGGTGATCACGGCTCTGTTCTGGTCGAGGACCGGCGCTGCCAGGCTGCTCTCAACCGGCTGGCGCAGGCCCACCAGGGTCTTTTTGGCCCCGCTGCCCGCTGCCAGCTGCAGGGAATGACCGTGTGCATCCAGCACACACACGGAAGCGGCGTCCGCCTGTATCAGCGCGCGGGTGTGGCGCACCGCGGCCTGCAGTAGCTGATCCGGTTCCAGTTGGCGCACGATTTCCTGGGTGAATTCCAGAACGGCGGTCAATTCCTGGACGCGCTGCGCCACCCGTTCTTCCAGCGCGCCCTGATGCGCGGCGATTTCGCGGCGCATCGTGTCCATCGATTGTCCCAGGCGGCCCAGTTCGTTGGCGGGCAGCGGCGGCAGGGGCTCGTCCAGATGTCCTGAGCCGATTTGCTGCGCGGCGGCCTCCAGATCGGTCAGGGGTCGGATGAGCGTGCGGCGGATGAGGTAGTAGCCCCAGGCCAGGAGCAGAAAGGCGGTAGCCAGAAAGATGAGCTGCACCCAGCGCAAACGGGACACTCTGGCCTGCGCCTGTGCTTCGTAGGCGCTGACCACGTCCTCCAGGTTGGCCAGCAGAACGGGGAAGTCGGCTTGCAGTCGCTCGCCGTCTACCGGCGGCTGCAGATGGGGCCGGAAGGCGGCCCAGGCGGCGTCAACTTCGTCCAGCTCGGCGCGGATGGCGGGGTCGGTTGTCGGCGGCAGGCGGACGGCGCGGCCGTTGTCGCGACCATTGCCGGTGACCGTCTCGCCGCCGTCCGTAAGCGCCATCTGGGTTTGCTGAAACAGGGCTATCGTTTCGGCCAGCCGCGGGCTCGTTGGGTCGGTCAGCGCCAGGCGGGCCATTTGCTGGGCCAACATACGCTGGCGACCGGCTAAATTGATGACGGCAGCGTCATTGCGCTGGGTCTGCACCAGCCAGGACGTGGCAGCCACGGACCCCAGCACAACCAGGAGGAACCCGACGAAGATTGCTCCCAAATGCGAACGCAAGGACCGTCCATTCATACTGCTATGATAACATAATTGTTGGTTGGCGCTTTCGGAGACGACTGAAGTCGTCACTACGAACGGCTGCGAACGGGTGTAAAGGATGGGCTCGTCGTAACGACTTTAGTCGTTTTCGCTGGACTTGCCTTAACGACTTCAGTCGTTTGCCCCAGCAACCAAAGGGCGATGATGGCGCAGAACAACTGGGTGCTGAGCTGGGGTGCGTAGCCGGCGGCGATGAGCAGCAGGATGGCAACCGCCAGCGGGCGGCGGGAGCGCCAGGCAGCCAGCAGCGTGACGCCGGCGAGCCACAGGGCCAGGGCGTACACGGGCCAGGGCAGGAAGAGGGTCAGCCCGGTGGACCAGATGGTAAGGATGCCGGTCATAGCCGGGTCGCGCAGGAAGCTGAGGGTGAAGAGAAGCGCGGGCAGGGCGGCCCACAGCCATAGCCGCAAGCGGCCCGTACGACCGTAGGCCCAAAACCACACAGCCACGCTGCCGACGACCAGCAGTTCGCCGGCGTTAAACAAGAGCCCGGTCAATGGGGGTGGGCCGGGCCAGTTGAGGATGGCGTAGAGAGTGGGCAGAAGCTGGTAAAGCAGGCCGGTTGACAGGGAGAGGGTTGGGAACAGCAGCGCCGCCGTTCCCAACCACATCCTCTTCCCCTCTGGCGCCACTCCTCTCGTCCTGATTGCGGTTGCGGCAATGGCGACGACCGCGGCCAGCGCCAGAAGCTGGTAGAACAGCGCCAGCCAGGCCGGCGGCACAAGCACCAGGAACAGCAGGCTGAGGAGCGCCAGCGTGGCCAACGCCGGCGCCAACAACCGCGCCTGCGCCGTGCGCCACGCCTGCCACGCCACATACAGCAGCAGGAGTAGGGCCAGGAGGCTGGCAAAGGTCGCCGCCGCCAGGCCGATCTGGTTCACCGCCGTGTAGGCGGCAATCATCGCCGGCGACTTGGGCACGTGGATCGCTGCCCGCGTCATGGTGCGCAGCAGCAGCCACTCCGCCAGCGCCGCCAGCGCCAACCATTGAAAGAGGGAGGGCTGTCTTTCCATCGTCGTTTACTTCTTGCCCGGCAGCCTGGAAAGTTGCCAGACGCCAAGGCCTAATAGCAGGGCCAGGCCCAGCACGATCAGCATCGGTCCAAAAATGTAGGGTAATCCTTCCATGGACTCGGCCGTCGACGTACTGCTGCCGGAGCCGGGATCGGCGGGGGCGGCGGACGCGTCAGGGGCGCTGCTGTCGCCGGTGGTTGCGGAATCGGCCGCGCCGAGCTGCAACGAGACCCACTGCGAGGTGGACTTTTGGCCGTTGCGCTCCTCGTTGGCCCCGTCCCAGGCGGCGAAGGCCAGCGAATAGACCTGCCCCGTTTCAAAGCGGGCGTCTTCCAGGTCCGGCGACTGCAGGTCGCGCACGAAGATGACGCGCCACGCGCCGTCTGCGTATTCGCCATGGCCCTGTACGTTTTGCATCTCAAGCGGTTGAGAGGTGAGCGAGCCGAAGCTGCCGGCAATCAGATCTTCCACCGGGGAGGCGTAGGAGGCGCTGGCGAAAAGGTTGCCCGAGTCCATGGCGGGCAGGTAGCTGATGTCTTCATAAGAAGAGACGGGCGCGGAGGCGCCTGCCTCTTCGTCGGCGAAGGTATAGCCGTCGACGTACATGTTGGGGTAGGCCGTATCTACGTCCTGCCGGGCACTCATCCCCGCCTGCCAGTCGGCTTTCCAGTGCCAGATGTTGACGTTGCCGTCCTGTTGCCCCATGCAGAAGAACGGTTGCCCTTCCACCAGGGGGAATTGGATGGCCACGGCGTCGCTGAAGTCCTGAACGCGCACGGACGAGTCGTCCATCGTCTCGTCTTCCCACTCCAGCAGGAAGGCGATCTGCTCGTCGTTGTAGAGGGCGCGGGCGGCGACGGCTTTGACGTTGGCCTGGGGGAACATGGGCCGGGCCACGACCTGCGCGTTGAGGGGCACGGACACAGCCGTCGCTTCCTCCCACAGCGCGGCCTGCACGTCGTCCACGGGCAGCGGACCGTCCACCTTCGCCGCGGCGATAGTCGCGCCCTGGCTGCTGGCAAGCGGAATCTTGAGGACGGTCAGTCCCAGGGCCAGGGATAGAAATGCAATCAGTAGAAGTCGAGAGCGGGTGATGTGCATTGTTTGTTACTCCGTTTAACCAGGTTGTTACGGTCATGTGGCTGCGCGAGATGCTTCGTTGCACTCGGCATGACACTGTTTGTGGCGCTGCTCGCCACGCCGTGTCATTCTGAACGAACGTGAAGAATCTCTCGCTCGGCGGTCGTTGCTACAAGCACGGTCTTGCTCGCCGACGGTACCGCGGAGATGCTTCGTTGCACTCAGCATGACAAACCTCACACTCAGGACGGTGGCGACGCTCGACGCTCTCAGTGAATCGTGTCTGCACGAACGAACCCTTGCCGGCCCAGGCCGGCGACGGCGCAGT
>JBMCFH010000110.1:0-11023 GCA_048620455.1 Chloroflexota bacterium | reverse complement strand
GGCATAACCAGCGTTCCCTGCTCGCCGAGGACGGTCAACAGCGCCTGTATGACAGCCACAGGTCCTCCGCTGACCCAACCCAGCGAGCTCAGCGAGGAGTGAACCAGAACCGTCATTCCCTCCTGTAACCCGCAATCGCGTAACGCCGCTGCCAGGCTTTCCACGGTGAGCGGGGCCTTTAACCCTTTAATTGCGTCCGCTTCGCTCATCGTTACTCCTCACTCCATCTGCCACCACGGCTTCCGTTTCTCCAGGAAGGCGCTCATGCCCTCCTGCCCCTCGTCGCTGGCGCGGCGTTCGGCAATTAGCCGGCTTGTATATGACCGCAACTCTGCCGCGGGTCGCGCGAGAACATTGGCTACCAGCCGCTTCGCTTCTGCCTGAGCCTGTGGCGCCCCTTGCAGCAACTGCTGCACTCTCTCGGACACCATCGCATCCAGCGCGCCTTCGTCCGTAGCTACGTGTTGCACCAGCCCGATGCGCTGCGCCCACCGCGCGTCGAAACGCTCTCCGGTCAAAAACAGTTCGCGAGCGGCGCTGCTGCCAATACGGGGTACGACAAATGGAGAAATGACCGCGGGCAGAATGCCCAGACGCACTTCGCTGAAGGCGAAAACAGCGTCCACGGCGGCGACGACGATATCACAGCAGCTAACGAGGCCTGCTCCGCCGCCGATTGCCGCTCCATTGACGCGCCCCACAACCGGCCGCGGACAGGTGGCGACCGCCTGCATCAGGTCAAAAATAGCCTGGCCCTCGGCCACATTCTCCTCGAAGCTGTGGTCTGCCGCCTGGCGCATGAAATCGATATCTGCGCCGGCGCAAAAAGAACGGCCATTGCCTGTCAGAACGATGACGCGCACCGCCTCATCGCGTCCCAGTTCGTCGAGCGTGTGCGGCAACCGGGTAATCATCTCTGGCGTCAGGGCATTGTGGCTGCGGGGACGATTCAAAGCCACCGTCGCCACGGCGCCATCCCGGCGCACCTCTATGCTACTGTCACTCATAATGTCCCTGAGTTGAATCGTTATTTACTCTGGCGCGCCTATCATACATGAAAAAAACGTGCAACGCGATTGTACTATGCGTTGCACGTCTATCTGTTACAATTCGGTGTTACGCGGCGTTGTGACTAGACTTCCGGGACCAGCGCGCCCACCGGCGCTTCGGTATCGGCGGACTCCTCGTTCATCAACTCTTCGAACGTCTCCCTGTCCAGCGTCTCATCTGTCATCAACCGCTCGACCAGTTTCACCAGCCTGTCACGGTTGCGCAGAATGATGTCCTTGGCCCGTTCGTAATTGCGGTCCAGGATCGTGCGCACTTCGCGGTCGATCAGCTTGGCTGCCTCTTCACTGTAATCGCGATTGGCGGACAGCTCGCGACCGAGGAAAATGTTGCCCTGATCCTCGCCATACGTGCGCAAACCAAGCGCGTCGCTCATGCCATATTTGGTAACCATCGAGCGCGCAATCTGCGTCGCCTGTTTCAGGTCACTCGCTGCTCCGGTCGTAACGCGACCAAAGAAGATCTCCTCGGCGGCCCGTCCGCCCAGGGCAAAAGCGATCTGATCCTCAAAGTGATCGGTATGCTTTGTCGCCCGATCTTCCGGCAGAGACATGACGTAGCCGCCGGCGCCGCCGCGAGGAATGATCGTAATTTTCTGCACCGGGTCGGTGTGCACCAGATTATGGCTGACCACGGCGTGACCCGCCTCATGGTAGGCGAAGATTTCTTTGTCATCCTCGCCGATCACACGACTCTTGCGCTCGGGACCCATGACCACGCGATCGAATGCTTCCTGCAACTCTTCGCGGGTGATGGTCGTTTTGTTACGCCGCGCCGCAAAGATAGCCGCTTCGTTAATCAGATTCTCCAGATCGGCTCCCGAAAAGCCAGCCGTCAGGCGAGCAACGTCAGAGAAACTGACCTCCGGAGAGATCGGCTTGCCGCGGGCATGGATGCGCAGGATTTCTTCGCGACCCTTGATATCAGGCAGATCGACGATCACCTTGCGGTCGAAACGCCCGGGTCGTAACAGCGCCGGGTCCAACACGTCCGGACGGTTTGTGGCAGCGATGACGATGACATTGGTTTCATTGGAGAACCCATCCATCTCCACCAGGATCTGGTTCAACGTCTGCTCGCGCTCATCGTGCCCGCCGCCCAGACCGGCCCCGCGCTGGCGACCGACGGCATCGATCTCGTCGACGAAGACGATGGAGGGCGCGTGTTCTTTGGCCTTGTTAAACAGATCGCGAACGCGGCTGGCGCCCACACCGACAAACATCTCTACGAACTCGGAGCCGGAAATGTGGAAGAAAGGCACGCCTGCCTCACCGGCAATGGCCCGGGCCAACAGCGTCTTGCCCGTGCCGGGCGGGCCAACCATCAGCACGCCCTTGGGAATGCGCGCGCCTACCTGCACGAACTTCTCCGGCTCGCGCAAAAACTGGACGACCTCGTGAACCTCTTCTTTCGCTTCTTCCACACCGGCGACGTCCTCAAACGTCACCGTCGGCCGGTCGCCCTCATTGATGTTCTTGGCGCGGCTGCGCCCAAAACCAAATATGCTGTTTCCGCCCGATTGCATCTGCCGGAAGCCCCGGCTGAAAATCCAGATCAGGAGTAATACCGGCGCCAGCGAGAGAGCGATACTTAGAAACGTATTCCATCCCGACTGGTCATTCGGTTCAAACTCGAAGCTGTTACGTTGCTCGACGGGCACTTCCAGAGCCGCCAACGTGTCCATGAAACCCACGTCGGGCTCTTTTGTCGAACTAAACTGTGTCCCATCCTGCAGCGTGACATCCAGGCTGTTGCCGTTTACAACGATCTTTTCTACCTGCTCATTCTCGATGTAGGCGACGACCTCCGACAAGGGAATTTCTTCCGGGGAGTTAAACCGCCGACTCAAAAAGAGCTGTAGACCCAGGATAATGGCCAGAATAGCAAGTATCCAGGCCCAGGCTGGAATCGAAGGGCGGGGATTGGGTCTCTCATCCATAAGCTCTTACCTTCTTACCTGACGTTACTTCACTCATGGTCAGGATCACTATACACGATCTTGATCGATAATACCCGAAAACTATAGGAGTTCTATAAACTTTCTATAAAACGCCCCTGCCTGGAAACGCTCCCCGGGTCGTCAAAAATGGGAAATGAAAAACCTCCGCACGCTGTCATCGTTGCAGAGGTTTTCGACGTAAACGCAGGGATTCCTGCGAGCGAGCTCAGGAATGCACTCACTCCTCGCGGAACATAGAAGACAGAGCGCGTACCTGCTGCTCGGCGCGATAGCTGCTGCGCACCAGCGGGCCACTCTCTACCCATCTGAAACCCAACTCGTCTCCGATCCGGCGCAGTTCTTCGAACTCATCAGGCCGATAATAACGGTCGATTGGCAGGTGCTTGCGGCTGGGCTGCAAATACTGGCCGATGGTCAGAATATCCACCTTAATCTGGGCCAGATCGCGCATGACGTCCACCACTTCGTCAAACGTTTCACCCAGGCCAACCATAATGCCGCTCTTCGTCAGCACATCCGGCTGCATACGCTTGGCGTTGCGCAACGTCGCCAGCGCCCACTCATAGTGATCCTGCGGTTGCACTTTGCGGAAGAGCCGCGGCACCGTTTCCACATTGTGATTCAGGATCTCCGGACGAGCGTCCATGACGATCTTCAGCGCCGCTTCGTCGCCCTTGAAGTCGGGAATGAGCACCTCTATGGAGCAACCCGGTTGCAATTCTCGAATGCGCTCAATGCACAGGGCGAAAATTGGCGCGCCGCCGTCCTTGCGCTCATCACGATTCACCGACGTAATCACTACGTGGCGCAGGTTCATCTTCTGTACCGCCTGGGCCACGCGCTCCGGTTCCTCCCAATCCAGGGGCGCCGGGCGGCCTGTCTTGATGTCGCAGAAGCCACAGCTACGCGTGCAAGTGTCGCCCATGATCAGGAACGTCGCCGTGCCCGCGCCCCAGCACTCGCCGATGTTGGGGCACATTGCTTCTTCACAAACAGTGTGTAACTGCTTGCTACGCATCAAGTCTTTGAGGAAGCTGTAATTCTCGCCGCCAGGGACCCGCACCTTGATCCACTCAGGTCGCCGCCGCGGGCGCTCAGTTTCCGTCTTCGTCTCTCGTACGTCTATCTTGTTCAGGTCAACGGTTGTAGACATGGAACCTCGAAATGAAATGTAGTCAGGTCGTTATTCAGCATTAAATCGGCTGACGCCGACTGCGTGTCCTGGTCATCGCCCGCCGCCAGAGGCCGACGAATCAAGCGTCATTGTACGCCGAAAGGAGAGGGGCGACAAACCTCAACTGTCTGCCAAAAACGTCTTCTGCAGCCGAGACAATGGCAGGAATGACGTCAGTCACGGCTATCGCTTTCCCCGTCAGTTGCGCCAGGCTGGTCACGCCATGCTCCTCGATGCCGCAAGGAACAATTCCTTCAAAGTGCGCCAGGTCAGGATCGACGTTCAGCGCGAAGCCGTGGCTGCTGATGCCCCGGCTGCTCACTTTAATACCGATAGCCGCCATCTTCTGCGGGCCGTCTGGCCCATCCACCCACACACCGGTGTATCCCTCATAGCGCCAGCCGCTCACGTCGAACGTTGCCAGGGCGCGAATGATGATTTCTTCGACGTCACGCAGGTAGCGATGAAGGTCGGGACGGTCGTAGCCGCGAGCGCGGAACAGGCGCTTCAGATCCAGAATTGGATAACCTACCAACTGGCCTGGTCCGTGATACGTCACGTCCCCGCCGCGATCTACCCGGTACAGTTCGATACCTTCTCGCTCCCGCGCCCGCTCGTTAAACAGTAAATTCTGCTCGCTGCCGCTGCGCCCCAGCGTATATACCGGCGGGTGTTCCAACAGCAACAGACGGTCCTCACCGCCGCCAGAATGTCGTTGGGCCACCAACTCTTTCTGTAGCGACCAGGCGCGCTGATAGGGAATACGTCCCAGCCATTCGACAGCCATGATCTCCATAATCCCCATTTTACGCCAGACGCCGGGCCCTTGCATGTGATGATCCTCACATCGCGTAGCTTGACATATTCACGAGTTCGATAGCATAATGTTGACGTAACGTAACCGCTCGGCGTCTTCGAGCCAGCAGAGAGCGTGGGATACATTAAATTTGCGACAAGATAGCACGCCCTGGGACACCCCAGAGCCATTTCTCTGGACCCTTATCCGTAATAACCTGCCGATCGTGGCCTTTCTTCTGCTGGCTGCGTCCGGCATGTTAGTCACGTATTGGTTCTACGCGTCACCAGAAGAAGGAATCGCGGAAGCCGTCGTCGAAGTCAGCAGCGGGGAGTCCCTGTCGGCGGCGATCTTCAAACAGGTCGCAGCGCGACCGGTTGAGCAACGGTTTGCCCAGACGCCGGGCCCGCTGCACGTTGCCGTCATTGCCGGGCACATGAATCACGATGCCGGCGCCGTCTGCGACGATGGGCTAACAGAGGCAGACATAAACCTGAAGGTGGCGCACAACGTCGTAAATGCACTGCAGGAACGCGGTATCAGCTCCGACGTCTTCGCCGAATTCGATCCGCGCCTGGAGGGCTACACGGGGACCGCCCTCGTCTCCATTCATGCCGATTCCTGTGACTACATCAACGAGCTGGCTACCGGTTTCAAAATTTCCGGTTCCCCGACAACCGATTCGTCCACCCTCTCCCTGTGCATGGAAACAGAGTACCAGAGTGCCACTCACCTGCCGTACCATGCCAACTCTATTACACCGGACATGGCCGACTACCACGCCTTTCGCGAAATCGGCCCAGGTGTGCCGGCGATCATCATCGAGATCGGCTTTATGAACTTAGATCGCGAACTACTGACCACTAACGCCGAGGTCCCCTCAGAAGGGGTACTTCAGGGCATCCTCTGCTTTCTGGAATCGAAAAATGTCGTGGCTGCCGGAGACAACCAATGAGCCAACACAACGCCCTCCCAGAATCTGTGCGCCAGATGCTGCAATCTGGCAGAAAGAAGGAAGCGCGCGAGCTTCTACAGAACTTGGTTCGAGAGAATCCTCAAAACTACCGCGCCTGGCTGTGGCTCGCGGGCCTTAGCCCTTCGCCGCGCGCCAGCCTGAGCTATATCGAGAAAGCAGAAGAGCTGAAACCCGACGACCCTACAGTGGCCCGCGCTCGCGCCTGGGCTGAAGAGCGGTTGGCTGCCACAAAGTCCAGTGAGCAAACGGCCCCGGCAGGACCTCCTGCGCCTTCGGCTTCCGCACCCGCACCGACGCCACCGCGCCCCCCGGCGCCGGCAACGGACGAAGTTGTGCAGAAATTGCGGGAACGACAGACGGAGAAGGAGCCGCAGGCGGAACCCCGCCACGGTTCTCGCCTGTTGCTGGCCCTTGGCGTGCTCGGCCTCTTGGTCATCGCCGCTGCTGCCCTGTGGACCTGGGGCGACACCCTGCTGGCGCTGGCCCCCTGGCAAAGCAACGAGGGAGGATCGGCTGAGGCGGCGTCGCAACCCACCGCGGTGGCGCCAACAGCTACGGCAGCTGATAGGTCCAGCCGCTTCGTCAGCGCTCAGTTTGCGCCGAAAGTAGCGAACTCCAGCCCACCCACAGCGGATGCGCCAGAGGAAAGGGCGACCCCTACGCCGACGACGATGCCGCTGCAGCCTAAGGCCAACGGCGGCGAGGGGGACGGCGAGCCACGTCCCACATGGACCATGACGCCCTCCCCGACCAACACGCCAACGGCAACGCCCACGCCGGCGCCCACATTCGTCAGCGAGGAAACGGCGCCCACAGAGCTCGCGATGCGCCCCGCCGGTGTGGGACCCAACGAGCGCTGGATCGACGTCAACCTGACGACACAGACGCTCGTGGCCTACGAGGGCAACACCCCCGTATTCGATACCCTCGTCTCCTCAGGCACCTGGCAGTACCCCACCGTCACGGGACAATTCCGCGTCTGGCTGCGCTACACGGCACAGACGATGGACGGGCGGCGGCTGGGCTACGATTACTACCTGCCCAACGTGCCCTACGTCATGTACTTCTACAACGATTACGCTCTGCACGGCACCTACTGGCACAACAACTTCGGCACGCCGATGAGCCACGGCTGTGTCAATTTGCCCACCTCCGCGGCGGAGTGGATATTTAACTGGTCCAGCATGGGCACGCTGGTGAACGTGCACTATTAAACGAAAAAGCCGCCGGTGAAAGACGTCACCGGCGGCTAATTTGTTTATCGATAGCGCTCAACCAGACTACGAGGCGGCGACTCAGTCGGCCAGATCGCTGGCAATCTCCAACTCGCCCTCGTCCTGAGCCTCGGTAGGCCGCGGACGGTGCATATTGACCACCGTGGTCACGTCGTGCACCACCTGCCGCGTGTCTTTCACGTTCAGCTTATCAAAGAGGAACTCGAACTGATCCTGGAGCGCGTCGCCAATCCTGACCTTGTCCTCCTCGCCGATATCCCACCAATCCTGCTTCAGCGCGCCAAACGCTTTCTTGCGCGTAGAGTAAAAGAATTGTTCCTGGGTTTTGCCCTCTTTCCACTCGTTGCGGCGTTCGCTCAGCAGGTGGTCGTAGGACTTCTTGACGACATCTTCCGGTGCGTGGTCGTAGATGATGTTCTGGAACCCGGTGGCGAGATGAATTTCCAGCGTTCCCACTTCGGGGAACTTGTTGAACGCTTCCGACGGCAATGTAGACGCGCCGTGCTGTACCGCGCCGCCCAGCCCATATTCCTCTCGCGCCACCCGGCTCAGCTCCTCCAGCGTCTCAAAATCGACGCTGACGTCGGCCAACGTACCGTCGGGCAGCACCACGCCACCATGGCTGGTGCCCGTCTGCACGGATATCTTGGAGATACCCTGAACGTCATCGCCCAGCTCCGAGAGATAGCCGTCCATATAAGCGTGCAATTCGGGAACGGTCGAGTTTCTTTCGCCCACTTCGCCGATTTCACCGCCAAGCGATACTGTCACTCCATCGGGCTCCAACTCGCGAACGTACCGTGTCAGATCGGCGGAAAGCGTGTAGTTGATGCGCTGTTGCTCGTCCAGCGTCTCTTTATCCAGATCCACCAGCGTGGAGGTGTCGATATCAATGTTATAAAAGCCGGCCCCCACCGCCTCCTTTATCAGATCGCGCACCGCGCGAAGTTCATTCTCGCGATCAGAGACGTAGGCCTTGGGCGAAACCTGGAAGTGATCACCCTGAATGAACAGCGGCCCGCGGAATCCTTCTTTGATCGCGGCGCCGATGACGCTGGAAACGTACTCGCTCGGCCGTTGATCCGTATAACCGATCTCTGAGCGCGCAATCTCAAAAATGAGCGCGCCCACGTCCAGCTTGTTGGCGGCGCGGAAAATGGCGCTGGCCATATAGAAGTTCATGCCCCGCACATTGATAGCCGGGACTGTAAAGTTGTGCGGAACTTCGCCCCGCCCGATGGCCATGTACAGCTCGTGAATTGAAGAGGGGCAAATGTCCAGCACCTGCCCTAATTCCCAGAGCAACCAGCGCGCCGTATCTCGAATGAGGCCCTCGCCGAACACCGCTGTGGTTACCACCCCTTCTATCTTGGTCTTGAGGGCCTCTTCGTTAGTGACGGTCACAGTGTCACCCTCGACGTGAACGGCGCCTTCCACCTGTGCAAACAACTCGTCTATAGAATTTGCCTTCATTTGCTCGCTCCTTTTCGCTTTCTCATCATCGACGTAATGGCCAATGGAATGACTCCTCAGAAACCAGCTAACTGCTGTGGAAGCCCCGTTGACGGCTAGCAAGTAAGCTGGGAAACGGTTACACTACCGATTACAGCACAGTCGCCCCTGGCTGCGCCAGGAACTCTCGGGACGCAGAACGCTTACGTGACCATGCTCATATCTTTTATTATAGTCAGTTAAAGGGAAATGCCAATCGGGCAGGCCTGATGACCGGCTCTGCCAGAAGGAGTCGCCGATGAATTTGCTGGAGAAAGCGATCGCCATCGCCCTGCACGCTCACCAGGGCCAGCTGGATCGTTGCGGCGAACCGTATATCCTGCATCCTCTGCGCCTGATGCTACAGATGGAGACCGACGCCGAGCGCATGGCAGCCGTCTTGCACGACGTGGTTGAAGACACAGCGCTCACGCTGGCAGATCTTGAGGCGGAAGGATTCCCACAGGAAGTGCTGGAAGCCGTTCGCTTGCTGACCCATGACAGGTCAGATCATCCATATGAGCAGTACGTACGCACTCTCAAGGAAAATCCCATCGCCCGCAAGGTAAAATTGGCCGACCTTCAGCACAATATGGATATTCGCCGTCTGGACGGCGTGCAGCAGACGGATCTGGAACGGTTGCAACGGTACCGGCAGGCGTGGGAAACGTTACGCACATAAATGATCTGCACAACTCCGCCGGCATCCGGCGCGCGCAAAGCGGCGTGTAACTGCTTAATAAACGCATCTTGGGCCTCGTTCATTGCCAGGCAACCACTATAGACGTACTTAACACAGGAGCATCATGAGTAAGATCAGGAATCAGCTATCGGACACAGAGATGCAGAAACTCGTAGAGGACTGCGTGCGCTTCGCACAGCGTTTGATCCAGACGCCCAGCATGCCCGGCGAGGAAGCGGCGATTGCCGCGCTCATCGAGACGGAACTGCGCAAGCTCGGTTTTGACGACGTGTGGATGGACGAAGCCGGCAACGTAAACGGACGCATCCACGGTCAGAATCGCGATCTGCCGGCCCTGGTGCTGAACACCCACATGGATCACGTCGATCCCGGCGATCCCGATCTTTGGCCGGTGCCGCCCTACTCCGGGGAAATTGTTGACGGACGCATCGTCGGTCGTGGCGCCAGTGACATTAAGGGCCCGCTCGCCGTGCAGGTATACGCCATGGCCGGCCTACTACGCGGCGGCGTGCGTCCACAGCGTGACGTAGTGTTCACCGGTGTGGTTGAGGAAGAAACAGGCGGCGCCGGCGCACTCTACTGGGTAGAACACCTTGACTATCCGGTCGCCCTGGTGCTCCTCGGCGAGCCATCGGCCAATGAGCTGAGCCTCGGTCACCGCGGAATGCTGCAGGTGTGGGTCACGTTCACGGGTCGTTCGGTGCATGCCAGCGTGCCCCAGAAAGGAATTAATCCCAACTACGCTTTGGCCACGTTCCTCAAACGCCTGGAAACCGCTCAGGAAGAGTTACGCAGCCACCCGCTGCTTGGGCCTACCACCGTGTCGCCAACCATCGTCGAAGTGGACACGAAGAGCCAGAACGTGACGCCGGCCTGGACGCGCGTCTTGCTCGATTTCCGCACGTCGTCCGAGAGCCCGCACAGCCTGCAGGCGTTCATCCATCGTGTCGCCGGCGATCATCCGCATACGATTACGTCCGCCCTGGAGCAAGCCCCGGTGTCCGACTCGGCCGAGTTACTGGTAGGATTCTATACTCCACCCGATAGTGACGTCGTCGAACGCACACGCCGGCTCGTTGCCGAGGGGATGGGACGCGAGCCATCGTTAATCAGCTATCGCTTCGCCACAGATGGTCGCCACTTCGTGGACTACGACATTCCCATCGTCGGCTACTCGCCCGGCGAGGAGGACCAGGCGCATATCGCCGGGGAGAGCATCTCCATCGCGCGCATGGAAGAGAGCCTGCACGGGCACCTGTCGCTACTGGCCAACTTCTAGCCAGCGCTTACTTCCTGCTCGCCGCGGCTCCAGCCACGACCAACGTCAGTTGCCCGCAATGCATCTCAGATCAACGTCTCGCGAGCGAGTGAACGCCCGTCGTCGGTTAGCGCCAGATGCCCATTGTGACGCTCGACCAAGCCGCGCCGCTGCGCCCTCCGCACGACCTCGCGCGCAAACTGCGGGTCCCAACGCAAATGGTGACTCAGATGCGCCAGCCGGTTTTCCTCCGCCGCCTCTGGCGTGCCCTCGTGATTCAGCAAGTGCATGGTCAGCGCCGCCTGCGCAAACTCCCACTTCTGGCGCGCGCGGCGGCGGGCCAGAGCCACGATGCCCCGCTC
>JBMCFH010000109.1:0-11112 GCA_048620455.1 Chloroflexota bacterium | reverse complement strand
TCGCCACAAAAGCACCAACCGCCGGGAGGGACGCCAGGAGCCTCTCGTCCCTGGCGCCGTTCGCCAGCCTCGCGGCGGTTCGAGGAGATCCTATTTGAGTGAGGTACCTGTCTTAAAGGTCATTCGCGCGCAACCCAATCCCATGGGCATGGCGGGCGCGCAACTGTTTCTTTTTCAGGGTGACGCCACGCGCGGTCGCGTGTCAGAAGTCGTGCCTGCACCAGACGTGACGCTGCCCGAGAAACGTGACGACCTGGACGACGCCGTTTTCCGTCTGAAGGTGGTGCACATCAACGACCTGCACGGTCACATTATTCGTTTCCAAACGGACCCCGGCATTCCCGTTTTCTCGCGCATCGTCCATCGCCTGCGCCGCTTGCGGACGCAGGCCCGCGAGACAGAGAATATGGCCGTGCTGGCCCTCTCCGCCGGAGACGACCTCGTGGGCACTGTCCTGGACGAACTGCTGGGCGAGGATCCGGCGTCCTACGAAATGCACGCCGGCTATCACCTCTACTCCGCAGCGGGCATTGACGCCAGCGCCATCGGCAATCACGATCTGGACATGGGCTCAGAGCTGCTGAGCCATGCCATCCGCACCGACGCGCAGTTCCCCATCCTCTCCGCCAATCTGACCGGCTCCCGCTATCTGCAGGACGCCTACTACCCCGCTGCCCTGTTCGTGGTAAAAGGCGTCCGGATCGGCATCATCGGCCTCAGCACGCCGGCTGCCATCAGACCACAGGCGGACGCCGGTCTACACGTCGTCAACCCCGTGCAGGCGGCGCACAATATTTTGCCCGCCATTCGCCCCCTGTCCGACGTGCTCATCATCCTCAGCCACCTGGGATATGATCTGCAGAGCACGACGGGCAGCGTCAGCGAGGCCGGGGACGTGGAGCTGGCCCAGAGCCTGCCGCCCGGCTCCGTACAGTTGATCGTCGGCGGGCACACCCACCACGTGCTCAATGAGCAGGGGCTGACGGCCAATAACATCGTCAACGGCATCCCCATCGTCCAGGCCGGCACGCTGGGCACCTTTGTCGGCGAAGTAGATATCATGCTGCGCAACGGATGCTCCGCGGTGACCAACGCGCGCCTGACGCCAACGGCCAATCTGGAAGTAGACAGGGAGTTTGAGGAGGAGAGCGTACAGCCTATCGTGCGCAAGACAGAACCCTACTTTGTGCAACCGTTGGGCATAGTTGACGACCATCCGGACCTGACCACCGACGCCGTGCGCAACCTGTTCAGCAGCGAGGAATCGGCGTTGGCCAACTTTATCACCGACGCCCTCGTTTATCGCACCCGCGCCAACGGCTACAACGTAGATTTCGCTGCCATCGACACCTCCTGCATTCGCTGTGGGTTGCCCGTGGGCCAGGAACTGGTCTTCAGCGACTGGTTCCGCCTCATGCCCTTTCCCGACGCCATCCGCCTCTGCTGGCTGACAGGACGGCAGCTCCAGGAGCTGCTTGACGACAACGCGCGGCGCGCCGACCGGCCGGACGAGCCGCACACCGAGCGCGGCTTTCTGCAATTCAGCCAGCACATACGCTATACCATCGAGCGGGGTCAAACGAGAGCCACAGCCCACGCCATAGATTTGACCCTCAACGGCCGGTCCATCGAGGAGCAATGGGAGCGCTCGTTCCTCATGGCCTGCAGCAACTTCACGCGCCGGCCCGCCCGTTCCTGGGAAGCGTTCGCCCGGCGCTATTACGAACCAAGAATTTTTGACCTGACCCAATTGCCACACCTGGATCCCCACCTTTTCCTGCGCAATGAGCTGGTGACCTACATCAAGGAAAATGGGGGCGTCACCAAGGAAGGCGGCGCCCGCCGGGACGGCCGTGTGCGCTTTATTTAAGGAGACACCCATGCCAACGACACGTAGAATTTCACATATTTTTGCCGGCGACAACCGCGCCCTCATCGTGGCCTTCGACCACGGCATGATCGACGGGCCGGCTCAAGGAATGGAACAACCGGGACCGACCCTGCGCCGCATTGTGGACGGCGGCGCCGACGCCATCCTCACCACCTACGGCACCGCCAGCCGCTTCGCGCAGGAGATCGCCTCCCTGGGCCTGATCTTGCGCCTGGACGGCGGCGGCACCGTGCTGGGCGACATGGGCCAGGGGGCGCAATTTTACACCGTGGAGGACGCCCTGCGCCTGGGCGCCGACGCCGTGGCACTCTCCGCCTTTCCCGGCGGCGCCGAAGAGAAAGAATCGCTGCACCGTCTGGCGCACGTGATCGGCAAGGCGCACGCCTGGGGCCTGCCTGTGATGGGCGAAATGGTCCCCGGCGGCTTCGACAGCGCGCCCGAACTGCGCACCGCCGAGAGCATCGCCATCGCCGCCCGCGTGGGCGCCGAGCTGGGCGCCGACTGGGTCAAGATCCCCTACGCGCCCGGCTTCGAGCAGGTGACCGACACCTGCTACGTGCCGGTGGTCATTCTGGGCGGCGCCCGCAAAGGGAGCGAGCGCACCATGTTGGAAACGATCCGCACCGCCCTGGACGCCGGCGCCCGCGGTGTGGCCATCGGGCGCAATATCTTCCAGGCCGACGATCCCCAGGCCATGACCGCCGCCGTCGCCGCCATTCTGCACCACGACGCGTCGGTGGAAGACGCCATGCGCGAGCTGCAACAGTAAATGGATCTGGTTCGGGCGTGTGTGCTCTTGTTTCACGACACGCCCATTTTGTACACCATGAATTGACCCACATTCACCCCGACGCTACTATACGCACACTATGCAACGTTACAAGACGATATTCACCACTGAACGGGGCGAGCGACACCAGGAAGCTGCACTGAGCGCAGCGCCGGAGCGCCTGGATATCACCATGTTGCGCCAGCCGGACAAAGAAAAATTGATGGCCCACCTGCAGGACGCCGAGTACCTCATCTCGGAGCGGGTGGGCGCCATCGACGAGGAGATCATTGAGGCCGCGCCGCAGCTGAAGTTGATTCTGCGCCTGGGCTCGCTGACCTACGATATCGACACCGAAGCGGCGCGCGCAGCGGGCGTCGTCGTCTGCTCCTGGCCCGTCGCCAGCGTCATCCGCGTCTCCGAACATCTGGTTCTACAGATGCTGGCCCTGAGCAAGAAGCTGCGCGAGACGGAGGCCATCGCCCTGGAAGCCAGCTCCGAATGGGGCGAGAGCAGGCGCACAGACGAAGACACCTTCGCCTACAACTGGTCTGCGCGCGAGAACGTGGACGGGCTGTGGCAAAAGACGGTAGGCATTATCGGCTTCGGCGAAATCGGCACGGAACTGGCCCGTCGTCTGCAAAACTGGGGCGTGACCCTGCTTTATAACAAGCGCCGGCGCCTGCCACGGCAGGTGGAGAAAGAACTGGCCCTCACCTACGTCGACGTCGACGAACTCTTCGCCCAAAGCGACTATGTGGCCAACCTGCTGCCCTATTTCCCCGGCACAAATATGTGGCTGGACAAAACCTTCTTCCAGAAGATGCAAGACGGCGCCTGCATCGTCAGTTGTGGCAGCGGCAGCGTGATCGACGAGCAAGACCTGGCTGACGCCATTCGCAGCGATAAGCTGGGCGGCGCGGCTCTGGATACGTTCGAATGGGAACCGATCCGCCCCGACAACCCCCTCATCGAACTGGCAAAGCAACGGTATAACGTCTTGCTCACGCCGCACATCGCCGCCGGCGCCACCGCCATGGAAGCACAGGAACGGGCCCAGGATTACGCCAATATTATCAACCATATAGAGGGCCGGCCGATCCACAATCGCGTGGTCTGAGTGCGACCGCCCCTGCTCAAAGAGCAAATCACAATGCAACCCATGAAATTGTTTAACGTGAAGAACAGGTGCTATGTCCACAATCCTCATTGAAAACGGAACCGTTGTTACCGTAAATGACGACCAGGAGGTGTTTAGCCCCGGATACGTCTTCATCGAAGACGACCGCATTACGGCCGTGGGCGCCGGGGAACCGCCGCCAGCCTATCGCCAGGCGGATACGGCTATCGACGCCTCGCTAATGGCCGTCATGCCCGGCATGGTCAACGCCCATACTCACCTTTTCCAAACCTTCATCCGCGGACTGGCCGACGATAAAACGTTGTTGGAGTGGCTGGAGGCCTGTATCTGGCCCGTCGCCTCGGCGCTGTCGCAGGAAGAAGCGTACGTGGCAGCCAAGGTGGGCCTGATGGAAAATCTTCGCGGCGGCGCCACCTCGGTCATCGATCACCAGTACATCCACACCGACCTGCAGAACGACGACGCCGTGTGCCGCGCCGCCGAAGAAACCGGCGTGCGCTTCCTGCTGGCCCGCGGTTGGACGGACGAGAACTACCCGCAGCAATTCGTAGAGTCGCCGCAACAAATCGTGGCAGAGACGGCGCGCCTGCGCGACCGCTGGCAGGAGCGCGGCGACGGCCGGCTGCGTGTGGAGTTCGGCCCGCTTATTCCCTGGGGCTGCAGCGACAAAACGATGCAGGAGACTTACCGCCTCTCCCAGGAGTGGGGCGCGGGCACCCACATCCACGTAGCCGAAACGAAAGCGGAGGTGGACATGAACCTGGAGGCGCGCGGCAGCCGCCACATCGAGTGGTTGGCCGACGTCGGCGCGCTGGGTCCTGACCTGCAGCTGGTACACAGTGTCTGGCTCAGCGATGAGGAAATTGAGCTGATCGCGCAGACGGACGCTGTGGTCGTGCACTGCCCGATCAGCAATATGTACCTGGCCTCCGGCGTGGCCCGCATCCCGGAGATGCGCGCGCGCGGCATCACGGTGGGCCTGGGCAGCGACGGACCGGGCAGCAACAACAGCCAGGATATGCTGGAGCTGCTGAAGGTGACGGCCCTTCTACACAAGGTGGATACGCTGGACGCCACCGTCCTGCTGCCCGAGGATGTGCTGTGGATGGCCTGCCGCGGCGGCGCTCGCGCCTTTGGTTTGCCCCAGACCATCGGCTCCCTGGAGGTAGGCAAGAAGGCGGACGTGGTCCTCCTCGATCTGGACAGCCCCTTCGCCATGCCCGTGCACCGTGCGCCCTCAGCCATCGTCTACAACGCCGGAGCGCGCGACGTGGACACGGTGATCGTCAACGGCCAGATATTGATGCGCGAGAAAGAGTTCCTATGCCTCGACGAGAAGCAGGTGCTGGCCCAGGCGCGAGAGGTGTGCGCCAACCTCTTCGAGCGAGCCGGGGTCGTCGTAGAGTAGGAGAAACTGTAGGAAACCAACGATGAACCCTGCTGGCAAAACGGCGCTCATTACCGGCGGCGGCGTCCGCGTGGGCAAGGCCATCACGCTGGCCCTGGCCAGCGCCGGCGCTAACGTGATCATCAACTATAACAGTTCTGCGGAGGCCGCCGGGCAGACGGCCGCGGAAGCGCGCGCCTTCGGCGTGGAGGCGCTCGCCCTCCAGGCGGACATCACCGAGTGGGAGCAGGTCAGGCGCATGGTTGCCGCCGCTACCGACCGGTTCGGCGCAGTAGACATTCTGGTCAACAATGCCTCGCGCTGGGAGCCAACGCCCTTTCCCGCGGACGACGTCGCCGCCTGGCAGCGCGTCAGCCGTGTGCTGGTCGACGGCGCCTTTCACTGCGCCAACGCCGTAGCCCCCGGCATGCTGCAACAGGGCGCGGGCGCTATCGTCAACATCATCGACCTCTCCGCCTGGGAACCCTGGCCCGATTTCGCGGCGCACAGCGTGGGCAAGTCGGCGCTGCTGGGACTGACGCGACAACTGGCTCTGGAGCTGGCCCCTGCCGTGCGCGTGAACGCCGTGGCTCCCGGCCCTGTCCTGCCCCCGGCGGAGTACGACGACGAACGGATCGCGCGCACTGCGCATAAGACCCTGCTCGATCGTTGGGGCAATCCCCAGGATATCGCACAGGCGGTCCTCTACTTCATCAACGCTGATTACGTCACGGGCGAAGCCCTCGCCGTGGATGGCGGCGAGCGTTTTGGCCACCGCAAGCAAGAGTAAGATGGACGCGCTGCTCGGTCTTGACGTAGGCACTTCAGCCACAAAGGCCGTCCTCTTTGACGACGCCGGTCAGCAGCTGGCGACCGCCCAACATCGCTATCCGCTGCAGACGCCGCACCCCGGTTGGGTGGAACAGGATCCAGAACAGGTATGGCAGGCGCTGGTCGGCGCCGTGCGCGACGTCCTGCAACAGGTGGAGCACCAGCCCATCCGCGTGCGCGCCCTGGCCCCGGCGACACAATCCGGCTCCCTGATCCTGGCCAACGGCGACGGATTACCTCTTTACCCTATGGTCACCTGGCTCGACACGCGCGCCGAGGAAGTGGTGCAGCAATGGCAGGCTGACGGGCTGGAGGAGATGATCTGGCGGCGCAGTGGCTGGCATCTCAACCCCGGCTTTCCCCTGCCCGTGCTGGCCTGGTTCAGGCAACAGCGTCCCGAGCTCCTGGCTGCGGCTGAGCGCGCGATGGGCCTCAACGACTTCATCCTACACCGGCTCTGCGGCTCCTTCGTCACCGATCGTTCCAGCGCGTCCGAAATGTTGTTGCTGGATTGGCAACGGGCGGCCTGGAGTGAAACGTTGTGCGATCTCGCCGGCGTCAGCCCCCAGATGTTGCCCGCCATCCGCCCCTCCGGCGTCGCCGTAGGCCGCCTGTCGCCTGCAGCCAGCGCCGCCACCGGTCTACCCCGCGAAACGATGGTGATCAGCGGAGCGCACGACCAATGTTGCGCCGCGGCGGCTATGGGCGTCACCGAACCGGGCCAGCTTCTTCTGGCGGCGGGCACGGCCTGGGTGCTCACCGGCGTTGCCGCACGCGCGGCGATGGACGACGTCCCGCCGCAGATGGACCTTTCCTTCCACGCCATTCCCCGTCGCTGGACCATCTCACAACTGCTGGGTGGTTTCGGCGCGGTGCTGGCGTGGTGGTTACGGGAAACAGGGCCTACAGTTGAGAATGCAGAGGAGCAACAGCAACTGTTCGCGCAACTGGAAGCAGCGCTTGTGGACACCGCGCCAGGCAGTCGCGACCTGCTCTTCGTGCCGCCCGGCGCCGGCGCGCAGTTGCCACAGCGGGTGCACAGCGGCAGTTTCCTTGGGCTGCGGCTCGATCACCGCCGCGCCGACATGGCCCGCGCCGTGTTGGAAGGTATCGCCTGTGAAGTGCGCTGGGCCCTGGACAGCGCGCGCCAGAAAGGGCTGCCCGTAGATTTGCTGCTGATGAACGGCGGCGCAACCCACAGTCCCGCCTGGGCCCAGATCATCGCCGACCTCGGCGGCGTTCCTCTGACCCTGGCCCCCGCCGCGCAATGGCCCGCCCGCGGCGCGGCGCTGCTGGCTGGACGCGGTATTGGTCTCTGGTCAGAATCGGACATGCCCCCAGGCTGGGCCCCGTCCACTCGCATCCCGTCCCGCCCGGACAACCACGCGGCCTACGAAGCCACGTTCAGCCGCTACCGCGACGGCGTCCGGCACCTGCTGGCCGTCGCTCCGGAGTAATCGACAACTGGCCCTTGAAAGCTCGCGGCATAATCCATATGATTCGTGGGAATATCAAGACAAGGGAAGGACGTAGAGTTTGTGACGCAGGAAAAGAACGCAGGCGTAACCGCCGCCCGCACCCCGGCAACTATCCCCGGCATCGCCGTCGTCGTCGTCTCCGCCTACATTGCCGCCCAGATGCTGGCCGATATAACCAGCGTCAAGATCGGTCAGGTCTTCGGGCTGGCGGTGGACATGGGCACCTTCGTCTATCCCATTACCTTCACCCTGCGCGACCTGGTTCACAAGCAACTGGGCAAGCGCAACACCCAGATCCTGATCATCACTGCCGCCGCCATAAACCTCTTCATGGTCCTCTACACAAACTGGACCGCCGGCATCCCGACTGATCTGGAGTCCGATCCCGGCGGGGAGTTTGGGCGAGCCTACAGCATGGTCTGGGGGCCGCTGTGGCGCATTACGATGGCTTCCATTATCGCCGAAGTAGCCAGCGAGCTGACGGACACCGAAGTGTACCACTGGTTCGTCACGCGCATCACGCGCGGACACCAATGGCTGCGCGTACTGGTCAGTAACAGCATCAGCGTTCCACTGGACAACGCCATCTTCGCCCTGCTGGCCTTCGCCCCGCTGCCCGGCCTGCAAGACCACTTCCTGAGCGCGCCGTGGTCTGTTGTGGCCGACATCTTCATCTTCAACCTTCTGGTCAAATTCGCGGTCACCCTGGTCAGCCTGCCCTTCATCTATCTGGTGCCCGAGCGCGACCGCACGTTGCAGTAACGCAATCGTTCGCCGCCTGCGCCATCAGGCCGCCGCGCCCGCCCGCTGCAGCAAATCGCGCGCCGCGCGTCGCCCGCGCTCTAGCAGTTCCTCCTCATCTACCATCGTCAGTCGCCCCTGGTCCAGCAAAATCTCGCCATCGACGATCACCATATCCACGTCCGGACCGCTACAGTTAAATACCAGCGCGTTCTCCACCCGGTGCACGGGCATGGCGCGCAATGTATTGAGGTTGACCACGGTGAGGTCCGCGGCAAAGCCCGGCGCGAGCTGTCCCAGATCCGCGCGACCCATAAACCGCGCCCCCGCCGTGGTTGCCATGCGCAAGGCCTGCAAAGGCATAAGCGCCTGCGCCTCGCCGCGGCCCACGCGGGCCAGCAGGGCCGCGTCCTTCACGCTTTCCAACAGGTCCTGCGAATTATGGGACGCCGAGCCGTCGGTAGCCACAGCAACCGTAATCCCTCGCGCCAGCATCTGCGGCACGGGCGCGATGCCCGACCCCAGGTACATGTTGCTGGTGGGACAGTGCACCACCACAGCGTCACGCTCCGCGACCAGGTCAAGGTCCTCTGCGTCCAGATGCACGCTGTGCACCAGTTGCGTCCGCGGTCCAAGCGCGCCCAGCGCGTCCAGCCAGGCCACCGGGCCCATTCCGCTGCGCTCGTACATCATGTGCACTTCGTCGGCTACCTCCGCCATGTGTATGTGCGTGTTGATGCCCCACTCCCGGGCCAGCACAGCGGCGCGCCGCATCGTCTCGTCGGAGCAACGCCAGGGCACCATGGGCCCAAAAGCGACGGTGACGCGGCCCCCCGCCTGCCCATGCCAGCGCTCGTACAATGCCTTCATTTGCTGCACGATCTGGTCTGGCGGTTCCGCAGCCTGGCCTATGTCCACCCAGCCTCGCGCCAGCTGCAGGCGCACCCCCAGCCGCTGCGCCGCCTCCGCCGTCGCCTCTACATGCGCCGGGCTGCTGACGATCTTGTGATGCTGTCCCACGGCCGTCACGCCACAACGAATGTTCTCGGCTAGCCCCAACAGACTCGCCAGTTGCACGTCCTCCGGCGTCATCGCCGCCTCCACGGGCCACACCACCGTTTTCAGCCACTCCAACAACGTCTTATCATCGCCCAGGCCGCGTAGAAAGGTCTGTGACAGATGAGTGTGGGCGTTGATCAACCCCGGCAGGACCGCTTTGCCTGCCCCGTCGATAACCCGGTCGGTGCGGTCTAGCAGGTCAGCCGGCGCCGATCCCTGGCCCACGCGCTCGATGCGCGAACCCTCAAGCCACACCCAACCCGGCTCGTGAATCTCATCTTGGTCATTCATGGTCAGCACGGCGGCGTTGTGGATAAGAACGGTGCCCATTGACAACTCCTCAAAATCGTTACTCGCGGTGTGTATTATTATTTCAAATATGAGCCATAATGTAAAGCCCCGATTGACACCGATGCGGCTCTACGGTATCATCAGCATGTCGCCTCAGCACGACAACGTGTCGCCTCGCTACGACAATAGACAAAACTGGTCAGTCTGGTTTCATCTTCAAATTCACACGAGGAGAATAGAGGGAATGTCAGAAATCCACGACTTACGTTCATTCATTGCCGCGCTGGAATCCGCCGGAGAATTGGTGTGTGTTAAGGAACCGGTCAGCCTGGAATACGAGCTGGCTGACGTGGCAGCCACGCTGGTACGGCAGGGGAACGGCGCGCCGCTCTTCGAGAACGTGGAAGACAGCGATTGGCCCATCTTCAGCAGCGGTGTCGCCAACCAGAAGCGCGCGGCCATCGCTCTGGGCTGTGACGAAAGTGAGATCATCGACTACATGGAACACGTGCTGGAACCGGCCAACGGTATCGCGCCCCAATCCGCCGAAGACGCCGGATGGAAAGCCAACGTACAGACCGGCGAGGACATCGATATTCGCCGGCTGCCCATTCCCACCCACTCTCGAGGCGATGGCGGCCCCTTCATCACCGGCGGCGTCATCGTCAGCAAAGACCCCGTCTCCGGGCGCGGCAATCTCTCCTACAACCGTATGCTGGTGCTGGGCCCTCACACCTTCGGCTTCAATGTCAACGAGTGGCGTCACGTGCGCATGTTCATGGAGAGCCGCGACGAACCGATGGAACCGTTCCCCGCGGCAGTAGCCATCGGGCTGGATCCGGCAATTATGATCGGCGCCGGCGTGCGCACTGAAGAAGACGAACTGACTGTGGCTGGCGCTATCCGCGGCAAGGGCATCCCCGTCTCGCGCGGCGTCACCGTCGACGTCAACATCCCCGCCAACGCCGAGATTGTGATCGAGGGCCACGTACACCCCGGCGACACACGTCCGGAAGGGCCGCTGGCCGAGTTCCACGGCTACTATGGCGAATTGTGGGACAGCCCAACCTTTGAAGTCAGCGCCGTGTGCTTCCGCGACAACCCCATTTTCCAGACGATCATTCCCGGCTGGTACGAACACATCTACATTGGTAACGTCCTACCTCGCGAGCCGCTGCTGCGCCGCTTCGTGCGCCACATCAACAAGAGCGCCACGGTGCACATTCCCCCCTACGCCAACGGCTTTACCGCCCTCATCCGCTATGAGCGGGACAACCCCGGCGAGCCCAAGAATCTGATCATGGCTGCCATGGCTGCCCACGTAAACATCCGCAACGTCGTCGTCGTGGACGAGGACGTGGATATCTACGATCCCGCCGACGTCATGTGGGCCATCAGCAACCGCGTGGACTGGCGGCTGGACACCTTCCGCGTGCCCTTCGCCATGGGCCACGAAATGGATCCCACCGGCGACATGCGCGGCGTAAGCACCAAGCTGGGCATCGACGCCACCTACAAACGCGA
>JBMCFH010000108.1:0-11114 GCA_048620455.1 Chloroflexota bacterium | reverse complement strand
CGCAGGTGGGCCGCCTACACGCAAATGGGCCGCCCATTACCAACAGTAACAGGCAGCCCACATTGAGATGCACCTTTCAGCGAATGAAGTGACGTCAGGCAGCGGCCTCTTCACCGTTCGACGCCACACGCTCCACGGTAATGGTGCATTCGGCGACGAGGGCGGCGATCAAGGCCAGCGCAGAGTAGATGGGCAGGAAGGCGATGCCCGCAAGGCCCATCACAAAGGGTATCTCAAAGAGAATGCGCTTCTCCTTGTTCTTGATCACGATGCGGCGGACGTTCGCTTCCTTCATCAGACGCTTGACCGTCTCCACCAGCTCCTCGCCGGCAACGACGAATTCCTCCGTCCACTGTTGTCCTTCCCTGCCGGACGTCTCTTCCCGTGCTTCTTCCTCTTCAACGTGAATCTCTTCAGACATCTCTTTCTCAAAGTTCTTTTCTTCCATTGTTAAACACTCCCTTCATTTAAACTAACTGGATCTTTTTCTTCTGCCGGCGGCAGAAACTCTATCTCCAACACCCCATTTACCAGCCGACCGCTGCCGGCGCGCCGCTTGGCGAGCACGTTTGGTAAGATCATCTCCCGCTTGAAGTTGCCAATGGTGATGAACATTTCATCGCCCCGCTTGCGCAGGCGCACGTTGCCGCCTTCTACGAAGGGCATGGGTAGGCGTAGCAGGTACGCTCCATCCTCACCCTCCACCACTTCCTGCACCATGCCACGATAGAACACCTCGCCCGGATCGCGATCTCCAAAACAATCCCGCGCCAGGCGACTGAGCGCCTCAGGCCCGACGACTTCATAGGAGTAGTAGGGAACGCGCCAGAGAGGCAGGGGGCGGAAGTTATTCTCGATCATTTCCAGATACTTCTTCTGCAGTTCGCGCCGTTGCTGATAGAACGGCCCCTCGCCCGCTTCCGCCGGTAGCACACGGTTGATAATAACGCTGTCCACAGGATAGTTGAACAGGCCCAGATAACTGATAGCCCGTTCCGCTTCGCGCACCACCATCTTCTCCGGCTGCACCACAACCCGGTAGCTGCTGACGTCAGGGTTGCTGAGCGTACTCCTCAGCTCTGCCGTCGCCTCGTCCAATTTGCGCAGGGCGTCCATCACTTCCGTCGGTCCCTGCAGGATACGCCCGGCGAAGGGACGCAGCAAACCGACCACCCCGCGTTCCCAGCGAGAGAGGTGGCCCGCATACCAGCGAAATGTATCGGGCATGGTAAGCAACCGTATCGTCTCTCCCGTTGGTGCGGCGTCGATAATCACGCGATCGAAATTGCGCTCGGTGGCCTGTTTGTTTATGTGCAACAGGCTGACAATCTCATCCATGCCCGGAAAGGCAGAGAGCTCGTCGGCGATGACCCGATCAATTCCTTTGCCGGCGATAATGCCGGAAGCAAACTGCTGCAGCACATCCCAGTAGTTGTAGATGTCGGCCACGACGCTGATCTCTTGCGCCCACAGGTTTTCGACAACTTCCACCGGTTTGTCCTGCAAGGGGGTATCCAGGGAGTCGGCCAGGCTATGGGCGATGTCCGTGCTGGCTACCAGGGTCTTGTAACCCAGTTCGGCGCAACGCATGGCCGTGGCCGCTGCCACCGTCGTCTTACCCACGCCCCCTTTGCCCAGGTAAAGAATTATACGCATTACTAACTCCAGTCAAGCGGATGGTCAAGATGGCTGTGTGCCGCGCGCTGGCCCGGAGGCAGTGTCGCTGCACCTCAACCCGCGTCGCCGGGCTGACGCGCCCTGTGCGAAGCATTATTAGCATAAGCCATTACTATCAATTACGCATAAATGGCTGGAAACGTTGCAAACACGGTCGCCGCATGAGCATTCTGCCCGGGAGGTTACGACAGCAGCGACAACTGATGTTATAATGGGTGCGTGACTGAACAGGGTGTAGTGAACGGTCGACAAACCCCACAACGCCCACTTACCGCTCACACGCCGGGGGCAACACAGGAAAGCGCCACTACAGATTACCGAATTTGTGCCTTAGTCGTGCAACCTTTTTTCGATGGTATACGTATTGCCTTATGAGTTGTCGGTATGACCGACGCCCTTGGACATTGAGTGTGCAATCGAGGACCTAAAGATGATGAAATCGGAACAAAAAGCTGACCGCTATCAAGAATTGTCTCAATCGCTTCAAGAATTGCCCTTTATCAGCAGCGCTCAGGTTGAGCAGTGGGTCAATCTGCAGAAGACGATTGACACGACACGCGACTATCTGATCCGCGCCGTGCCCCAGGCGCAGGCCAGCATCGAGGAAGCTGAAAAGATTCTAGACCAGCGCACCTACACGTTGGTGTTCTTTGGCGGCACCGGTGTGGGCAAGAGCACGCTGATTAACGCGCTCCTGGGTCGTAACCTTTTGCCAACTGGCGCAGTGACTGCCGTCACGGGCACCATTGTCTATATTGAGCAGGCCGACGAAGGTGAGCCCGAATCGCTAACGCTGAATTTCTGGAATCGCGACGAGTTTGCGGCCCGCGTGCGTCGCCTCTGCCAGTTGAGCGAGATCGAAAGCTTCGATATCACCAACAAGGCCGAGCGCGAGCAAGCGCGTGAGGATATTCAGGACCTGGTCGAAGACGGCAAGGATAACGCCAAGACGGAACGCGACGAATATCTGGAAATTATCCTGGATTGTATCAACGCTTACGAAGTCCATGAGAAGCTTTTCCAAAACGGGCCGCCCGAACCACAAGTCCTGGAATTGGATGACGAGGAAGCATTGGCCCATCTGCGAGAGGACGGCTTCAAGGGCAACCTGGAGAAACGGCAAATTCGCCTGATCCGCTCCGCCACATTCCGCATCCGGCCGCGAGCGGGCCAGCCCAACCTGCTGATGGACGGTCACCTGCGTATTGTGGACGTGCCCGGCCTCGGCGCCGGCATGAAACTGCACGAAGCGATCACGCTGGAGGAGATGAAGCGCGAGGATGCTATGATCGTGCTGGTCGCCGACGCCGGACGCCAGCGCGTGGACGAGATGAAATCGCTCTCCGCTGTGAACTGGATCAAGGAAAACCGGTTGCATGGTCTGAGCGGCAGCGACCTGGACGAAGCCGCTGCTAAAATTTTCCTGGTCGTCAATGGCGCTAACGTGCGCCAGGCCTTTGACCGGCTGAACTCCGGACTGCCCCAGGCGGAACTGGAAGTGAAAGAGGTGACGCGCTACATTGCGCCTAATTACTGGGAACGGTACGCGGACCGCGGCCACAATCGGCCCTACTTCCTGGTCATGGCCCCGCCCGCGCTCTACGTAGAAGATCCCGAACACGCGCCAGAAGAGTTCGAAAGCGAGACAGAGCGCATCCTCAAGGTGTTTGACGACCAGCTGGGGACTGTCGACCGCAACGACCCGCTGGATCCGGATACAAAAGAAGCCCTTCTGGATCTGAGCGAGGTGCCACTACTCCGTGAGAGGCTCATCGAGTTCATTAAACATGAACGCGTGCGTAGCCAGTTGCGGGAAGCGTCGACACGCGTGCGCAACGCCTTGCAGGCATTGCGTTTCTACTATGAAAAGCAACTCGCCGCGCGCGGCGTGCATCCCCCGTTCGCCAACAGCTGGGAGACGCTGCAGGAACGGCGCTTTGAGAACGTGCTTTTACGCCAGCAGAAAGAACTGCCCCGCGCTTTCCACAATGCCCTGCTGGACTTGAGCCAGCAGTACAACAATGATCAGCGCTTCCGCTCGCTGCTGCGTCCCACGCTCAACGGGGTGAAGGATATGGTGCAGGACACCGTGCAGAGAGACATCGAAGCGCTCCTCGACAGCTACGGCACCGAGCACTGGGATGATCGTGACGTCACTTACGACAACCTCATCTGGGGAACCAGCGGAATCGAGGTGCCCATTAAGCGCATTCTGTATCAGGTAGAACTGAACATGCAGGAAGCGGTCTCCAACTTCATGCCCGAAGTGGCCGACATCATGGTCGCCGAGCTACAGAGAACGCTGGAGGCGCACGACGTGCTCAGCAGACTGGAGCGGGCAACCTATGGTCAGGAGTACAGCTATACGCTGCCCGACGCGCCCGGAGAAGCGCTCGATCTAAGCGGCGCCTATGAGGTGTTGGTGGAGCGTGTGGAAGAAAACTTCCGCCACATTTGCCGCCAGGCCACCATGTACGAGCTGGTGCGACCGGAACGGTCGATCCACAAGAAACTGCAGGAGAGCGAGCAACAGCTGGCGCTTCCGGACAACGACCGTGTCCTGGACGCCATGATCAACGGCCCCGACGCCGTGCGCCGTGAATGGGAATCACGCATGGAGAGCGCTGCCCAAGGCGCCGCTGAAGCGGCAGAGGAGCAAGCCGCAGCCGCCGCTGAGCCTGAAGAGGAGATCGCCATCAACATTCTGGACGAGCCGGCCCCGGACGACGTGGACATCGGTTTCCCTGAAGGCGGCCCTGAGAAATCTGCGTACGCGGATGAGGACCTCGAAGCCAGTTACGCCGAAAAGCTGGATAACATCGCCTTGAAGACGAACCGCATCTTCAACGAAATCGTCGACGACCTATTCAATGACGACCAGCTGTTACCGCGCCTGCGCCGCCTATTCTGGTTAGAAGCGACGAAAGCAGAGCGGGACTTTAACAACCATCTCGTCAAACCGATGCTGCGCCAGCATGACCGCAAACTGTACGACGAAGAACTACGCAAGGCCATGGAGGTCGACCTGGAGTCGGTCTCCGACCTCGAAGAATTGATGCGAACCTGGGAAGGTCTGCACCGTCTGGAGACCGGCCTGAACGCCTGATAGAAAGCAGACAAGAGAACACGTACGAACGACACGAGTCGTTGCGAACAAGGAGTCATTCGTGGAAGACGCTGGAATGGGGATCATCCCCACTATTATTGCCCTATTCATCACCCTGCCGCTGCTGGCAGTGTTCATCTGGAGTATCGTCTGGGCCTACAACGACGCCGAGCGGCGCGGAAAATCAGGTTGTCTCGTCGCTCTACTCGTGTTCTTGTTAACGTGGCCCGTCGGCCTGATCATCTGGCTGCTTATACGGCCTGAGGATGGGAAGTTCGGGAAAACCTGATAGAGAGATTGAGTGGAATCTCGGAGATTGTTATGCCTGACGACATAGCTCAAAAAGTAATACAGTCGTTAGCCGACGAACAGCGCGTGGCCCTCTTTGCCGCTCGTCTGCGCGCCTGGTTGCTGGCGGATCTTAGTGAAGAAGATCCCCTCGCAGGCCGGTCGACGGAGGCCTCCTTTAGCGAATCACGGGCGCGCGCCCTTTTGCGCGCAACTGAGGCGGCGGACGAGCCGGGGCTAAGCGACTTCGCAACTCTGGCGGCAACCGCGCCCGGCGCGCGCTTCGCGCTCTACGACCTGCTGCAGACGTGCGACCTGGCAGAGAACGCCGACGTGCAGGCGCTGGCAACCATGGGTCATCCGGAAGGTAGCCAGGGTGAGGGCACGTCGTCCGACATCCCCTGGCTTTCGCTCGTTATGGCTGCCCACGCTTACCAACGCGGCTATCCGTTGCAACAACTGGATCCCGCTTCACCTCCCGAACGCTATAGCCCGGCGGGTCAGATCGTGTGGCGCACGGCCCAGTTCCTGCGACGGCAAGTACAACGCAGCGCTACGGAACGGGACAGGGTAGCACAAACGCTGGCGCCCCGTCCCGGAGAGAGCACAGCCGCCCTGGAAGAGCTACACGAAGACCGTCCCATTCCGCCGTTACCGCCTCACTTCCGCCCACCGGTGCCCGTACGCTACCCAGAAATTTCGCGCGATACGGTGCGCATCGAAGGCAGCGAGGACGCGCCGGAGTCGGTGACTCGCGGCGAGCCACTGGTGATCACCGAGGACGACCTTGCGCAGGAGCAACAGGCAACTTCCGGCGGAGAGGAAGATCAGGAGCCGGGTGGACAACCGGTGCGCATGCCGCCGATTCGTATCGAGCGCAGCCAGGTCGAACCATCAAATCCGCCCAGCCCACTGCCGTCCTCAGGAGTGATTATGCCCGGCTCGACGACCGAGTCGCGTCCAGGGCTGACCGTGGCTATTCGCCAGATGTTCCGCTCTGAGGAGATGACCACAACGCGGTTACGCGTGCTGGTGCGCGACAAGCCGGACGGGGATGGTCTGTATGGATTACAGGTCAAGGTGACCTGCCGCGGCATTAAGAGTTTCGTAGCAGGAACGACCAATCGCGACGGCGAGTTTGTGGCCGAATTACCGGTGCGTTACGATGAAGGGCTGACGTACGACGTTGACGTTACGTGGCCCCGCGAGCTAGGGGGCGAAAGCGAGCGCAAGTCGATTACCCTGCACGCCGATCGCACCGAGTTCACCCTACCCTTCCACCACCGGATGGGCGCCGCGGCTGACGGGTCATGACGAGGCGCGTAGGGCATGGATGACTGGATACAATTGACCGAAGAAGACATCGAACGCGCTACACGCCTCGCCAGAGCCAGCTCGCCGACTCCAGACGTCCTGACCGTGACGATGGACGATGTTAGCGGTGAGGCTGAAGCAGAGAACGACGCGGTGCTCGCCGTCACTGCGGACGACCTGCAGCCCGCCGGACCGCAAAGCGAAGCGCCCCCGGACATCAGTCATCTGGAACAACTGATGTATCGCCTGATAAATGCCACACGCCAGCACCACCTGCCGGGCTGGGTGGGAACGGCGCAATTGACCTGGGACACGGCCCTGGCGGCGGTTTCACGACAACATTCCGCAGACATGCTGCGACGCCACTACGTGGCGCACGTCACGCCCGAGGGCATTAGCGCTGCCCAACGTCTGCAACGACAGGGGATTGGTTACGTCGCCTGTGGCGAGAACATCGGCATCGTCTACGGCCGTGCAGCGCACAGCGAGCGAGCGGTGCACGACATTCACAATGCCTTTATGCGCCAGCCGCGCAGCCTTACCAACCATCGCGGCAACCTGTTGAACCCGATCTGGACTCACGTTGGCATTGGCATCGCCTACAATCCTGATGGTTCTCTTGTGGCCACACAAAATTTTATCTCTGCACCCGGCGCCCGGCTGCGCCAGCGTCAAAAGTGAGGCCCTCGCCGGTCCAGAGCGTTAAGAGCAGCCCGATTCTGACCGTTAACCATGACAGTAGAGGATATGGACGAAACCTTAGTAATTACTGATCCGGATACCGACCGTTATCATTCATTCGGCTACATAAGCTGGTGGCAGCAAGAGGTTGTGCGCCAGGCGACGGTGCTCGTCGTGGGCGTCGGCGCGCTGGGCAACGAGGTTCTGAAGAATCTCGCCTTGATGGGCATCGGCAATCTACTGCTCGCCGACTTTGATACCATCGAAGACTCAAACCTGAGCCGCTCTGTGCTCTTCCGTGAAGGGGATCGCGGGCGGCGCAAAGTGGACGTCGCCGCCGGGCGCATTAAGGAACTGAATCCTGACGTCAACGTCAAAGCATGGCACGGTGATATCAACTACGAGATGGGACTCGGCGTCTTCCGCCACGTAGACGCCATCATTGGCTGCCTGGACAATCGTGAAGCGCGGCTGTCCATCAACCGCGCCTCCTGGGCCGTGCAGAGACCGTGGGTGGACGGCGCCATCCAGGAATTGATGGGCATCGTGCGGGTCTTTTGGCCCGGTCGCGGCGCCTGTTATGAGTGCACGTTGACAGATAGCGACTACCAGGCCATCAATCTGCGCTACTCCTGTCCCCTCCTGGCGCGCCAGAACCTGTTGCAGGGTAAAGTGCCCACCACGCCTACCAGCGCTTCCATCGTAGCCGCTTTTCAGACCCAGGAAGCGCTGAAGCTTTTGCACAATATGGAGGTGGAACCGGGCAAAGCGCTGATGATCAACGGCCTGACCAACGACGTTTACACAACCGAGTATCCGACCAAAGAGCAGTGTATGAGCCATGCGTCGATGGAGCCTATCATAGAGCTTCCACAGGCCACAGCCGCGGGAACCACCGTGGGCGACCTTCTACAGCTCGCCCGCCAGCAACTGGGGCCGGAGGCGACGCTGGAGTTCGACGGCGAGCTGGTCATCGCCATGCACTGCCCCGAATGTGGGAAAGTCGAACCGGTGTTTCAGCGCATGGCGCGACTTTATGAGAACGCTTCTACCTGTCCCAACTGTGGCGCGCGCAGGGACATGGAGCTCACTCACCGCATTACGGGCGCGGAAGACTTTCTTGATGCTCCGCTTTCCCAACTGGACGTCGCTCCGCTGAGTATCATCCGCGCGCGGCATGGTCAGGAGCGAGTCTTCCTGGAACTAACGGGAGACAGGGAAACAATGCTGAACTTCAACTGACCTGAACAAATGTGCAACTTCACAGCCGCTTTTACGTAAGAATTATTGACGCCATAGATAATGCGATTCGTTTCAATGGAGGCTAGATAACATGGCAAGCATTAAGGTTATTATTTACGATCCCACCGGCTCCAAGAAAACGCCAGTGGAACTCCCGGAAGACGTCCCCATGCGCCGGCTCATTCCGGCCCTGGTCAACAAGATGGGCCTGCCCACGACCCAGGGGGCCAATCCCATCACCTACCGCCTGGATCACAGGGCGTCAGGCAAACGCCTGGCCGAAGAGGATTCACTGCAGGATGCCGGCGTACAAGAAGACGACATCCTGAGCCTCTTTCCCGAAGTCACAGCCGGGTGAGAGAGCGACACTTTTGGTTGTATTGCGTATCCCTCTGCTCGGGCAGCCGGGATACGCAATACGCTGTAGGACAGTAAATGTCATTTGATATTCGCGAAACGCGCTTAAGGAACGACCAGAAGCGGGTGCAGGAACTGGTCGATCGCAGCGACTTTGTGCACGTTCTGGCTACCGAGGGCGACCCCCCGGAAAAGTATCTGATTCGCTTCACCTGCAAAGGTGTAGAAAAGGTGAACCCCCATGGGCAGCCGGTGCTGCGCGAGTCACACGAAGTCACCGTCTACCTGCACGCAGAGTATCCACTGAAGCAACCACAGCTAAAGTGGCAGACGCCCATCTTCCATCCCAACATACACGTCACCGGCGCCGTGTGCATCGGGGCCTGGTGGCCGGCCAAGACGCTGGACGAACTGCTGCTGTCCCTGGGGGAAATGATTCAGTACAAGAATCTGGATCCCGGCGATCCGATGAACTCCAAGGCAGCCGCCTGGGCCAACCGGCACAAACACCTGTTCCCGGTTGATTCGCGCCCGCTGAAGGGAGAATCGATCGCCGACCAGATCGTTATTGGGACAGAAGAAGAAAGTGATGACCTCGGCATCAAGTTTCTCTGAGAGACAGGCTACAGGGCAGGAACAACAGGCAGTATCCATGCGTGCCGCAACCGCGGAACTGCCGCGGAAGGCCCCGCCGGCTGCCGGTGCGCAGGCCCGGCTACATGGCCAACGACCCGGCCCAGATGAAACGAACGTTATCCTACGACAGCCGGCCATCGAGGCCATTCGCGCCCACAGCCTCAGCGAGAGCAGCAGTGAAGTAGGGGGCGTTCTGCTTGGCGAGGCGTACGTTCACCTGGATAGAGTTTACGTCGAGGTCGCTGCAGCGCTTCCCGCCGTCAGCGACGACCACGGCCCTATCCACTTCACCTTCAACGCGGACGCCTGGGCACAGATACACCGCGACAAAGCCGCGCGCTTCCCGGAACTGGATATTGTGGGCTGGTTTCACACTCATCCGGGCCTGGGCGTCTTCTTTTCCGCCGACGACGTCGTGGTTCATTCGGCGGCCTTTGTCATGCCCTGGCACGTGGCGCTCGTCGTCGATCCCGCCAGCGCAAGAGCAGCCATCTTCGGTTGGGTCGCCGAGGAGATCGAGCCGCTGAGCGGACTTTTCCAGTTGCTCGAAGAGGACGCCGATTGCCAACTCCCATGGCAGCACGTGAAGGCCGACGTGTGGGATGAGACGTATGAAGCTCACCTGGCCCGGCAGCAGGCGGCTCAATCAGCCCGCCGGCAACAGGCGGCTGAGGCGCCGCCGCCCGTTAACCCCTGGCTGGGACTACTGGTCGGCGCCCTGGGCGTATTTCTCAGCCTGGCCCTGTTGGCCGGAGGCGTGTTGCCCCTTTACCGCCACAGCAATGCGCTGGAGTCGGTGGTCGTGGCCCTGGCCTCAGAACAACTGGCGGAGGCCACGGCAGCCGGCACGGCTACCTGTCCGGATCCGGCTTTGCGACTCTACTCACCTGTGGCGGGCGGTACGGTAGATCCGACCCAGCCAATAGTCGTGGTGGGCACGGCAAGCCACGCGCAGGCCGCGCAATACGAAATTTCTGTGCGACCGGCCGGAGAAGAAGGCTGGTGGGCATTGCACACCACCCGGCGTGATGTAATGACCGGTCAGCTCATGGAATGGGACGCCACCCAATTCGCCGATGGCCCGTACGAATTGCGCCTGAGCGCTCTGGGCCGCGGCCAGCAACCGTTGAGCGAACCACAACCCTGCATCATCGGCGTTACATTTACCCGCAACTGAGGCGCGCCGCGAATCGCTTCTGCCGTTCGCGGTTTTGACGGCCCCGACGGCCAAACGCACCGATTCCTGAGACAGAATTAAGGAAATAGCGACCATGCTGGATGTAGACGAACTGTCATACGCAGCAATCATCACCATCGAACTGCCTGGAATGAATCACCCGGCGACCGTAACCGTTGCCCTGCGCCCACCGGACGCCATTGAAGTGACGCCTGGTCAGGTGAAAGCGTTGCGCGACTGCTCACTGGCCGACCTGGAAGCGTTTGCCGAGGCGCTGGAAGCAGAAGTCTGGTCACGGTATCAGGCTGCCCAACTCCGTGACATCGCCAGCAATGAGCAGGCGAAGCTAAAAATCACCGTGCTGAACGAATCGGGCGAGCGCCTGACGCTGGACAAAGACACAATCCTGGAACACGCTATCGTCATCAAGGAGACAGAGCCCCCTGCAGCTAAGGACGACGTGGAGGCAAAGCCCGAGCCGCTTTCGGGCGCGGCGGCAGAACCTCCACCGGTAGAGGCAAGCGAGGACACGACACAGGAGCCGATAACCGACACAGACGTAGAACCGGCACAAACCGGCGAGGCCACTCCAGCGCCGGCGGCGGCTGAGGAAGCGCCAGTTGAACCGGAAACGCC
>JBMCFH010000107.1:0-11146 GCA_048620455.1 Chloroflexota bacterium | reverse complement strand
CGGCGGATGGAGCGCTGTATGTTAGCGATGATAAGGGTGGTTTTATTTATCGTATTGTTTATGAGTAATGTTTCGGTCTATTGGTGTACTCGTGTACTGGTCTATTGGTATATTGGTCTACTGCTTAAATTTATACCGAGTACACCAATACACGAATATACCAATACACCAATATACAAATAGACCCTCACTCCATCATCGGCATATCGATGCCCCGCTCCCGCGCCACCTCAATTGCACGCTCATATCCCGCGTCCGCGTGGCGCACGACGCCCAGGCCGGGGTCCGTGGTCAGCACCCGTTCCAGGCGCGCGGCGGCTTCGGGCGTACCGTCGGCGACGATGACCTGGCCCGCGTGCAGGCTATAGCCGATGCCCACGCCGCCGCCGTGATGGTAGCTGACCCAGGTGGCGCCGCCCACGGCGTTGAGCAGGGCGTTGAGGATGGGCCAGTCGGCGATGGCGTCGGAGCCGTCTTTCATGGATTCCGTCTCGCGGTTGGGGCTGGCGACGGAACCGGCGTCCAGGTGGTCGCGGCCGATGACGATGGGCGCCTTGATCTCGCCGCTGGCGACCATCTCATTGAAGCGCAACCCGGCCCGCGCCCGCTCGCCGTAGCCCAGCCAGCAGATGCGCGCGGGCAGCCCCTGGAAGGCCACCTGCTCCTGGGCCATCGTAATCCAGCGCTTCAAATGCTCGTCCTCGGGAAAGAGCTCCAGGATGGCGCGGTCCGTGGCGTAGATGTCCTCAGGATCGCCGCTGAGCGCCACCCAGCGGAAGGGCCCTTTGCCCTCGCAGAACAGGGGGCGGATGTAGGCGGGGATGAAGCCGGGATAGCTGAAGGCCTCTTCGACGCCGGCGTCAAATGCCCGCTGGCGCAGGTTGTTGCCGTAATCAAAGACGATGGCTCCCGCCTTCTGGAAGCCGACCATGGCCCGGCAGTGGCGCGCCATGGATTGCATGGCCATCTCTTCAAAGGCGACAGGGTCTTCTTTTTGCAGCGCTCGCGCCGCCTCAAAGCTCAGCTCGTGCGGGAAGTAGGCGCGGGGATCGTGCGCCGGCGTTTGATCGGTGATCACGTCGGGCGCCAGGCCCCGTTCCAGCAGTTGCGGCAACACGTCGGCGGCGTTGGCGATGAGGCCGATGGAGCGCGGCTCGCCGGCGTCTACGTAATGCTGCACCCTTTCCAGGGCCTCGTCCAACTCCTCGGCTACCTCGTCGATATAGCGGTGCTCCAGTCGCCGTTGGGCGCGCCACTCGTCTACCTCTACGATGAGGCCCACGCCTTCGTTCATGGTGATGGCCAACGGCTGCGCGCCGCCCATCTCGCCCAGGCCCGCGGTCAGCACCCACTTGCCGCGCAGTGAGGGCCAGCCGGCCTGGCGCGCCGCGGCGGCGAATGTCTCGTAGGTGCCCTGCAGGATGCCCTGGGTGCCGATGTAGATCCAGCTTCCCGCCGTCATCTGCCCGTACATGATCAGCCCCTCGGCCTCCCAACGGTCGAAATTTTCCTGGGTGGCCCAGTGCGGCACGATGTTGGAGTTGGCGATGAGTACGCGGGGCGCGTCGGGATGCGTGCGAAAAACGGCGACCGGTTTACCGCTCTGCACCAACAATGTTTCGTCGTCTTCCAAACGGCGTAGCGTGTCCAGGATGGCGTCAAACGCCTGCCAGTTACGCGCAGCGCGCCCGCGCCCACCGTACACGATCAGATTCTGCGGATCGCCGGCGACCTCCGGATCCAGGTTGTTCTGCAACATACGGTAGGCCGCTTCTTGCAGCCAGCCTTTACAATGGAGCGTCGTTCCTCGGGGAGCGCGTACGGTTCGTGTCATGGTTTTGCTCCTCTGCATATAATGACGATTACGCGTGACTCAAAGAAAAGAGGACACAGATGAACACAGAAGACGCAGATTTTCCCCATTCTGACTTCACCGCAGTCTGCGGTGGCGAATGAATGCTCACAAACCGGCAAAATATCAGTGTTAATCTGTGTGTATCTGTGTCCCGCTTCAAAAACAAGGGAGAAACAGCTCACCCTCGACGAAATTATAGTGTGGGGGGCATCACTGTCAAGATATGCTATAATGGCCCTCGCGTTTGATTTTGAGCAGTGGGGCGCATAAGAGAGATGGGAAGGTATCTGCAACTGGCAAGCACGGTTGGTATCGATCCAGGGTGTCGACGATGAGCGGTGAGATGATTCTGGTCGTTGACGATAGCCGTGAAATCGTCAAGCATCTGACCGAGTATCTTTTGCCCAATCTCGGCTACCGTGCTGTGGCAGCCTATGATGGGCGCGAGGGGCTGGAAGTGGTGCGCGAGGAGCATCCCGATCTGGTTATGTTGGATCTGAATCTGCCGGAAATGACCGGCCTGGACGTGCTGCAGGCGCTGGCCCGTGACGCCGTGGAGATACCGGTGGTGCTTATGACGGGTTATGGGTCGGAGAAGGACGCCATCGAGGCTTTCCGTCTGGGCATCAAAGACTATCTGGTCAAGCCTTTTACGATTGAGGAAGTGAGCGACACGCTGGAGCGCGCGTTGCTGGAATCGCGCCTGCGTTATGACAAGCGACGGCTCATCGAGCGGCTGCGGCGTACAGAAGGGGAGATGCGCCGGCAGATCAAGGAGATGCGCACGCTATTCACGATGGGCAAGCTGATCACAGCGTCGTTGAACACCGATCAGGTGCTGGATCAGGCCCTGCAGTCGGCCATGGACCTGACGTCGGCGGAACGGGCCACGCTGTGGTTGCCGGACGCCGATCGCCGCGTGCTGCACGCGCACACCAAGAGCACGTTTGACGATGAGATGACGCTGCCGGCGCTCTCTATTGAGGATACGCCCGTCGGCGACGTGTTCCGCAGCGGGCAGCCGCTGCGCCAGACCAACTTTTCGGGCCAGGGGTTACAGATTAAGACCGGTTTCCTGGCGCGCGCCATTCTGTACGCGCCGCTGACCGCGCGCGGTCAGGTCGTCGCGGTCCTTGCCGTCAGCAATCACGAAGCGCCGCGAGCCTTTAGCGAGCGCGACGAGCTGTTGCTGGCGGCGCTGGGCGATTACGTGGCTATCGCCCTGGAGAATGCACATACCTATCGGGCGGCGGACCGCGCGCTGACGACGAATATGGAAGAGCTGGAGACGCTCTTGCGCATTACGCGCACCATTACCTCGTCTCTGGATCTGGACGAGGTGGCGCAACTGACCATCAAGGAAGTGCACCAGAGCTGGGACATCGAAGCCTCGTCGATCTGGTTGCTGGACGAGCCGCGCCAGAATTTGCGCGTGTTGGTCAACGTGGGGACGTCGGCAGAGATTCTCAGCCGCTACCGGCTGGAGGTGGGCCGGGGCATCGTGGGCCACGTGGTGGAAAGCGGCGAGACGCTCTTTACCAACGACGTGCCCAATCATCCCTTACACTACCGCGATATCGACGAGGAAACCGGCTTCGAGACGCGGTCTATTCTCTGCGTGCCGCTGGTCTTTAACCAGCAGGTGATCGGTGCGCTGCAGTTGCTGAACAAGCGAGATGGTCCGTTCACCGAGGAGGACGTGGAGCGTGCATCGTCCATCGCTATCGCCGTGGCTATCGCCGTCTCCAACGCGCGCCTCTTTGCCGAATCCAGCGGTCGCCAGCAGCTGCTGGAAGCGATGTTGGAGCACAACGGCAACCCCATCTTCATCACCGATACGGAAGGCCACCTGCTCTTGCTGAACCAGCAGGCGCGCGAGCAGTTCGCGCTGGCTGCGAACGTCATCGGGCAACCGGCGGAACAGGTGCTCTCTCATCCGGAACTGGCTGACATGTTGAGTTACGAGCTGCCGGCGCAGACCGGATCGCAGCGGCGTGAAGTGGAGTTGGAGGATGGCACCTTCTGGCTTTGTACACTGGCGCCCATTCCCCGCTACGGTCGTATTCTGGTCCTACAGGACATCACCTATTTGAAGGAGTTGGACACGGCTAAATCCCATTTCGTGGCCACGGTGTCACACGATTTGCGCGCACCCCTGAACTCCATTAGCGGTTTCGCTGCCGCGCTTCCCGAAGTGGGACCTCTGAACGAAAGGCAGCAGGAGTTTGTGAACCGTATCACCGATTCCACGGAGCGCATGATGAACCTGGTCACGGCGCTGCTGGACCTGGCGCGCATCGACTCGCAACTGGAACAGGTGCGCCAGCCGTGCGACGTGGTCGGGATTGTGCGCAGCGTGCTGACGGATTTGCAGGGCCAGGCCATGACGCATCAGGTGGATCTCTCGCTGGACGTCGTAGATGCGCCGGAGGCCCTCTATGCCGATCCCACGCAGCTTCGACAGGCGGTGAGCAATCTCGTGGACAACGCTATTAAATACTCTAGCGCCGGGCAGGGAGTGACGGTGAGGCTGAACGTCCAGGATGAGAGCGTACTGATTCGCGTTCACGATGAGGGACGTGGTATTGCGGCGAAAGACATCCCGCACATTTTTGAGAAATTCTACCAGGTGCACGATGGAGCCGCCCGCGGCTCCGGCCTGGGGCTGACGTTGGTGCGCTCTATCGCCGAGGCACACGGCGGTGGGGTGTGGGTGGAGAGTGAGCAGAGCCGCGGCAGCATTTTCACGCTACAGCTTCCCCTCGACGCGGATGACGGGCGCGGACAGGGAGCCGACGCCAATGGGCAGTATCAGCAGGCATCGAGAGAGTAAGCCATTGGCTGACAGAGTGAGCGAATCGGCGGTTTTCCTCGCTCTTTTTGTCGGCGACCATGGCCTACGGGCCCGCCTCTGACAGCCGCCAACGGCGTGTTTCTCCTCCGCGGCGACCAATTCCGACCAATTTCAAACGAATTTGTAACGTTTTGCGTCCTTATTCGTTTATATAGGTGGAACGTCGATACAGGCTTTTTATACATTCAAGTTATCAATCTCGTAAGGTAGTATCGGCGGCGGTGGTGTTGGCATCAATGCCAGCACTCAAACTAACTTTCAGACTAACACGACTCCCAACCAACACCACCGCATCCTGTTAGCGTCGCTCGTGATAGATTGTTCGGGGAGCATCGCGGGCGGGGGTCAATCTATGGCGAGCTCAGAACCGGCCAGGGCGCTCCTCCCGGCCGGTTCTTTCTTTTTCCTTTAGCCCGCTAAAACATCGGATCAGGGACTCTCGCAGACGTCGAACAGCATAGCCACGTCCGCCCCATCGCTTTGCGTGATCGTTGCCTCGCGCAAGGCCCACTCCGTTTCTGTACCTGCCGCGTCCGGGTTGGCGCGGCGGGCTACGAAGCAGCCGGTGAACGTTTGCTGTGAGCCATCGTCCTGCTCCGCCAGCAGCAGCACCGGTACCTGGGCGAACACGCTACCCGCCGCGGCGTCGGAGTGATAAGGCAGACCGACCACCAGGAAAACGTCCGTCGTCTCCGCAAAACCCTCCGCAAACGATTCGAACGGTTGCGGCGCCGTCTCCCAGTAACCGTAGGCCCGCTCGTACTCGCCGCGGCTGATGGCGTTGTAGTAGGAGCCCAGCAGATTGACGGGCCCGTCCCGCAGGTCGAAGGGACGTTGCGCCGTCTCGAACTCATGCTCCTGGCACTGCTCGCGCAACGTGGCTGCTTCCAGCGGGCCGGACGTGGCCTCAATCGCAAAGCTGTCCAGCCACCACTCCGCCGGCGGCGGGCCCGCATCGTCGCTCACCGTACCGCGCCAGGCCACGGCGCAGCCGGCGTAATACTGCTGGCTGCCATCATCCTGCGTCGCCAGCAACAGCAGCGGCATCGCCGCGTACTGGCTACCCGCCGCCGCGCCGCCATAGTAGGGCGCGTGCGCCGCCACCAGCGCCCCCGCCGTCTCGCCAAATCCGGCGGCGAACGACTCGTAATCCTGCTGCGGGTTCCTCAGATAGCCATAGGCCCGCTCGTACTCGCCACGGTTGATGGCGTTGTAGTACGATGCCAGCACCCCGAACGCCGTCTGCCGGTTGTCAAAAGGCAGGGCGCTACCCGGCGCCGGTGGAGGCGTGGCTGTCGCCGGTAGAGCAGTCGCCGTCGGCGGCGCCGTCGCCGTTGGAATCGCGGTCGCTGTCTCAGCAGACCCAGGCGCCGTCGCCGTGGCAGAGACCGGCGTATCTGTCGTCAGGATCGCGGTGCTCGTCGGCGCCACCGGCGTAGCCGTCGCCGCAACCACCGTGCTGGTTGACACGGCGTCCGTCGCCACTGGCGATGGCGTCTCCTCCATGCCTACCTGTAACGTCCCACAGCCGCCCAGGAGCATCGGCAGGGCCACCAACAAAATGACATAAACCGCCCACCCGCGCCGTGCAGACCATTTCCGTGCTGGCATTGTCGTCATCTCCCTTTACTTGCTTCAATCCTATAACGCCAGTGTACCCCAACTTGTTCCGCACGTTGTCACGGCCCGGTTACAGTGCTGGCATATCGTGTGACAGTTTTGTTGCAGGGTAGGCGGCTACTGGATTCGGGGGATGGCACAGGCCGTTGAGCAATTTCTTATCTTTGTACCCAACAATTTGAAGGAGCGCTTTCATTCAATACAAGTGAAGGAGAAGCAGACGATGGCTGAAAGAATCAGTGGTAGAGGCGAGATCCGGCGCGGGGAGACGACCGTCTGTCAGGTAACTTATCAGCTCAACATACCCGCGGGCGAGGGTGAAGAGCAATTCACTCTGACCGACGGCGTCGTCGAGGTCGAGCTCCCCGAAGGTTCCGGCGCCGTTACCGACCTTAAGCCCAACGAACAGGTTATCCTGCACCTGGAGGAACCTCTCTCCGATGGTACAGACACCCTATCCCTGATCATCGAGCCCTACGAAGGCCACCGCCCCGACGAACGCTACCAGGTGCGGGTGGTGGAAGGCTGACTGCTGACGGCTGACCACAGACCGCCGACCCGCGCAAGGAGGGGCCGGCCTACGACCTACCCATCGCCGTAGGCATGCTCGCCGCCTCGCAGCAGGTGTGGCCCGACCGGCTGGAGAATGCCCTCTTTATTGGCGAGCTCTACGGGGTCTGCTCGCCAGGCGCTTCAGCCAACTGCCGGCTGTTGTTCTGTGACCCGGTCTATCCCCCGTTTACATCCCGCCGCCACCGTAGACCTGGACTATGGCGAGATTGGCTATTCTGATGACTACGGTGCAGGAAAGCCTGGCGCTGTAGATGAACATCTCCTGCAGCGTCACTGTTTTGCACGCAACTTGCCACTCGTTACAATAGCACAAACCGTCGCAGGCCAACCATAAGGAGGCTTTAACAAGATGGAGCATTTGCACCAGCGGCGAGCGCCAGTCGAGATGGACGGTGAGACGTTTCGCCGGTTGGGCTACCAGGTGGTGGACCGCCTCGCCGATTTTTTGGACGCCCTCTCCGATAAGCCGGTGGCCCCAGGCGATTCGCCTGAAGGGATACGAGCGGTCCTGGGCGATGGTGGATTGCCGGCTGAGGGGACGCCGGCCGAGCACCTCCTCGACGAGGCCGCCGACCTGCTTTTTGACCATTCCACCTTCAACGGTCACCCACGCTTTTTGGGCTACATCACCTCTTCGGCGACACCCATTGGCGCCCTAGGTGATCTGCTGGCGAGCGGCGTCAACCCCAACGTGGGCGGGTTTATGTTGTCACCGATGGCCACGGAGATTGAGGCACAGACGATCCGTTGGATTGCCGAATTGATCGGCTACCCTACGGACTGTGGTGGCCTACTGGTAAGTGGTGGTAACATGGCGAACTTTACCGCCTTTCTAGCCGCACGACACGCGAAGGCCGGTTGGCATGTGCGCGCCGAAGGATTGCGAGCCGGGCCGCAATTGGTGGTGTACGGCTCGCGCGAAACCCACACCTGGATTCAGAAGGCGGCCGACCTTTTTGGTCTGGGAACGGATGCCATCCGCTGGGTCGCGACCGACGCGCAGGAACGGATCGATCTGGAAGCCCTGGAGCGGCAGATAGAAGCGGATCGAGCGGCCGGATACCAACCTTTCCTCGTCGTGGGTACTGCCGGTACGGTGAGCACTGGTGCGGTCGATCCACTTCCAGCGCTGGCTGCTCTCTGCCGGGAGCAGGACCTCTGGTTCCACGTCGACGGTGCCTATGGGGCGCCGGCCGCCGCCCTGTCCAAAGCTCCGGCCGACCTGAAGGGGCTGCGGGAGGCGGATTCGCTAGCGCTGGACCCGCACAAATGGCTCTATAGCCCGCTCGAAGCGGGGTGCGTCCTCGTGCGCCGTCCGCAGGATCTGGCAAATGCCTATAGCTACCACCCCGACTATTACACCCTGGACACCTTTGACGAGGGGGTTCCTATCAACTATCTGGAGTGGGGTTTGCAGAACTCTCGCGGCTTTCGTGCCCTGAAAGTGTGGCTTGGCCTGCGGCAGGTGGGGCGGGCCGGCTACGAGCAGATGATGAGCGAAGACATTTCCCTGGCGCAGGCCCTTTACCAGGCGGTTGATGCCCATCCGGAGCTGGAGGCGGTCACCCAGAACCTGAGCATCACCACCTTCCGCTTTATCCCACAAGATGTGAACCCGGAGGCTGAAGGGGCTGGGGAATATTTGAATGAGCTGAACGAGGCCCTGGTCCATACGCTGGAGGAGGGGGGAGAGGTTTTCGTCTCCAACGCCGTCGTGGATGAGCGTTACCTCCTGCGAGCCTGCATCGTCAATTTCCGGACGAGTTTCAAGGATGTGGAGGCGCTGCCGGAGATAATAGTCCGGGTGGGCCGGAAGCTGCATGAGAAGATGCAGCAGTAACAGAAAAACGATGAGCTTCCGCGATTACTTCTCTGCACTGGCGGAACAATACGCCGAGTATCGCCCCACCTATCCTCCCGCCCTCTTTGACTACCTCGCATCCATTTCGCCCGTGCGCGCACTCGCGTGGGACTGTGCAACCGGGAACGGGCAGGCCGCGCACGAACTTGCCCGCCATTTCCAGCGTGTCATTGCCACTGATGCCAGCGCCGAGCAAATCGCCAACGCCTTTCCCCACGAAAGGGTCACCTATCGTGTAGAACCTGCCGAGCGCACGACCATCGCCGCCAACACCGTCGATCTCACCACAGTGGGCACCGCCGTACACTGGTTCGACTTTGATGCCTTCTACGACGAAGTGCGCCGCATCAGCAAGCCGCGCGCCATTCTCGCCGTCTGGACCTACCACTTCCCCGTCATCAACCCCGCTGTGGACAGTTTCCTGCAGCAGTTGTACTGGGATACGCTCGGCGGTTACTGGCCCGAAGAGCTTCGCTACCTCGAAAAGCACTACCGCACTATCCCCTTTCCGTTCACCGAGATTAAGCCACCCCCCTTCGCCATAGAGGCCGAGTGGAACGTAGAGCAGTTCATCGGCTTTATCGCAAGCTGGTCGGCAACGCACCGCTACATGGAGGAAAGAGGACAGGAAGCGCTGGAGGCCAGCATTGCCAGACTGCGCACGATCTGGGGCGCGCCGGATCGCCAGCATCCCGTGCGCTGGCCCCTCCACTTCCGCCTCGGGCGGCTGCCCGGATAAAGCCGGTGGACTGGCTCAGTCATTCCAAATTTTCACCGACGATCGTCGCGGTGCGGAGAAGGACAGGCATCCTGGAGGATTCCCGGTCAGCCCGCGCATAGGGCAGAGGCGGCTTGGCGCACAACAGTACCGGTTTCGCACTTCCTGGTGCCTGGCGAAGAAGTCACCCTGCATCTTCAGGCGCCGCTCTCCGACGGCCGGCGACGCCTGCGCCTGATCATCGAACCCTACGAAGGCCACCGCCCCGACGAACGCTACCAGGTGCGGGTGGTGGAAGGCTGACTGCTGACGGCTGACCACAACCGCCGAGCAGTACACAAATACACCAATATACCACTACACCACTCCTCCAATCCCTGCTATAATGGCGCGGCGTTTTTCGTGTCACAACCCAATACAACTCGAGAGGAACCATCATGCTGGCCAAAGTCATCAGCTGCGCCATTGTCGGCCTGGAAGCAGAGCTGGTGGAGGTGGAGGTCGACGTCAACAGAGGGGGACCGGCATTTACCATGGTAGGCTTGCCCGACGCTGCCGTGCGCGAAAGCCGCGACCGCGTGTACGCCGCCATCCGCAACAGCGGTCTGAACTTTCCACGGGGCCGCATCACCGTGAATCTGGCGCCCGCCGACCTGCGCAAAGAGGGGCCGGCCTACGACCTGCCCATCGCCGTGGGTATGCTCGCCGCCTCCCAGCAGGTGTGGCCCGACCGGCTGGAGCATGCCCTCTTTATCGGCGAGCTCTCGTTGGACGGCGCTACGCGGCACACCAAGGGTATTTTGCCCCTGGCTGCCCGCGCCCGTGAAGAAGGGTACGAGCGCGTCTTCGTGCCGGCGTGCGACGCGGGAGAGGCGGCCCTGCTGCCAGACGTGGAAGTGATCCCCGTGCGCGACCTGTCGCAACTGGTGGGCCACCTCACCGGCCTCAGCGAGATCGCGCCCTTCGAAGAGAACGGCGACCTGTTCAGCGAGGACGGCCTTTCCTACGCCGCCGACTTTGCCGACATCATGGGCCAGGAGCACGTCAAGCGCGCCATGGAGGTGGCGGCAGCGGGCGGGCATAACGTTATACTCACCGGTCCTCCCGGCGCCGGCAAGACGCTCATCGCCAAATCGTTCCCCAGCATCCTGCCGCGCATGTCCGTGGACGAGGCGCTGGAGGTGACCAAGATTTACAGCGTCGCCGGCGAGCTTCCCCCGGACACGCCGCTCATCCGCCACCGTCCCTTCCGCAGCCCGCACCACACCATCAGCTACGCCGGCCTGGTGGGCGGCGGCGCCTGGCCTCGGCCGGGCGAGATTTCGTTGGCGCACCGCGGCGTGCTTTTCCTGGACGAGCTGCCCGAGTTCGGCAAGAGCCTCATCGAGGTGCTGCGCCAGCCGCTGGAAGGGCAGCCGCGCGAAGTCTCTATCTCCCGCGCCAGCGGCACCATCACCTTCCCCGCCAACTTTATGCTCGTGGCCGCCCAGAACCCCTGCCCCTGCGGCTACTACGGCGACAACACGCACACCTGCTCCTGCAGCAACAGCATGATCACCCGCTACCAGAAGCGCATCTCCGGCCCGCTCATGGACCGTATCGACATCCATGTCGACGTGCCGCGCGTGCCCTTCGAGAAGCTCTCCGCCGAGCGTCGCGGCGAGC
>JBMCFH010000106.1:0-11584 GCA_048620455.1 Chloroflexota bacterium | reverse complement strand
TACCAGGGCCAGGGTTGTAAAAGCCACTCTAACACGGTGAACTCTCCTCTTTTGTCTTGTTAATTACCAGTACAGTCAGGGCCTAATTTGACCACAGTTTCACGGTTTTTCAATGGGATAGCCGGCGGCGGTCCAATCGCGAATGCCGCCCTGCAAATTAATGACTTCCCTGGCGCCCTTAGCCAGCAAGACGCTGGCGCCAATGGCAGAACGGTTACCGGTGCGACACTGGATCACGATCGGTTTGCCGTTAATGATCTCCTCGGCTTTTTGGGATAGGTAGCCCAACATGATGTGCTCGGCGTTGGGCAGATGGCCCTCATCCCACTCGGTACGATTACGCACGTCAAGGAGCACGACATCGCCGTTGAGAATATCGTCGGCGATTTTATGAGGCGTCGTAACTTCGTACGATTGTGGTTGGTGGCCCATTTCAGCCAGCGTATCGAGAGCGGCGGGCTCCACATAGCCGGCGATGTCGTCGATGCCAATGTACGTCAAATCGTGAACGATCTCTTCCAGGATCTGGGCAGACGCAATCAGGTACACGGGCCGGTCGTAATCGACCAGCCAGCCGGCCCAGGCCGAAATCTGGTCGGCAGGGATGTTGATGGTGCCGGGAATGTGGCGGTCGGCGAATGCGCCAGAGGGACGCGTGTCGATAACCTGATTGCCTTCCTCCAGGAGTCGCGGAAGACGATCGGCAGGCAAGTGTACGGGGACGGGCAGCCCATGTAAGACCGCAGGGCCTTCTTTGTTCACCCGCTTCATCACGGCGAAGTAGGTTGGCGGCTCCGGCTGGTCCGCCAGCAAGTATTCGACAAACCGGTCCTCGTCGTCGTAGGTCAGGGCAGGATTAAAGAGCTTCTCGTAGCCGACCGTGCTGGAGGGAATGGAGCCTAGCCCCTTGCCACAGGCGCTTCCCGCCCCGTGCGCGGGCCACACTTGCAGGTAATCGGGCAGGTCCTTGAAGCGTTGCACGGAGTGGAACATTTGCCGGGCGCCTGTGTCTGAGGTGCCGGCGATGCCCGCTGCCTTTTCCAAAAGGTCTGGTCGGCCGATGGACCCGACAAAGACGAAATCGCCGGTGAAGATGCCCATAGGCCTGTCGGCGCCGCCGCCGGTGTCAGTCAAAATGAAAGAAACGTGCTCCGGCGTGTGACCGGGGGTGTGTATGACGTCGAGGCGGATGCGCCCGATGTGGAAAGAGTCGCCGTCACGCAGTAGGCGGTGATCGTACTCTTTGGCGAAGGCGTACTTCCAATTCTCATCTCCCTCATCGGAGAGATACAGGCGCGCGCCCGTCCGCTCGGCCAGTTCCCTGGAACCAGAGACGAAATCGGCGTGGATGTGCGTTTCGGCAGCGCCCACAATACGCATATCATTCTCTTCGGCGCTGCGCAGGTAGGGCTCGATGTCACGGCCGGGATCGATGACCGCCGCTTCGCCCGTCGCCTGGCAACCAACAAAGTAAGACGCGTGTGCTAACTTTTCGTCGTAAAAGTATTTGAGAAGCATGGTTATAACCTCATCACTTTTGGACTTCTAAAACTGAGTGGGCCCAGTATAGAAAGCGTCTGCGAGTTTCCTGTAAAGGGCCTGTAAAGATCTAGTAAGAACGCGTCGTTCTCGATGCCTCTGCTGTCGCGCTACCTGGCTGCGATGTCGTGCTATACGGACTCCTCCTCTTGCTCTGCCTGCGCGCCGGATTTCCCCGGCTGCTGCGGCAAGCGGTATGCTTCTCGCACAGGTTTCAGGGGCCGTTTCAGCCAGTAGGGACGTCGCGTGCCATCGGGGCTGACGTTGCTTGCCGGGCGCGCCAGGGATTTCCATTGGCGATAGACGTTCATAGAGCGCTCAACGTCCACCCACACGTCGCCGTGTTTGTCGTTCGGGCCGGCCTTCGTCACGTTCAGCGCTTTTTGCAGCCAACAGTGGGCGCCGCTGATGGGGTCGGGGTGCACGGCGTGGGTCAGGTTCTGGTGCACGCCAACGTCCTGCCACCAGATGCGGCTGGTGTCGGGATCGAACGTTTCCCAGCTACCGCCGCCTTTAAGGATGTTCAGCCGGTGCTCGCTGCCTTCGGCCTCCAGCTGCGCCAGGTTGGACATGCCGGGATTGACGCCGGTGTCATCCTGGAGCCGCCAGCGACCGAGGTGGTGGCTCATGGCAATCACGCCGGGCTTAATGCCTTCCGTGACCCACACCTTGTCCACGAAGTAGCCAATTTCCGTTTGGACCTTGACCAGGTCGCCGGTACCCACTTCCAGACGCCGGGCGTCGGCGGGGTGCATCCAGATCGGGTTCTTGTGACTGATTTCGTATAGCCATTTAGCATTTGCACTACGCGTGTGAATTAACGTGGGAAGGCGGAAGTTGGGCAGGAGCAACATTTCGCCCTTCTCGCGGTCGACGTTGTCCGGATGCACGTGACTCTTGAGCGTCCAGGGGATGGTATACTTGCGTTCCGTCCAGCCCCAATCGTGGAGCGTCTGGCTGAAGAACTCGAACTTGCGGCTGGGCGTGCCCACGCCGACCTTTGCCTCTCCATCCACAAGGACGCCCACTGTCTGGTCCCCTTTCAAGACACGACCGCGTTCGTCCACTTCGTACGCGCTCCCATTCACCTGCAGCTTTGAGCCAATCTCCAATCTCCGATCTCCGATCTCCCCAGCGCCTGACAGCGCCTCCTTTTCATACGGTTCATAGTTATCCCGCGTCACCTCAAAGGCGCCGTACTTGCGCATGTAGGCCAGAGGCGTTAATCCTTCGGCCTCAGCTGCCTGGGGCAGACCGGGCACGCTGTTCTCGAAGATCCAGCGATAGTACTCCTCAACCGTAATCAGCTCGCCAGGGCGATAGGGGCTTTCGAACCATTGGCGGATGCCCAGCTCGCCATCGGGGTCCATGCGCGCCGATAGCTCAATCCACCACTCGTTCTCCTCCCACACCTCACCGGGATTGGCTTCGTAGGTGTAGCGCACCGGCTGGCCCATCTTCTCCATCGCCACACGACGCACCGGCTGGCGGAAGGCGATCCACTGCCCCGCGTGCGTCTCCTGGCTCATCAGGTCGTGCCGCTCGCCGGCGTGTCCCATGGGCAAGACGTAATCGGCGAACCAGGCTGACTCGTTCCAGGTGGGCGTCAGCGCCACGTGGCAGCGGAGCTTCTCTTCATCCTGTAGCGCCTTGAGCCACATAAAGCCATCGGGGTTAATCCACATGGGGTTGTAGACGCGGGTGAAGTAGACGTCGACGTCGCCGCGCTCTTCCTCCAAAAAGTGGGGCAGCAAGAAGCTCATTTCGTAGTGGGCCAGGGGCCACTCGTCGGGGAGTTGCAGGTCGTTCCAGGCGTTGTTGGGCGGCGGCGTTTTGAACGGCGTGGGGACGAACTTGTTCCAGCTGTTGGCCGACGTGCCGCCGCGGGTACCCACACTGCCGGTGAGCACGTTGAGGAAGAAGAGACAACGCGCCACCTGCCAGCCGCCCAGGTTGCCGATGGACGCGCTGCGCCAGGTGTGCGTCGCCAGCCGCCCGTCACAGTCGGCCACGACCTCCGCCGCTTCCTGCATGCGCTCCAGGGGCACCTGCGCTTCCTCCGCCGCCCGCTCCAGGGTAAAATCGGCGTAAAGGGCTTTGAGCACGCGGTCGAAGAGAGCAAAATCTGGAGATTTGAGATTAGAGATTTGAGATTGCAGTTCCTGATCTCCGATCTCTAATCTCCGATCTCTAATCGCTTGCAGCGTTTCTTCCCAGTTGACCCAGCGCCGCACAAACTCTTTGTCGTAACGGTCACGCTGGATCAGGTAGTTGGCCATCGCCAGGAGCACGGTGGACTCGCTGCCGGGCCAGGTGGGTAGCCAGACGTCGCTCATGGACGCGGTGTTGCTCAGGCGCGGGTCGAAGGTGATGATGCGCGCCCCTTTCATTTTGCCCTCGATGATGCGCTGGGCGTGGGGGTTGAAATAGTGGCCCGTTTCCAGGTGGCTGGAGATGAGCAAGATGACGCGGGCGTTGGTGTGGTCCGGGCTGGGCCGGTCGAAGCCGCCCCAGAAGGCGTAGCCGGCGCGGGCGCCGCTGGAGCAAATGTTGGTGTGGCTGTTATGACCGTCCACGCCCCAGGCCTGGATGGCGCGGTTGGTGTAGCCGTCTTCCCCGGGGCGCCCCACGTGGTACATGATACCGTCGCGGCGACGCCGGCGGCTCTCGCGCATTTTGGCGCCGATTTCATCCAGCGCCTGGTCCCAGGTGATGCGCTTCCAGCGCCCTTCACCGCGCTCACCCACGCGCTTCAGGGGATAGAGGATGCGTTCCGGATCATAAATCTGATTGTGGGTCGCCGGGCCCTTGGCGCAATTGCGCCCGCGGCTGCCGGGGTGCGCGGGGTTGCCCTCGAACTTCTTCACTTCCAGCGTGGTCTTGTCCACGTAGGCCAGCAATCCGCAGGCGCTCTCGCAGTTGAAACAGACGGTGGGCACCAGCATGTAACGGCGCGCCACGCGGCGAGGCCATTGCTTGCCGTCCCACTCCACCCAATCATCCCAGTACTCAGGCGGCGGATATTGGCTCATGCGCCCGTCAGGATGCTTCACCGTAATCATCTTCACGTCGCCGGGGTCGACGTCGGCAAAGTCGGGCAGATCCTGTCCGGCGACGTTGGTGGCGCCGGTCGGCTGCTCGCGCCGGCGAGGGGGCGGCGCGCCAATCTTTAGCATGGTGGATAGAAAGTTGGAAAGTCGACTCTGTTCGCCAGGTTTTTCGCTCATATCGTTCAGGTCCGATGCACTCTGTTAGCTATTTGGAATCTCTTGTGGAGCCATGACAAAGGCGTATTCATACAGATACAGGCCGGCGACCGCCGCGACCGCCGCCGCGGCGCCCAGCAACAGGGCCGCTGTGCCGCCGAGCAGCGCGCCGGAAGCGACCAGCAACAGCGGAAGGGCGTGGCCCAGGGCAATGCTGCCCCACCAGAAGTGAACGCGGTAACGGCCGTGGCTGATGTCGTGTGCGGCGCGCGCGGCTACCTCACTGGCGTGCGGGACGCTAAATTCGCCGACGAGGCTTACGAAGAGATCGATAATTAAAGCGGTGGTAAAGGTAATGGTCGCGAGTTGATCTAGGGCTGCCGGCGTATCTATGAACAGCGCCATAATCAGGAAGGCGCCGCTGCCGGCGACGAAGGCCTGTACGACCAGGTGAAAGGGCAGCAGCGGGCTCTGCCAGAGGTCGCGCCCTTCGGCCTGGGCGAAGAGGAAAGCGGTGTAGATGGCGGCGAGCACAGCCAGAGGCAGACCCAACCACAGGAACAAGGGGCGCAAGGGCCCGGTGGCCTGGGCGGCGAGGCCGCCAGAGCCGCTGAAATAGGCGGCCGTCTCCAGCAACCACCACAGGCCGGTGACGAGGCTGAAGCTGATGAGGATCACCGCGCCGCGCGCCAACCAACTTTTCCACTGCGGGCGAAACAGGATATACAGGAAGCGCTCCGGTTTCTCCAGGTCGTAGACGAGGAGGCCCGTGGTCAGGCCGATGAAGAGCAGCGTCAGAAAACCGGAGACAACGGCGGTGGGCCCGTGGAACGGAAACAGGTTGAGACCCACGCCCAGGCTAAAGAGCATGAAGATGCCGGCGCCAATGGCCTTGGTCACCAGGTAGGCAGGAACGGGCCAGTGCCAGGGGACGCGGTGCTGGGCATTGTAAGCCACCTGTACCATCTGCTCGGCCATGCGCCCCTCGCCGATTTGAATGGGCCCGCGCCACGGTTGCCCCTGCTGCTGCGGCGTGCGAATTGTTTCTGCGGTGGCGCTGGCGGAAGGGCGATGGCGCGCCGTCTCCGTCTGTGGAATCTTGTGACCGCTCCCGCCGTTTTCACGGTGTCCGTTGCTGCCTTCATGATGCAGGGGGATAACGTCGGCCCACATGAAGGTCTCAGGCGTGCGCTCGGTGGCGGTGGGGTGCATGGCTACGTCGTGCCCGTCGATGTAGAACAGCTTGGGCGCCGTGCCCTGTTCCGGCTTGCGCACGGTCACCTCTTCTCGCGCCAGCAACCGGCTGATTTCGCTCTGCGGGTCGTTCATGTCCCCGGCGATGATGGCGTGTTCGGGGCAGACGACGACACAGGCGGGCTCCAGGCCCACGTCGGTGCGGTGCGCGCAGTAGTGGCACTTGGCTGCCGTGTCTGTTTCAGGGTCGATATAGATAGCGTCATAGGGGCAGGCCTGCATGCACGCCTTACACCCGATACACAGGTCGCCGTCGAACTCCACGATGCCGTCGTTGCGCTGGTACATCGCTTCGGTGGGACAGATGCGGGCGCAGGGTGGGTTGGCGCAATGATTACAGCGTGTGACCTGGAAGTGGCGACGCGAATTCGGGTAACTGCCCGTCTCTACGTATTTGACCCAGGTGCGATAGACGCCTAGGGGGACTTCGTTTTCGCTCTTGCAGGCGGTCGAGCAGGCATGACAGCCGATGCATTTGCGATTGTCGATGATAAAGCCGTAATTCTTCTCCCCGGCTGGTTCGGGCGCTTCTGCGGTCCTGGGTGCACTCGTAGACACAATGCAAACTCCTTTCTGGCCGGTTGTTTAGATCTGTTGTCGATGGGGTGCGACGTACAATCTGTTGCAAGAGAAATGACGATGGATAAGTGTAGTATACATTATGGAAGGTTAGAAGCGTGGCGACAACTGGCGGTCCAGTTCCTTACCGAATCTTTGCCCGATCCATACAGAATCCTTACAATCCGGGGGCATAGTTTGTGAAGATCCCCACAAGCAGTTGCCCGGTTGTTTTGATCCCCGGGCGCCTCCGCATACAGGTCTTCTTTATCAAGAGGGACCGGATCGGGCCAAATCGGAGCATAAGTATGGCAACAGCATCAATACTGGTCGTGGAAGATGAAGCAAGCATCCAGACCATTGTGCGCACGTATCTGGAAAGTGCGGGTTATTCGGTCAGCGTGGTGGACAACGGGCCCGACGCCCTGACCAAAGCGCGGGAATGGAAGCCGGATCTGATCGTGCTCGATCTGAACCTGCCGGGCATGGACGGTATGGAGGTAGCCTCCCGGCTGCGCCAGGAGTCAGAGGTCTATATCCTGATGCTGACGGCGCGGGACGAAGAAACGGATAAGGTGGCGGGGTTACGCATCGGCGCCGACGATTACCTGACCAAGCCCTTTAGCCCGCGAGAGCTGGTGGCCCGCGTAGAGGCAATTTTGCGACGGCGGCGCGATGGCGTGTCGCCGTCGGCAGCTCTGGTTTACGAACACGTAACGATTGACCCTGACAGTCATGAAACCACCGTATGCGAGCAACCGGTGGAGCTGACGGCAACGGAGTTTCAGGTGTTATGGGAGCTGGCGCGCCATCCGGGCCGTGTGCTGACCCGGGCGCAGCTCATCGAGCAGGTATGGGGGGCTAACTTCTTTGGTAACGACCGCGTTGTAGACGTTTACGTGGGACAGGTGCGGCGCAAGTTGCAGGAGGTGACAGAGGACACGCTGATCGAGACGGTGCGCGGCGTGGGCTATAAATTCGTGGATAAACGGCGATAATGATGTCATGGCATAGACGTTTGCGCTGGCGCCTGATCGGCGCGCAGTTTCTGGTGGTGGCGGTGGGCGTGGGCATGATGTTGCTGGCTACGCGCGTCATCATTTTGAGCGTGGCCCCCGACGTCATTCGTCCCAACCTGCTCTCGCTCATCGAAAACCCCGCACTGCTATCCGACGTAGAAAGCAGTCTGCTGCTCGGTTTTCGCGACGCCGTGTTGCTCTCGGTGCTGGTTGCCGCGGGAGCCGCAGCCATCGCCGGCGTCGTTTCCAGCGTGATATTGTGGCGCATCATCATCGCTCCCTTGCACGAAGTGGCGCGCAGCAGCCGGCGCATCGCCGATGGGCGCTACGGCGAACGCGTCGACGTCCCCGAGCACAGCGGCGAGGCCATGATCCAGCTGGTGACCAGCTTCAACCAGATGGCCCAAGAGCTGGAGAGTGTGGAGCGCCAGCGCGTTGACCTGCTGGCCAATATATCGCACGAATTGCGCACGCCCCTATCGGGGTTGAGAGGTTACCTGGAAGGGCTGATGGACGGGCTTTTCCCGGCAAATGAAGAGACCTTTGCCTGGATGTCGCAGGAGGTGGATCGCCTGCGGCGTCTGGTCGACGATATCCAGAACCTCTCGCGAGTGGAGGCCGGGCAGTTTTCGCTGGAACTGCAAGCGTTTGAGCTGCGGCGCGTGGCGCGGCGCGTGCAGGTTCAGCTACAGCCGCAGGCTCAGGCGAAAGGGATTGCTCTGTTGCTGGATGCGCCGGCGACGCCGATTGAGGCCTATGCCGACGCCGATCGCACGGCGCAGGTCATGATCAACATTGTGGGCAACGCGATCCGTTACACGCCAGAGGGCGGGCGCGTCACGCTCTCTATCGCCGTGGATGACGGTTGCGCCCGGGTGTCGGTAACGGACACCGGTATGGGCATTCCGTCGCAGGCGCTGCCCTACGTATTTGAACGGTTCTACCGTGTGGATCGTTCGCGGGCGCGCAGCAGCGGCGGCAGCGGCATTGGCCTGACGATTTCGCGCCACCTGGTATGGGCTATGGGCGGCGACCTGACAGTGAGCAGCGAAGGGGAAGGGCAGGGCAGCACATTCTCCTTTACGTTACCCTTACACGCTTCTTAAAGGGGCCTTGTAAACGGCTGCTATACTCAGCGCTGTTACAAATTGACAGCGCGTGAGGAGAGTATGTTCAAAATACCGTTTACTGCACCCCTAAAGACGAGACAACAACCGCGAATCAAGCAGATCACCCCCAGACAACTGCAGGCGAAGAGGAACAGCGACGACCTGTTGCTGCTGGATGTGCGCTCGCCGCTGGAGTATGAACGCGGTGGACACATTGCCGGGTCACGCCTGCTGCCGCTGCCCACACTGGCGCAACGCAGCGGCGAATTGCCCCGCGACCGCACGATCGTTTGCATTTGCCGCAGTGGTTCGCGCAGTATGGTGGCCTGCGAGCAGTTGAAGCAAGCAGGCTTTGACGTGGTAAATTTGCGCGGCGGTATCCTGGGCTGGGAAGGAGCCGGGTATCCACTCCACTAATGCGGCGGGCAAAACAGGGAACACCTTACTATGAGTGAATCAGTAGGCCACAGCACAATAAGCGGGGAGCGGATAAAGAGCGTGCAAGCAGGTAGCGCGCAGAACGTTTTCTCCATCAGGCGTTATCTGCCCGTCCTGCGCTGGGCGGCAGACTACCGGCGCGAATACCTGGTCGGCGACCTGATGGCGGGCCTGATTGTGGCCATTATGCTCGTACCGCAGAGCATGGCCTACGCGCTGCTGGCGGGCTTACCTCCCCAGGTTGGCCTGTACGCCAGCGTCGTGCCTCTGATTCTGTACGGTCTTTTGGGCACGAGCCGTAGCCTGGCGGTGGGACCTGTGGCTATCGTGTCGCTGCTGGTGGCATCGGGAATCGGCCCGTTGGCTGCCACTACCGCGGAGTACGTACAACTGGCGCTGTCGCTGGCCTTGCTCGTCGGCGTGATTCAGTTGTTGTTGGGTCTGGCTCGCGTTGGCTTTCTGGTCAATTTCATGAGTCACCCGGTGCTGGCGGGATTCACCAGCGCTGCAGCCCTGGTCATTGGTCTGAGCCAGGTGAAGCATCTGATGGGTGTTGCCGCGCCGCGCCTCGGGTTTAGCGAGCTCGCCGTTTATCTCGTCCAACATCTAAACGAGACGAATCTGGTTACGCTCGCGTTGGGAGGCGGCAGCATCCTGTTGCTGCTCTATTTCAAGAACGGGTTGGCCGGCCAATTACGGCGTCGCGGCGTGCCGGAGCGCATCGCGCTGCCGTTGACAAAAGGAGCACCACTGGTTGTAGTGTTTCTGGGCACGCTTCTGGTGCAGGCGCTGCAGCTGGATAGCACCGCCGGCGTCAGGGTCGTGGGCGATGTCCCCGCCGGATTGCCGCCGCTGACGCTGCCCATAGCGGGTCTTAGCGTCTGGCGCGCTCTGTTACCCACGGCGCTGGCCATCACGTTTGTGGGCTATATGGAGAGTATCGCCGTAGCCAAGTCGCTGGCCAGCAAGCGCCGGCAGCGTGTGGACGCCAACCAGGAACTGGTGGCGCTGGGCGTAGCCAACGTAGGAGCCGCGCTGGGCGGCGGCTACCCGGTGACAGGCGGATTCAGCCGCTCCGTCGTCAACCACGAAGCGGGCGCTAACAGTGGATTGGCCTCGATTATTACGGCCGGCCTTATCCTGCTGACCATTCTTTTCCTGACGCCGCTTTTCTACTTTCTGCCGCAGGCGGTGCTGGCCGCCATCGTCGTCGTGGCCGTTGCCGGCCTGGTCGACGCGGCCACGCTGAAACACGTGTGGCGCTACAACAAGGCAGATGCTGCCTCGTTCATCGTCACCTTCCTCGCCGTGTTGTTCCTGGACGTGGAACGGGGAATCGTGATCGGCGTGGTGTCGGCTCTGGTGCTGTATATCTGGCGCACCAGCAAGCCGCACGTGGCCATCGTGGGCCGGCTGGGTGAAAGCGAAACATACCGCAACGTGTTGCGTCACGACGTGCAGTGCTGGTCCAACGTCGTCGCCGTGCGCGTGGATGAGAGCCTTTATTTTGCCAACACTCGCTTTTTGGAGGATGTGGTGCTGGCTACCGTCGCCGACCGTCCAGAGGTCGAACATTTCGTGTTGATCGGCACTGCGGTCAACTTCATCGACGCCAGCGCCCTGGAAACGTTGAAGTCGCTACAGCGCGAGCTGCGCGATGCAGGCGTTACGCTGCACCTGGCGGCGATCAAGGGGCCGGTCATGGACCGTCTGCGCCGTGTTGGCTTTGCTGAGCAGATCGGAGCCGAAAACGTGCACCTCACGACCCACGAAGCGATGAAGGCTATCGGCTGTTTTGACGACGGTGGTGCGGAAGCCCAAGGTCTGTCACAAAAAGACACGGAGCCGCGAGTTACAGAAACTGCGAGATGATGAAGGGAACGGTACCCACCGTGAGCAGCGTGGAGAGGACGATGGCGGAGGCCATGGGTTCGATGGCCACCCCATAGCGTTGGGCAAACAGGTAGCTGTTGATACCGGTGGGCATGCCGGCGGCGACGACGGCGACCGCGCCCCAGATGGGATCGATCTGAAAGACGTGAAAAGCGAGGAGCCATACCAGGAGCGGCTGGGCAATGATTTTGAGGACGACCAACACCAGAGCTTCGGTATAGTGACCGGACAGGCGATACTGGCTGAGCGTGGCGCCCACGGCAAACAGGGCGGTGGGCAGCGCCGAATCCCCTAACAGGGCCACCGTGTCCTCCAGAGGGCCGGGCAGCGTTATCCCCAGTAAGTTGAAGACAAGCCCTGCCATCAGGCCCAGGAGAATGGGATTGGTGACGATACCGCGCAGGGTCGCGCCCAACTCGCGTAAACGACTGCCGGCGCCATCCAACTCCGCGAATAGTGTGACCAGGCTGAAAATAAGGGCGCTGTGCACGGAAATCAGCAGGAACATGGGCAGAATGGCCGCGTCGCCGAAGGCGTTGAGCACAATGGGTAGTCCCAGGACCACCAT
>JBMCFH010000105.1:0-11587 GCA_048620455.1 Chloroflexota bacterium | reverse complement strand
TTGCTGGCGCCTGCCGGGGAAGAACTGCAAGAAAACGAGGAGCCGGATCAGGATAGACCAAAAGCAAAACTGCTCCCGTGGCAGCAGGCGCGCAGCGTGCTGCTGGAAAAAGCGCGGCGACCGACGGAAAAATATGTCGGCGTTGTCAGCCTGGAAGGCGCCATTACGATGGGTCCCAGCCGCCAACCGCCGATCGACATCCCCATCCCCTTCATTGGCGGCGCCATGGCCGGAGAAGAAACAATCACCCAGTTGTTGCGGCGCGCGGAGAAGAGCGATCAGTTGGCGGCGTTGATCCTTCACGTCGATTCTGGCGGTGGCTCCGCTTTGGCTTCAGACCTCATCTGGCGTCAGGTAGAGCGACTGGGGCAAAAGAAGCCTGTGCTGGCTTACATGGGTAACGTCGCAGCCTCCGGCGGCTACTACGTCCTTGCCGGCGCCCAGCATGTCATGAGCCAGCCTGCCACCCTCACGGGCTCCATCGGCGTGATTATTGGGCGCTTCAATGCCCAGGACCTGTACAGGCGGTTGGGCATAGGACGCGCCAGCCTGCAACGAGGGCGGCACGCGGGACTCTACCGCGAGGTGCGCCCGCTGACGCCGGAAGAGCGCGATTTGCTGTGGCGCTCGCTCGTCGACACTTATGATCGGTTCAAGGCAGTTGTCGCAAAGGGCCGCGATCTGTCCACCGAGGAAGTGGAACCGATTGCCGGGGGTCGTGTGTGGACCGGTCGCCAGGCTCTGAAACACAGGCTGGTCGATAGCCATGGAGACTTCGTGGATGCGATACGCCAGGCGGCTCTGCTCGCCGGTTTACCGGTTGACGACGATCACGAGATTCAAACACGAAACATCTATCCTAAAACCCAGACCTACCTGACACCGGAGCCTTATGAGGCAGGGCGGATGCTGGTCGATCTGTTGAGCGCCGAGCGGTTACAGGGCCTGGGCCACGGCCCGTTGACCATGCTGCCGTTCGAGCTACGCATCAGATGAACCGGCGTTGAAGGGAGAAAACGCGACAGAAATTTCAAAAGGATGTGATCGACGATGGCCGATCAAGTAGCGTCTCCGCCTATTACCCACATTTCGTGGGGAAAAACAGAGGTCGAAGGGGCCGGTCGCTTCAAGGACGTGAAGCTATTCCCCGGCGGCGCGCGAGGTTGGGACTGGAACGAAACAGGAACCCGTCATCGGCCCGGCGTGCAACCGGCAGACGTCGAGGAGCTTCTGGATCATGGCGCAAAGGTTATCATCTTCAGCACAGGCATGAACCGGCGCCTGCAAGTAATGCCGGCGACACTGCAGTTGCTGGAGGATCGCGGCGTTACCAGCTACGTGCTGCCCACAAAGCAAGCGGTGGCCCGCTACAACGATCTCTGCCGCACGGACCGCGTTGGAGCCCTGATCCACTCCACCTGCTGACCCAAACACTCGAGTGTGACAGGCCTGGCGGAACTTTTCGCACCCGGCTCGCGTCATAAGAGTAGAGCCGCAGAGGCGCTGTGGTCATCTTGCCTGCAACTGTATCCGGGAACAACGCCCGAGAGTCGTGCAGCAGACGACCAAAAGGCGTAGAGTGCAAACATTAACTTCTGCTATACTGCGGGATGAAACGTATTTAGAAGAGATCAGACCGGTAGAAATGACCGGCGAGGGCGACGATGCCGCGGCGACAGACACCAAGAGCAGAACAGGATACCATTTATTACCGGCCCCCACAGCATGCCGGGCAGCAGCGGCAACAAGCAGGACGGCGACCGGCGCCGCCGCCGCCCGTCTATATTCCTGCGCCATCCCGGCAAGTGGCGCGCCGGCGCTGGCCCTGGGCCCTGCTGGCGGCCTTCCTGGTCTTTCTCTGTGGCGGCGCGGTAGTCCTGGGCGGCCTCTACACCTATCAGCGCGACCGAATCCTGCCCGGCGTCAACACGCTGGGTGTGCCTCTCGGCGGGCAGCGCGTGGAGGATGCAACGCGCGAACTGGAACAGAACTGGGATTCGCGCCAGATCGTGCTGGACAGTGGCGGCAGCGAGACTATCACCATGCGCCCGGCGAGCCTTGGTATCATTCTCGAGGCGCGAGAAACGGCGCTTGCCGCTTATGGTTTAGGGCGCTCTATCCCCAGCATCGAACCTGCCATAGAACACGCCGTCGCCCGCAGGGAGCTTCAGCCCACCTGGCACTTCGATCCCGCTATCGCCGAGCAGGGACTGCAGTCAGTGGCCGAACAGCTGGATGTTGCGCCCACCGACGCCTCCATCCAGCTCAGCGAGGGCCAGGCGCGCATTGTCCCGGGACAGACCGGACGCGCAGTAGATGTCCCTGCGACGATGGGTTACCTGCAGGAAAACGCAGCGCAGGTCGTCATGGCAAACCGGCTGGCGCTCACGATGCGCGATGTGCAGCCCGCCGTCACTGCTGCCGATCTGGAAGTGGTCGTGGCCGAACTCAACCAGCGCCTTAGCAATCCCGTTACGATTGAGGCCTACGACCCAATCAACGACGAACTTGTCAGCGGCACGGTACCCCCTGAAACCTGGGCCCAATGGGTCAGCCTGGACCCGGCGGCGCCACAATCGAATACATCGACCTGGGAAATCGCCGGCGATCGCGTCGCCGCTTATCTGCAAAGCCAGATCCAGGCGCTTGGGTCCGATCGTTATTTCGAACTGGACGAAGCGACGGCGGCGGTAACCGACGCCATCCGCTCCGGCAGCTACCACACACGCCTGCGCGTCTACCATCACGATCGGCAACACCTCGTGCAACCCGGAGAGACGCTCTCGCGCATTGCCTACGATTACGGCATACCATACCCCTGGATCCAGCATGCCAACCCGGAACTCGGCGACGGGCTATCTGTAGGCCAGACGATTACCATTCCCTCGCCCGATGCCCTTTTGCCGCTACCAATCGTGGAAAACAAGCGCATCGTGGTCAGCCTGGAACAACAACGCATGTGGGCCTACGAGAACGGCACGCTGAAGTGGGAATGGCCCGTGAGCACAGGTATTGAATCCAGTCCAACGGCCCCAGGTGTGTTCCAGGTGCAGACCCACGAACCAAACGCCTACGCCAGCATCTGGGATCTATGGATGCCTCACTTCATGGGCATTTACCGCCCCGTTCCCACCAGCGACTTTATGAACGGGTTCCACGGCTTTCCCACGCGGGGCGGATCGAATCTGCTGTGGACCAACAGCCTGGGGCGCCAGGTTACCTATGGCTGCATCCTGGTCAGCAATGATAATATCGTCCAACTCTACGACTGGGCCGACGAGGGCGTCGTCGTCGAAGTGCGACCCTGATACTCAAACCAGGTGCAGTATTATTGCGCCCGCCTACGCTCAGCGTTACAATCGTGGACACCATCTTCGCAGAAAGGAATCTCTGCCGAGCGCCGCTTCCCACTCAGCTCGCTCCCGACCAGACACACAGGTACCGGAATCCGGTGCTCGAACAGCGCCGGCTCGGTTATGATTGTCTCGTGCCCCAATCCGCAGAGGAGAATATGACTGATCAGGGTACCATCGAGAGGATTGAAATCGCCGACCGCTACCGGCAACAACTGCAGATCGACACTGAAGTCGCCCGGCACGTGCTCACCCGTTTTATCCACAACGAGTTGACGAAGGCCGGCTTCAGTCGGGCAGTGCTGGGCCTTTCCGGCGGTGTCGACTCCGCCGTGTCCTGCTACCTCGCGGCGGAAGCGATGGGACCGGCCAACGTTCTCGCCCTGCGCTTACCTTATCAGAGCTCGTCACCCAGCAGTATGGAGCACGCTCAGATGATTATCGACGATCTGGGCCTGGAAAGTGAGACAGTGGATATCACACCTGTCGTCGAGCCACTGTTCGAGGCCTCGCCGGGCATCACACCCCACCGCAAGGGCAACGTCATGGCTCGCGCGCGTATGACGCTCATTTATGATCGCTCCGCCGCCTGGGATGCGCTGGCTATTGGCACCAGCAACAAGACAGAACTGCTGCTCGGTTACGGCACCGTGTACGGAGACCTGGCCTCAGCCGTCAACCCCATCGGCGATCTATACAAAACGCAGCTTCGCCAGCTGGCGCGCGCCCTCGGCGTGCCGCAGGTGATCCTCGACAAGGCGCCTAGCGCCGATCTGATACCGGGCCAGACCGACGAAGGGGATTTCGGCTTCACCTACGATGACGTCGATCCTTTGCTCTATCTGTTGGTCGATGAGCGTTACCTGCCCGAAGAAGCTGTCGCAGCCGGCTTCCCGGCCCCGTTTATCAAAACCGTCTTGCGCATGATGCGCACATCCCACTTCAAGCGCACGCTGCCGGTCATTCCCAAGCTGAGCGCGCGCACCGTGGGACATGACTTCCGCTATTTGCGCGACTGGGGAACGTGATGGGCGCCTCACGCCGTCTACAGAGCTCAGGCAGGCTCTTTTATCGGGCGATCATACTCCTGACGCTTGTTGTACTCCTGCTCGCTCTCGCCGCGGAGCAAGGAGACGCTGTCTCTGCCACTCGCGAATCGCAGGCCTGGGAGTCGAAAGTTGATCCCTGGGTGCTAACAAACGCGACGCAAAACGGCCAGACCGAGTTTCTGGTCTTCCTCGCAGAACAGGCCGATCTGGAGGGCGCGGCGCACATCCCGTCGCGAAGCGAGCGGGCCGATTTCGTCGTACAACAGTTGCGTGAAACGGCGCTCCGCACCCAGCGACCGCTGCTTGCGGCTCTGGAAAAGATGGGCGTAACCCACCGTTCCTTCTGGGTAGCCAATATGATCTGGGTCCGGGGCGACACGGATACCTTGCAGCAGCTTGCCCGGCGACCCGACGTCGCTCATATCTACGCCAATCCAAAGGTGGCGCTGGATCTACCGCCGGCCGAGCAGGCATCGACCACGCTCCAATCGCAAACGGTCGCGTGGAACATTGGACGGGTACGGGCGCCTGAAGTCTGGGCACACGGTGCAACCGGCGATGGCATTGTGATTGGCGGTCAGGATACCGGCTACGATTGGGAGCATCCGGCGCTGATCAACCAGTATCGTGGCTGGAATGGCAGTGAGGCAGACCACAACTACAACTGGCATGACGCTATCCACGAAGGGGGCGGCATTTGCGGCGCCGACGCTTCCGCCCCCTGTGATGACCGCAATCACGGCACGCATACAATGGGCATCATGGTCGGCGACGACGGCGGCGAAAATCAGATCGGCATGGCGCCAGACGCGCGCTGGATCGGTTGTCGCAATATGGACAATGGCGTAGGCACCCCGGCCACGTACACCGAGTGTTTCCAGTGGTTCATGGCGCCCACGGACCTTGCCGGCGAGAATCCAGACGTTACTCAGGCGCCGCACATCGTCAACAATTCCTGGTCCTGTCCACCGTCAGAAGGGTGCACCGATCCGGCGGCGCTACAAACGGTTGTCCAGAACGTACAGGCCGCCGGCATTGTCGTAGTCGCCGCTGCCGGCAATAGCGGTCCGTCCTGCGCCACCGTTGCCAATCCGCCGGCCATCTACGAAGAAACGTTTAGCGTTGGCGCCACCGACAGCAGCGATACCATTGCCGTGTTCAGCAGTCGCGGGCCGGTTTCCGTTGATGGCAGCAATCGATTAAAACCGGACGTCGTGGCACCGGGCATGAGTATCCGCTCGTCGGTCCCCGGCGAAGGATATGGGTATATGCAGGGAACGAGCATGGCCAGCCCTCACGTGGCGGGATTGGCCGCTCTGCTCCTGTCCGCCGACCCGGCGCTGCAGGGTGACGTGGCCAAGATCAAAGCACTCATTGTAGACGCGGCGCTGCCCCGCACCACGGCGCAAACATGCGGCGACGTGGACGGGTCCATCGTGCCCAACAACACCTATGGCGCCGGGCGCATCGACGCCCTGGCAGCCTACGAGAAGGCGATGCCGGATCCAGTGGAGGAGCCATCGTACACCTATTTCTTTCCCGTCTGGAAGGAGGAACCGATCAAACCATGAACGCCTCGACGCCCAGGGTAGCCGTCAGCATTAGCCTTGGCAGTTCCAGGCGCGACAAGCGCGTCGAAACAACCCTGCTCAATCAGCGCGTGATCGTAGAGCGCACAGGCACCGACGGCAATACCACGCGCGCGACCGCCCTCTTCACTGCCCTCGACGGCAAAGTTGACGCCTTGGGAGTCGGCGGCATCGACCTGTGGATAGAGATGGCGGACAAGAAGTATCCGCTGTACGCCGGGCACAAATTGGTCCGTGGTGTTTCCCAGACGCCGGTCGTAGACGGCAGTGGCTTAAAGAACACCCTGGAACGAGATGTCGTGCGCTCCCTGGTCAACGCCCTGGGCGACCGTTACGCGCAGGGACGGGTGCTGCTGACCGCGGCTGTCGATCGCTATGGCATGACGCAGGCATTCTACGAGGCCAACTATGATGTCGTCTGTGGCGACTTGATGTTTGCCCTGGGCCTGCCGCTGCCAATTCGCAGACTTAGTAATCTAAAACGGCTGGGGCGCCTGCTGCTCCCGATAATCGGGCGGCTACCAATCAGCGTTCTCTATCCAACTGGCGAGAAACAGGACGGGGTCAAACCGCGCTTCGAGAAGTGGTACCGATGGGCCGATGTCATTGCCGGAGATTGCCACTATATTAAACGGCACATGCCCGACGATCTGCAGGATAAAGTGATCGTCACCAACACGACCACCCCCGATGACATGAGCGCCTTTCGGCAGCGGGGCGTGCGCTATGTGCTTACGACGACGCCGCGCCTGCAGGGTCGCTCGTTCGGCACCAATATGATGGAGGCAGCGCTGACGGCTATCGCCGCAAAGGGGCGACCGCTGACCAATGATGAATTGCAGCAGATGCTGTGCGGCATGGATTTGCGCCCATCCGTGCACGATCTGCAACAGGAACTAAATTAGATGGACTGGGGTCTATGGATTGCATCATAGCCGCCGGTGGCGCCACCGCCCCTGGCGATCCGCTCTACCCATTCACCAACGGCAAACCGAAATCGCTGCTGAAACTGGGCCAGCAGACGATGTTAGAATATATTGTCGCCGCCTTGCGCCGCTCACGGCACGTCGACGACATTATCGTGTCCGGGCTTAACAGAGAAGAGGCGCCCCTTTCCCTTTTGGAGTCAGAGCGGCCCCCGCTTTTTCTGGGCAACCACGGTCAAGTGCTGGAGAACGTGCACGCCGGACTGCAGTGGGTGCTCGACAATCATCCAGAATCAGAAGCAGTGTTGATCAGCACTGCCGACATTCCGCTGCTCAACGCCGGCGTCGTAGACAATTTTGTAGACGCCTGCCGGCCGTTTGACCATCTGGTCTACTATAACGTCGTGACGCGAGAAAACATGGAAAAACGCTTTCCAAACTCGAACCGCACCTTCGTGCGGCTTAAGGGCATGTCCGTCGCCGGCGGCGATCTCATATTGGCCCAGACTCGTGTGATTCACTCCAATCCAGAGCTGTGGCAAGCGCTTTTCGACGGGCGCAAACACGCCTGGAAGATGGCGCGTATCGTCGGTCTCTGGACCGTCTTCAAGCTTCTCATTGGCCAGCTCTCCCTGGCCGAGGTAGAGTCACAGGCGAGTAAGCTGGCCGGGGAACCGGTGCGCATTCTCAATAGCCCTTACCCGGAACTGGCCATGGACCTAGACAAGCCGGCTCAGATTGACGTGCTACGCCACGCGCTTTCCGCTGCCGGCCCGCATTCGTGACGATCTAGGCATCTTTATTGAATAGATGCGAATCAGGGCTTAAAATACACAAAGAATTGGTATGGACGAACCTCACAGCGAGACAATGACACGAAGCTACAGTCGCGACGCAGATCGGCTGCAATCTTTATATGCTGTCAACGATATGCTCAAGCAGGTCGTCGCGGACGGCCTGGAGATTGACGTCGTGCTGCCACGGGTCTTGCGCGTGGCCACGGAGGAGGTTGAAGCGGCGGCCGGGAGTATTATCGTGATCGACGAGCGACTTCGGCCGCAGCACGCCTGGATCTATCGTGACGGGGTACTGAAAGTTGACGACGATCCCATCATCAAGGACGTTGTGCGGCGCGGGCTGTTTGCCTGGGTCACGCGTAACCAGTGCACGGCCATCGTGGAGGATACTCGCGAAGATGACCGCTGGTTGCCATCCCCTGAGAGCAACACAGCGCAGGAACCGTGGTCGGTCATTTGCGCACCGCTGATCATTCGTAACCGTACGGTGGGCGCCTTCACCATGAGCCGGCCCGGTGTCGGACGGTTTAATGAAGAGGCGGTCGATCTCCTCAACGCCATTGCCAATCAGGCCGCCAGCACCATTGAAAGCGCGCGTCTCTATGAGGAAAGCCAACGGCGAGCGGCAGAGCTTGCCTCACTCGTCAGCGCCACGACGGCTATCTCCAGCAACCTGGACCTCGAAGTCGCCTTTGAAAGAGTCACAAGGCAATTGACGCGCTTCGTGGAGGTGGATGCGTGCGTGCTGCTTGACTGGCAACCCGGCCCACAACAGCTTGTCCCCCGATTGGTGTACCCCGCAAGCATGGCGCCGCCCGACGGTGAGCCTGTCGCTGTCCTCCCACCGCAGGCACACCCAAAGTTGCAGCAAGCAATCGAAAGACTGACGCCGCTGCAGCTCCGGGGACAGCAGATCGACGACATTTCGCCACTGCACCAGCTCGTTCGTGGCGCCCCGATCAAGACAGCTCTCATCCTCCCCCTTGCGGCGCACGACCATCTGATTGCGCTGGCGATTCTGGCAACGACGCAGAGTGAGCGCCGCTTCAACCAGGCCGAAATGAATCTGCTGCAGATGCTCGCCAACCAGGCTGCCGTCGCCATCGAGAACGCAAAACTCTACGAAGATACACAGCGGCAGTTGAAAGTGTCGGCGCTGCTCAACGAGGCCAGCAAAGTCATTAATTCCAGCCTGGACACCAATGAAATCTTGCAGTCCCTGCTGGCTCAGATGAACGAACTGCTAAACGCCGAGGCCATCTCCATCGCCCTCGTCGATAGACAAACGAATGAACTGGTTTATGAAGTAGCCGAAGGGATTGGCAGCGACAAGATCCTGGGTTTGCGATTGCCGTCAAATCAGGGCGTTTCCGGCTGGGTCATGGAGCACGGTCAATCGGCTCTCGTTGGGGATACGCGAAGCGACGAGCGCTTCTTCTCTGGCGCTGACCGGCGTACGGGTCACGACACACGGGCGATGATCTGCGCCCCGTTGCAGGTAAAAGGGAAGGTGCTGGGCACCATCCAGGCCATCAACCCCCGCCAGGGAACCTTCTCCGACGACGACCTGCAGTTGCTGGTCAACCTGGCTAATTTGGCCAGCAGTGCGCTGGCCAATGCACAGCAATTCGCGCACACCCAGGCCGCTGAGGCCCGATACATGAGTCTCTTCGAGGACAGCGTTAATCCCATTTTGCTGACCGATCAGAGCGGAACCATCGTGGAAGCCAACCGCCGGGCGCTCCATTTTCTTGGCTACGACCGCGAAGAATTACTGGGCCGGCCGATTTTCTCCCTGCATCCAGAACGAGAGGTCCGAGAACTGATCCCGCGCCTGGAAACAATAGGTGGCGACGACGTAAAGAAATTTACGGCAAAGATTCTGACCAGCGCCAACAAACAAGTTCCGGTGGAGGGCTACGCCAAACGGACGGTCTCCGGCGACAGCGAGCTCCTGCAGTGGATCTATCGTGACATCTCACAACAGGTACAACTGGAGGAAATGCGCGAGGATCTGATGGCAATGCTCGTGCATGATCTGCAGAGTCCGCTGGGCAATGTGATATCCAGCCTGGAGCTTATGCGTTATGAACTGCCGCCGGACGCTGATCCCATCCTGGACTCTATTGTCGACATCGCCTCCCGCAGCAGCAGGCGCCTGCAGACCTTAATCCGCTCGCTCCTCGACATCACACATCTGGAATCAGGACACTCCATTACCGAGGCTGCGTTTGTAGAGGTCGACTCGCTGATTGAAGACGCCCGCGAAATTGTACAGCCGGCCCTGGAACGGCGGCGTGTCACGTTGAATCTGGACGTATCCGAGGAACTTCCTGAGGTATACGTGGATAGCGACATGATCGGCCGCGTCTTTATCAATCTTCTGGACAATGCTTCAAAGTATACACCAGAGACGCGCGAAATTAGCGTTATGGTACAGCCTCTCCCCGACGAGGAGAAGATTCTGGTCTCTATTAGCGATCAGGGAACAGGCATCGCGCCTCAATATCGAGAGGCTATCTTCGAAAAATTCCGTCGCCTGCAAGGTAAGAATGCCCCCAAGGGGATGGGGCTCGGGCTGGCTTTCTGTCGCCTGGCAGTCGAGGCACATGGGGGTAGAATCTGGGTCGACGACGCCCCGGGCGGTGGCGCACGATTTAACTTCACACTACCCACCGAACGTTTCGCAAACGAGGCGCCTTCCGAGAAATGACCGAACGTCTATACTACAAGGAGGCTTACACTCGGACCTTTGACGCTGAAATTGTGGAGCGGTTTCGTCACGAAAACCGCACGGCGCTGGTCCTGAATCGCACCTATTTTTATCCTACTTCCGGCGGCCAACCGTCGGATCGCGGCGCAATCAACGGCGCGCCGGTCCGCGACGTCTTCATTCGGGAAGAAGATGGCGCTATCGTACATGTGATGGGTGGTGAGGTGTGGTCGGACGCTGTGCAGTGCGAAATCAACTGGGAGCGACGATTCGACCACATGCAGCAGCACACGGGCCAGCACATTCTGTCACAGGCTTTTGTCCACTGTGCAGACGCCCGCACTGTCGGATTTCACCTCAGTGACAACAGCGTCACAATTGACCTCGACCGGGAACAATTACGGCCGGAGCAGATCGAAGAGGCTGAGTTGCTGGCCAACAAAATCATCTGGGAGAATCGCCGCGTCCGCATCCGTATGATATCGGCCAGCGATGCAGAGGAACTCGCGCTGCGCAAGATCCCAGATCTGGACGGCGATACGCTGCGACTGGTAGAAATCGAGAATTTCGACCGCACCGCCTGTGGTGGAACACACGTCTCCCGAACAGGCTCGGTGGGCGTCATCAAGATCGTGAAGGTAGAGCGACGCCGCAACCAGCTTCGCGTGGAATTCTGCTGCGGGCGTCGCGCCTTGTTCGACTACCGGCACAAGAACCGTGTGGTCAGGCGCCTGGCGGAGGAGTTTACGACGGCGTCGGACGAACTGGAGAACGCGGTAGCTAACCTGCGCGACGAGCTCAAACAAGCGCAGCGCCGTTCCCGGCGGCTTCAGGCGGAAACGATGGAGCTACTCGCCGAAAAGCTGCTGGCGGCGGCGCCTGAAAACCAGGGCGTGCGCGTTGTAACGCGCGTCTTTGACGAACGTCCCGCAGACGACCTGCGCACGCTGGCACAAAAGATTGCCGGTCACTCTCGCGCTGTAGCCTTGTTCGGCCTCTCAGGAGAGAAATCACAACTAATATTTGCCCGCGCAGACGACGCGCCGGGCGAGATGAACGAGTTGATCAAGCCCGCGCTGCAGGTGTTGGGCAATGCCGGAGGCGGCGGGTCCGGGACCTACGCTCAGGGCGGCGGCCCGTCGGCAGACCACGACCGGGTC
>JBMCFH010000104.1:0-11626 GCA_048620455.1 Chloroflexota bacterium | reverse complement strand
AGGTGATGGGCCGCTTCCTCTTCTACGCCAGCCACATCCGCATCGGCGTGTGAGGCGCGGGCTGCTGTCTAACTGAGAAATAAGAACGCCGGGGGAGCCCAGTAGCTCCCCCGGCATCTTGTTGCAACCGGCTGCGAGAGACCCGTGATGCGTCTGGAAGTACGGAACTCATCCATTGTCTTATTGCGCCTCCTCCGGTATGTGGGAGTGGCGTCTGGCGTGTTGCTTTTGCTGCTGCCGGTAGTTGCCTTTGCACAAGAAGATGACAGCGACCTTTCGGTGGTGATTGAGTGGCCCAACGAAGGTGAAACGTTCTATGCCGGGCCCAGCTCGTTGCTCTATAAGGTGCCCATTAAGGGCAGTGTGGAAAGCGAGATGTACGAGCCGGATGAGATTGCGGTGCAGTTGGATGTCTACCACGGCGAGGAGCTCATCGGCACCTTGCTGCACGATTTAGACGAGGACGGCGGCTTCGAATTCTACGTCACTGTTAATCCCCACGGCTCGACGGAACAGTTCACCATTGGTTTCGATGATTGTGGCCTTTTGTGCCACAGCGAGGGCGAAATGGCGCTGCGACCGGGCGACCTGAGCCTGTTGGTCACAGCAACCGCTCCTGATGGGGTTGAGGCCAGCGCCAGCCGGCAGGTGACCGTTGACGTGGCGCAGACGGCGACGGTGCCGGTGGACGTGGTGCTCGACGGCGAACGGGTGGCTGTTTCTGACGTGACGGTGTCCGCCGCCACCCGCGTTTACCTGTGGCGCGCACGCTTTGGCAGCGGGCTGAGCAACTCTGAGGGGCGCGCGGAGGTACCTGTCGAAGCGTTGAGCCAGGCGCCGACGGAGTACGTTTTTCGCGTGGAGCCCAGCGTGGTAGACGGGGTGTTGTACGAGGGATTGGCGCCGGAGACGGTGCGCTTGCCCCCCGGCGCGGAGAGTGTGCCGCCCATTACCCTGGCAGTTACTTCGCGGCGCGGTTCGATAGAGGGGCACTTCGCCTCTGCAGGAGCGGTTCCACGGGAGAGTGACGTGTGGGCCATCCGCCTGCCGGAGGGCGCTGCCTTCAGGACAACGGTCGACGAGGAGGGGCGCTTCCACTTTGATCGACTTCCAGTCGACGAGTATCTGGTGACCCTGGATCATGCCGCGCTATTACAGTCGGGCTGGCAATCGCCGCCGCACACGGTGGATTTAACGGAGGATCTGGATGCAGAGGTTGCGCTGGCCCTGGCTCAGTTGCCGGGCGTTCCCCTGCAGGGCGTCATTCGCGACGAGAGCGGCCTGCCGCTGCCGTTCGGGTGGGCTGACACGCCGGAGGGCGCCGCAACAGCAGCGACGACGCCGGATGATGGGCAGTTTACATTGGGCGGCCTGCGCCGCGAGCCGACCACGGTCGTCTTCCAGGCTCCAGGCCACTACGCGCAGGCGCAGGTGGTCGAGGCGCAGAGCGGCGGGATCTATCGCGTGGAGCTGGTGCGCAAACCGGATACGCGTGCTCTCGCCTGGGGCCGGGGCGAGGTGGTTATTCCTGCGGAGAGCGAGGCCACGCTGCGGGAACATATTGTGACTCTTGAAGAGGGGTGGCTCTGGGGTCAGGGAGGTGAGGCGCCGCTGGTGGTAGAAACGCCGGCAGGCTCAATCTCTCTGGAGCGAGGCCGTTTTGCTCTGGAGTATTTGCCAGGCCGCCACGCCTGGTTCTACCTGTTTGAGGGGCGGGCTGAATGGACGCCGGTCTCCGGCGGCGAAGGCGTGACGGTGGCGGGCGGGCAGATGATTAATTTGCAGAATGGGGAAGGACTGACGGCGACGTCGTACGAGCCCGCTGTGGCCCACGCACTGCACGGGCGGGAGGCGCCGCCACTGCCGGTCACCTGGGAGCCCACTTTGTCCGCTCGGGTGCGCGATGGATTGGCGCGCCTGGGCATCGGCGCGGCGCAATTGGTTACATTTGTCACCTATCTTTCAGTCATCTTGTCCCTACTCTCCCTTCCCCTGCTGCCACTATACTTGATACGAAGACGACAGAGAGCGGCAAAGCAACGTTCTCAAACGGAGGCTTAACTTGACGCAAAGAAATTTAGAACGTTCGAAGGAACAGTGGGCGGAACTGCTGGCAGGCGAGTACCTGCTGTTCGGTCTGCTTGGAAAATTGTTTTATAGCACGCCGGACGCCGAGTTGTTAGAAGCGCTGGTGGAGGATGACGTGTTCGACGAAGCGCCTTTCGCCGCTGAGCAACCGCCCGCTATTGAAGGGCTGGCCCTGCTGCGTGAATGGAGCGAGGCGTACGCGCATTCGGACGCGCAAGAGCGGAAGCTGGCCGACGTTAAAGCAGATCACACACGACTGTTCGTGGTGACAGAGCAGCTACCGCTGACTCCCTGGGAGTCGGTCTACTATAGTGAAGAGCGGCTGCTGTTCCAGGAGAGCACTGTCGACGTTCGCAACTGGTACGCGCAGTTTGGCCTGGAGACGGTCACCGGGCGCAGCGAGCCTGAGGATCACATTGGCCTGGAGCTGGCTTTCGTCGCGCACCTGGCTCATCGGGCGCTGATGGCGCTGGACGCCGGTAACGAGCAGGCGTTCAACGAGCTGTTGGCGGCGCAAAAGGGCTTTTGCCAGAAACACCTGATGGTCTGGGCGCCGCTCTGGTGCACCCAGATGGTGGAATACGCACGCACTGACTTCTATCGTGGCCTGGCCCTGCTGTTGCGCGGCGCGCTTGAGGAGTTATCGGATATTCTTGACGTTCCCCTGCGGGAGGTTGCGCTGGCATGAACCTCATTTCCCTGGCAGAGCAACTGTCAGGTAACGAGGAGGCGGCTGTTCGTTTCGACGCCAGCCGCTGCCTGCACCACGGCGATAAGCTTTCGGGTTGCGATGCGTGTTACGAAATCTGCCCCGAAGAGGCGATTGTGCCCGGCCGGCCGCCCACGGTCGAGGTTGAGGCCTGCCGTTTCTGCCGCGCCTGTCTTCCCGTGTGCCCCACCGGCGCCTTTGCCATGGAGGACGAGCTACCGGACCTGCTGCGTTGCGCCGTTCGGCTGGAGCAGAGCGCACGGGAGCAAGATGGATTTGAAATCATCTGCGAGCACCACCCCCACCCGCAGCAGGGACCTGCCGCTGCCGCTATTCGCGTCCGCGGTTGTCTGGCGGGCCTGGGCGCGGCGGCCTACGTGCAGCTGTCTACCCTCTCTGCAGAGCGCATAACGATCCGCACTGATGCCTGTGCGGAGTGTCCCTGGGGTGACCTGGCGGGGCAGATAGAGCAGCAGTTAGAAGAAGCGACCGGCGTTCTGCAGCCCTGGTCGCAGCGCCCGACTCTGCACCGTTACGATGCGATAGACGAGGATAAGCAGCAGCGGCGACCGGTTTACCCGGCCCACTCGCCGCCCGTCTCGCGCCGCGCGCTGTTCCGCTTTGGCGCGGAGCGGCAGCCGGAGATAGCGGCGGTGGCGGACGGACACCACCCCTTCCGTGAGCGCCTGCGCCTGTTGGGCGCTCTACCTGCTTTGCCGGCGTACGATGCGGTGGTCGCGGGGGAAACGGGTATGCCCCGCTCCCGATTCGCGGCGTTGACGGTGTCTGAGGCGTGTAGCGCCTGTGGCACGTGCGCCCGCGCCTGTCCCAGCGGGGCGTTGCAGCTACACCTTGACGAGGGCGCGAAACGGTTCACGCTCGATTTTTCGCTGCAGGCCTGCCTGGCGTGCGGCGTCTGCGTTGACCTGTGCCCTGAGGAAGCTGTCGAGCTGCAGCCAGGGCCGACGGTCGCCGAATTCATGAGCGCCCCGGCGGCGACGACGGTACGCGAGGGGGCGTTGCAACGGTGCAGCCGCTGCAGCGTATGGTTTGCCTCTGCGAAGGCGGATGCCCGCCTGTGCCCGGTTTGTGACTTCCGCCGCCGAAATCCGTTTGGTAGTCGCATGCCGCCACATCTGGCGCGGCGAGATACCGAACAAAAACGTACTTTATCTGGAGAAAGACAGTGATCGTCGAGATTACGCCTGAAACGCAAGAACAGATTCGCAATCCGGCCTTTGCGGCCTACGCCGGGCTCTACCTGGACATTTACCGCAATTTCATGTCCCAGGTGCAAGCGACGGGTGTTGAAGTCGCGGAGGAAGACAACACGCCGCAGATGCAGCACCGGCTGCAGGTATTGCAGGAGAAAGGGGCGAAGTTGCGTAACATCGACCGTAGTGTGGTCGTCAATCGCATTTCACCCGCCTGCGTGGCCTGTCAGAAAGGCGTGGGCAGCGCTACTTATTTTATCTCGCTGCAGTGCCACCGCGACTGCTACTACTGCTTTAATCCCAATCAGGTGGACTACGATTACTACAGCGACCACCAACGTGATTTGAGCGAGGAGCTGGCCCAGGCGCGGCGCGCGGGTCAACGCATCCATCACCTGGCGCTTACCGGCGGCGAGCCGCTGATGCATAAGGAAGAGACGTACGACTTTTTCCGCAGCGCGCAGCAATATTATCCGCGCGCTCATTCTCGTCTATACACGACCGGGGACCAGGCCAACGACGAGGTTTTGCAGCAATTGCAGGATTCAGGGCTGCAGGAAATACGGTTCAGCATCCGCATGCACGATCTGGCCCGGGGCCAGCGCCACACGTTGAATCGCATCGCGCAGGCTACGAAATATATCCCCACGGTGATGGTGGAGATGCCCGTGCTGCCCGGAACGCGGCAGGAGATGGAAGCGTTGTTGCTGGAGCTGGAAGCGCTGCAGATACACAGCATCAATTTACTTGAGTTCTGCTACCCGCTCACGAACGCTCCTGAGTTCCGGCAGCGTGACTTCAAGGTGAAACGGCGTCCCTACAAGACGCTTTATAACTATTGGTACGCGGGCGGCGTGCCCATCGACGGCAGCGAAGAGCTGTGTCTGGATCTGGTGGAGTTCGCGCTGGATCAGGAGCTGACGATCGGGGTGCACTATTGCTCGCTGGAGAACAAGCTGACGGGCCAGAATTACCAGCAGAACGCGGGCAAGGCGTTGCCGCGCACGGCGTACTTTTCTGAGAACGACTATTTACTGAAATCGGCGAAGGTGTTCGGCTCTGACATTCCGAAGGTGTATAACGCCTTTCGTAAGAACGGATACCGGGACTTCCAGAAAAACAAAGAGCCCCGCTATCTGGAATTTCACGTGAGCCAGATCGAAACGTTGCAGGATCTCGACGTAGAGATCGGTCTGTCCACCAGCACGCTGGAGCAACGCCAGGACGGCGAGTACGTGCGTGAACTGAAAGTGGACCTGACCACACCGCAGACGTTCGACATGGCCCGCGACGTGTAGCGAAGAAAACCGCGGACGTAGGCAGCAACAGGCGCTGCTGCCGCGTCCCCTTAACAACTTAACCCAGCCATCTCCGAACCCGGTGCCTAAGGCGCGCAGGCGCTATGGCCACCGGGTCGGTTTCCCGCCAGAACGGCGTGGAACGCGGGTCACCTGTGGAAACGCAGCGACCTCCCGAAATCCCCGCAAGGGATGGAATTGGAAAGGAGACCTCTCCGTGTTCTCTCTTAGAGATATGCCGGCGTCTCCGCTGGCATTTTTGTTAGAAGCATACAATACGCGCGCCCCCTCGTTGTTTTTAGTGACGGGCCCCAGCGGCTCGGGCAAGACGTACTGGTGCCAGCAGGTCGTGGAACACGCCCGCGGGCACGATTGGAGCGTCGCCGGCCTTCTGGCGCCGCCTGTCATGGACGGCGAGGAGAAGGTGGGTATCGATCTGCTGGATCTGGGCAGCGGCGAGCGGCGGCGTCTGGCCACGCGTATGACCGTGACCGAGCGGGCGAGCGACGGAGGGGCGGGTCTTACCTTTGGCTGCTGGCGCTTCGATCATGAGGTCTTTGTGTGGGGCAACAGCGTGCTGCGCAAGATCAACGCCGCCGACTTGCTCATCGTGGACGAACTGGGACCGCTGGAGTTTCGGCAGCAACAGGGCTTGCAGGCCGCATTTCCGCTTCTCGACGGCTGGCGCTATCGTCTGGCGTGCGTCACTGCGCGCCCATCCCTGGTGGGCGCGGTGCGCATGCGCTGGCCCTGGAGCCAGCTCCTGGTACTGGGAGATGAAGCGCATGATTGACGTTCGGGGCCTGACGGTGCACTACGCCGCCGAGCCGGTGCTGCAAGAGCTTTCGTTGCACGTGCCAGAGGGCCAGTTTCTGCTGGTAACGGGGCCTTCGGGTTGTGGCAAGAGCACGCTGGCACGCGTTCTGGCGGGTCTGATTCCCCACGCCATCACGGCGCAGATGGAGGGCGACGTCAGCGTAGACGGGCTGGACACGCGCGAGTACCCGGTGGCGCAGTTGGCGCGCCACGTGGGCATTGTGCTGCAAAATCCGGGATCCCAGCTATTTCACCTGTCGGTGGCGGACGAGGTGGCCTTTGGGCCGCGCAACCTGGGCCTGCCGGAAACGCAGGTGCAGAAACGGTTGGATTGGGCGCTGTCGGCGACCGGTCTGGCCGATTTTCGAGAGCGCAACCCGTCGGCGCTCTCCGGCGGCGAGCAGCAGCGGGTGGCCATCGCCTCTGTGCTGGCGATGCAGCCGCGCGTGCTGGTACTCGACGAACCGACGGCCTCGCTGGATACGGAGGGTACGCGCATGGTGCTCTCCACGCTGCAGTCGCTGAACCGTACCCTGGGGATGACGATCGTGCTGGTGGAACACCGGCTGGCGGCGGCGCTGCCGCTGGCGGACCGCCTGTTGATCATGGACGAGGGTCGCATTGTGCGCCAGGGAACGCCGGACGCTCTGCTGCAGGACAGGGAGCTGCGCCGGGCCTTTGGCCTGCGCCGCCCGCAGGAACAACCCGCTACGCCCTGGGAAAGATTGTTGACTGACGAAGAGTGCTCGAACGGCGCGCAGTGGAACGGGCAGGGACCGTCGCCGGCGCAGCCGCTGCTGTCCATGACGGGCGTCAGCGCCGGTTATGGGAACCATCGCGTGTTGCGCGACATCGATCTGGCGCTTTATCCGGGACAGTTTACGGCGGTGGTGGGGCCGAACGGGGCGGGCAAGACGACACTGGCGCTGCTGGCGGCGGGGTTGCTGAAGCCGGAGCAGGGACGCGTGTCGTTCCACGCCGGCGACGACAGCGGACGCCGCCCGCGACCGGGCCGGGATGTGACGCTGCTGTTCCAGAACCCTGCAGAGCAGCTTTTTACCGACGCCGTGGATCAGGAGGTGGCCTTTGGGCCGCACAATTATGGTCGCTTCGACGAAGCTTTTCACCGCCGGGTGCTGTCGCAGGCGGACCTGAGCAGCCTGCGGCAACGGTGCCCCACGCACCTGTCGGTGGGCCAGCAACAGCGCACGGCGCTGGCTGCCTGCGTGGCCCTGCGCCCCCATTTACTCATTCTCGATGAACCGACGTTGGGCCAGGATTGGGCCCACCTGCAGCAGATCATGGACTTCGTCCTGGAGATGAATCAGCAGGGGCTGGCCATTCTGCTTATTTCGCACGATTACAAGTTGATTTACAGATACGCGGAGCGGGTGTTGCTCCTGGAAGAAGGGCGGCTGGTTCTCGATGGTCGCCCACGGGAGGCATCGCCGTTGTCGCAAAAGGAAACTGACAGATGCGATTCTCAACTCGCCAACTGGTAACGATTGCCGTCTTCGGCGCCCTGTGGGGCGCATTGGAGATCAGCCTGGGCTCGGTGCTCAAGGCGTTGCACCTGCCGCTCAGCGGCGCGCTGCTGGCGACGGCGGGGCTGACCATTGCCCTCATGGCGCGCCTCTTTGTGCCGCGTCCGGGCGCCACGCTCTTTGTGGGGGTGGTGGCCACGATTCTGAAATTGTTCAGCATTGGGGGCGTGGTGGTGGGCCCTATGATCGGCATTATGGCCGAAGCGGTGCTGGCGGAACTTGTGTTGACGGCCTTTGGCCGGCCGCGGCGCAGCGCGTTCTTGCTGGCCGGCGCGCTGGGTGTGGGCTGGACCGTGGTGCAGCCCTTTATCACCGGCGCGCTCCTTTTCGGACGGGCGATGGTAGATGTGTGGCTCGAATTGGTGAACACAGGCACGCAGTTACTGGGCCTGCCGGCCAACACGGCGCTGATCGCCGCCGCTCTGCTCGTGGCCCTGCACCTGCTGCTGGGGGCCGCCGCCGGCTGGCTGGCCTGGCAGGCGGGACAACAATTAACCGCGCGGCTACAAGCCGCTCCTATCCTTCAGAACTGATAAGGAAAAAGGAAATCAAACATCATGAAACGGATCTTACTTATCTTTGCGCTTCTTTCGCTGGCAATCGTCTTGCCGGCCTGTGGCAGTGAAACAGCCGAAGAGGGGGACACGACGCCTCTGACTGTGGTCTATGGCGACAGCGAAGCTACCTATACAGTAGAAGAGCTCCAGGTGCTTCCCGCGGAGACGGTCGACGGCTATACGGGTGTCACCCTTGCTGCTCTCTTGCAGGACGCGGGTATCGACCCTGATTCCTTGAGCAGCGTCAATGCCGTGGCCAGCGATGAGTTCAGCGCGACGTATGGGCCGGAGCTGATCATGGCGCCGGACACACTGGTGGCTTACGGACATGACGGCGGCGAGCTGCCGGCGGAGGAACAGCCGCTGCGCATGGTGTTGCCGGAGCAGCCGGGCCGCATGAACGTGCGCATGCTGGTGGAGCTGGAGGCGATACAGTGATTGGATTGCGGCAGTGGCAGGCGACGACGGACGTGAAGAAGCGAGGCTGGCAGCCGGGGACGGTGGGATCTCTGATCCTGTTCGTGTGGTCCCTGGCGCTCATCTTCGTCACGCCGCTACCGCGCCTGTGGATAGCGGGGTTGCTGGCGCTCCTCGTGGCTGCTCTGCTCTATCCGCAAAGCCTGCGACGCCTGCTGCAGCCGCGCTGGCTGTTGCTGTTGGGCCTGATGAGCGTTCCTTCTCTCTTTTTGCCCGGCCGCCCGCTGCTGGCGCTCGGTCCCCTGACGCTGACGGCGGAAGGGGTGCAGAGCGCGTGGCAGATGTTGCTGCGCGCGACGGTGATTCTGGCTGCCGTCGATGGCTTTACGGCGTCGGTCAGCGTCAGCGAGATGGCGGGGCTGTTCGAGCGGGCGGGCCTGCGCGGGTTGGGCTTTGCCACGGGCGTGGCGCTGAACCTGCTGCCCATCTTACGCCACTCCATTGCCGTCACCTGGCACAGCCTGCGCATGCGCGGCGGGTTCCGCCGCCACCCGCTGCGCGCGGCGCGTTATTTCCTGGTGACGGTTGTGGCCGGGGCGGTGCAGCGCGCGGAGGAGATCGCCCTGGCGGCGGAGGCGCGGGCCTACTCGCCGGATAGCGGTCGGGCGTCTCCCCTGCGGCATAGCCCGCTGGATCGTTACCTGCTGCCGGCGGCGGTCGCGCTGTTGTTGGCGTTGCGGTTGTGGCCCTGACTTCCTAAGGCTATCGTCGACTCCAAGAGCAATATAATCTCCCCAGGATAATCATAAATTGGCCGCGGTTTCGTTGCGCGCACCGTCGAGCGGCTCGACACGAGCGGCTCGACCTCGTCCAGCTGGGGAAAGCTCGGTATGCCAGAGCGAGGCTACATGCGCGCGGCGATTGAGAGTTTGCGATTATCCTGATGATCTCCCCTCTTCTGCTTGACAGGAATGGCCACCAGTCATATAATTATAATGATTATAAAGTAGGAATGATTTTAAGTAAGCCTAAGAGCTGAGTGACAGGTATGCCTGAAAAGAGAGACGATTCTAACTCGCCCGCGGAGCGCCTGCGGGCTGTGGGGCTGCGGCTGACGCCGCAGCGCCTGGCGATTTATCGCGCCCTGGCGGCGACGGACCGGCACCCGACGGCCCAGCAACTGTATGAGCAGTTGCAGGACGAGTTACCCTCGCTGAGCCAGGCGACGGTGTATAACACGCTGCAGGCGCTGGTGGAGCGCGGGCTGGTGCATGAGATTGGGGATGCGGGGGACGGAGCGGTGCATTACGACGCCGACCTCGTTCCGCACCTCAACCTGGTGTGTATCCGCTGCCAGCGCATAGACGACTTTTACAGCGACGCGGTCGCGGCAATTGACCGCGCCGTGGCCCAAGAATCGGGTTACCAGGTGCGGGGGGCGCGTCTTGTGTATTACGGTTTGTGCCCTGAGTGTCAGGCGCAGAGTGACGGGAATTTGGAGCGTAAGTGACCATGACAGATGCGACGATGAACGGCGACGAGGAAAAACGCGAAGCGGTTCACAGACAAGAGCCAACGCGCAGCCAGCAGCCGGTGGGCGACGAGACGGACGAAAAGTGTGACGAAGTGCTGGCGGACGCGGTTGAAGAGAAACCTGGTATTTACCACGTCGATTTTGACCCCGAGCATGGCGAAGTGTCGTTTGCTTACGATCCGCGCCTGGTCGGTGAGGACGATGTGGAGCGGGTGGCGCAAGAGGTAGCGCCGACATTGCAGGATCGCTGGGCCACGTGCACGATGCGGCTGGACCGCCGCGGCGGGCGTGGGTGTGAGGCATGCGCCCTGGCGCTGGAGGATCGGCTGCACCAGATCCCCGGGGTGCGACGGGCGACGGTCAGCTATATGGGCGGCGCGATGAGTATCGCCTACGATGACCAGCTGCTTTCGCCTGACGATTTGTGGCGCGAGGTGCGCGCCCAGGGCGTTGACGCCCGGCCCAGCGGCGCGCTGCGCAGACCTGAGCCAGCGCCGGAAGAAGGGCTGGGGGCGCGGCTGCGGGCGCTCCTCAGCTCGGACCGCGTGGAGCTGGCATTTACCGTCATTACCCTGTTGGGCATGGTTACTGGCTTTGTGGCGGAGCGCGCGGGCGCTTCGCCCACGCTGGTCATGGCGGCTTACGTCGCCGCCTACGTGACCGGCGGCGCGTTTGGTCTGCAGGCCAGCCTGCAGTCGTTGCGCGATCTGACGATTGACGTTGATCTGCTGATGATCCTCGCCGCTGTTGGCGCGGCCCTGGTCGGCGCGCCTTTTGAGGGCGCCATGCTCCTTTTCCTGTTCAGCCTGTCCAACGTGTTGCAGAATTACGCGCTGGATCGCACGCGCAACGCCATCCGCTCTCTGATGGAGCTGCGCCCGGAGGAAGCGCTGGTGCGGCGCGGCGAGGAGTTGGTCACGCTGCCGATTGAGGAGATCGACGTCGACGACCGCATTGTGGTGCGCCCCGGCGAGCGCATTGCCCTGGACGGTATTGTGGTGGAAGGGGAGAGTAGCGTGGACCAATCGTCTATCACGGGAGAATCGATGCCCGTGCGGCGAGAGGACGGCGACCGCGTGCTGGCAGGCACCATCAACCAGAAGGGGAGCCTGGAAGTGTCGGTGACGCACCTGGCGAAAGAGTCGACCATCGCCAAACTGATCCAGCTGGTGGAAGAGGCCCACAGCGAGAAAGCGCCGACACAGCGATTTATCGACCGCGCCGAGCAGTATTATGCGGTTGGCGTCCTGGTGCTCACGGGGCTGGCTATAGTGGTTCCCATTTTTCTGCTGCAGGAAGCGTTTCAACCGGCCTTTTACCGGGCCATGACCCTGATGGTTGCCGCGTCTCCCTGCGCGCTGGTCATCAGCACGCCGGCTACGGTTCTTTCGGCGATCGGCAACGGGGCGCGCCGGGGGGTGTTGTTCAAAGGTGGTGTTTATGTGGAAC
>JBMCFH010000103.1:0-12108 GCA_048620455.1 Chloroflexota bacterium | reverse complement strand
CGCGGCAAAGTTGCCTGCAACTTTGCATAGGGCGACGCGTATAGCACAACAGAGCAAGATGTAAAGGAGAGTCTCAGCAATGAATCCAAGGTTGGTGCGAAGTGAAAGCGAACGAATGATTGCAGGGGTCTGTGGTGGACTGGCCCAATACCTTGGCGTCGATCCCGTCCTGGTACGACTGGCGTTTCTCCTCCTGATCCCGGCAGGCGGCGTGGGCGTTCCCCTCTACATTATCCTGATGATCATCATGCCCAGTGAATCAGACGTGGATCTGACCCAGTCCGAGGTCATCGAGAAAAATCTGGAAGGATTCGGCGATACGATTTCCTCCAGTGTCGAGCGCGGGCGGCAACATCCAAACGGCCCGGTCATCGCCGCGGCCCTGCTAATTCTCATGGGGTTCTATTTCCTGTTCGAGAACTTCGGATGGATCAACGGCAGCATCTTCTGGCCCCTGGCCCTGATTCTGTTGGGTATCTTTATGCTCCTGCGGCGCAGCCAATAGACCGCTGCTATCAGAAGTCCAGGCGGGCGCGGCGGCTAACCGCGCTGCCGCGCCAGCGGCGAGCGAGATGAGGGCGGCCCATCTCTGCTTACTTTGCTGATCTGCTCTGGAGCCAGCGGCAGGTAGATGTGGAACGTGGTCCCCTTGCCCACTTCGCTTTCCACGTCAATCTCGCCGTCGTGCACCTCCACTATCCACTTGGCGATAGATAGCCCCAGCCCCGACCCACCGTGTGCGCGCGTGCGCGCCTTGTCCACGCGGTAGAAACGATCAAATATGTAGGGCAAATCCTCCTCAGGAATACCGATGCCCGTATCTGAAATGCTCAACTGTGCCCGGCTCGCCGTTTTGCACAGGCGCAGATTCACTACCCCGCCAGGGGACGTGTATTTGATAGCATTGTCCGCCAGGTTCAAGATGAGCTGCTTCAGCCGATCCTCATCGCCCATCACGGCGACCTGGTCCACTTCTTCCAGAACAACCCGCACCGGCCGATTCAACTTGGACAGCTGGCGATAAACGTCGAGAAGCACTGTGTCCAGTTCCACCAGTTTGCGCTCGATGGGCAGGCCGCCGACGTCGGCGCGCGCCAGCAGCAGCAGGTCATTCACCAGACGCGTCATCCGCTCCAGCTCCGCCTGAATATCGTCCAGGAAGCTGGCGTCAGCTACGCCCATACGCCTCATGAGGTCTACATTGCCGCGGATGGTGGTCAACGGCGTGCGTAATTCGTGGGAAACGTCTGCCAGAAAGCGCTGCTGCGTGCGGAACAGCGTCTCCAGCCGCTCCAGCGTCTGGTTCACAGCCACAGTCAGGTCCCCGATCTCGTCCTGGCGGCCCGTATCGGGCAGCCGCCGGCTGAGATCGTCGGCGCGACTGATCTGGCGCGCCAGCGCCGCGATGTTCTCCAGGGGCCGGAATACCCTGGGCGCGATCCAGGTCACCGTAAATATAGATGCCGTGACCGAGGCCAGCCCGATGAACACGGCAATGATCAGCAAGCGGTTGAACGTGTCGTATGCTTCCACGACACGAGCGACCTGGAGATACCCGATCAGCTCTTCCACGCTTCCGCGCTCGACGCGTAGCGGGACGGTGAGCACGCGCACCGGCTGCCCCTCATAGGTTACCGTGCGGAAACTGCGAGTCTCAGCGCCCAACCCGTCCGGATCGAGAATGCCCTGGAAGCCGCGCAAGTTGTCCGAGCGTCGCAAGACCTCCCCCTCCTCGTCCACGACCATGATGAAGATGTTGGCCTGGCGGAAAACGGAGTCGTCTTCTGTGGGGATAAAGAGGGAGAGCACGTCGCGCTGGCTGAGGACCTGCGTCTCCTCCAGCATTTCTAGCGCCGTATCTTCGAGATTTTCGTCAATCTCGGTGCGCAGCGACACTCGCGGCAGATGGTACACGACAAGCGTGAACAGCAGAAAGGCGAGCAGGAAGATGCCCGTGTAGATAATCGTAAGCCTGTCGCGAATTGACATAAAAGGGTCGCTGCGCCGGGAGGAACGGTTACTCCTCGCGCAGCACGTAGCCTACGCCACGCACAGTATGGATCAGACGCGGCTTATCTTCCGCTTCCGTCTTCTGACGCAAGTAACGCACGTACACCTCGATGATGTTACTTTCGCCGCCAAAATCGTAATTCCAGACGCGATCAAAGATAACGTCGCGGGTCAGGACCTGCCGGGGGTGGCGCATAAACAGTTCTAGCAGTTCATACTCTTTCGCCGTCAGGTCAAACACGTGGTCCCCGCGCTTGCCGCGGCGCGTCCCGGTGTCCAGTTCCAGATCGGCAAAGCGGTAGACCTGGGGTTGCGCCGGCTGTGCTCGCCGCAAGAGGGCGCGGACGCGGGCCAGAAGCTCGTCAAAAGCAAACGGCTTCACCAGGTAATCGTCAGCGCCGGCGTCGAGGCCGGACACCCTGTCTTCGATAGCTTCTTTTGCCGTTAACATCAAAATGGGCACTTCACCCGCCGCTCGCAAACGACGACAGACTTCGATGCCGTCGATGCCCGGTAGCATGATATCTAACAGCACCAGATCCGGCGGATTTTCGCGCGCCGTATCCAGCGCTTCCTGTCCATCGCTCGCCGCATCCACGCGATAGCCTTCGAAAGTCAGGCCACGCTGCAAGAACTGGCGGATGCGATCTTCATCTTCAACAACAAGAATCCTTGCTGACATTCATTCTCTCCAACTCAACTATAGCCGTATCAGAAGTGTTCAGATATGAGTATATGGTACGTCTGAACACGCTTTGTTCACACTTTTTGACAGTGCATCACCCCATTATAGGTTTTCTCTACTTAATATTACGTTAAAATAGAAGAGCGTTTCGAGATGCGTTCCGCGAATCGTGGGCGGCGGTGGCGACAAGTTGTTGACACCCGTCCCGGCGGTCAAGACACGTCCGCCAGAGGTAATCCTCCCTCCGGACACCTGTCAACTTGACTGAAAATCGATTATAAGTGGCGATTGGGTGAATGCAACCGCCAACCGTGCCTGCGACTGTCCCGGTGGGTATTCCGCAGGGCAATCATCGGGACAGCGCCGGCTACGACCATCGCGCTATAATCACGAGGACAGAGGACAATCTACGGTGGACACTATTCATGATTTGAGCCTGCAAGCCATCCGCTGGCTACAGGCCGAGTACACACACCTGGCAGCTTTCCTGCGCATTGTCAGCCATCTGGGTCGCTTCGAGTTCTACCTGGCTGTCGTGCCTCTCATCTACTGGTGCGTGCACAAGGCGCTGGGTAAGGAATTGGCCTACGTGCTGGCCGTCGCCAACGCCGTTTTGCTCGTGGCCAAGCAGGCAATTCGCGGCCCGCGCCCCTTCTGGCTGGATGAGTCGCTGGCCCTCAGCAACGAAAGCGGTTTTGGCGCGCCCAGCGGTCACGTTCAGATAGCTACCGTCATCTACCTCTACATCGCAGCCGTCGTGCGCCAGCGGCGGGTGTGGCTCCTGGCCTTCCTGGCCATTGGCCTGATGGGCTTCAGCCGCGTCTTTCTGGGCATGCACTTCGTGCACGACGCGCTCGCCGGCTTCCTCGTGGGCGTGCTGATCCTTTTTGCCTGCTGGGCCTGGCGCGCCAACTTCCACAAACAGTTCGGCAACCGTATTCTGGGCCAGCGCCTGCTGGTCGTCGTCCTGGTTCCCCTCTTTTTCCTTGGTCTCTACATAGGGCTGATGACCTTCCTCAATACCGTTCCTCTGGAAGTGGCGTGGGACGGTCACGCCAGCGCTGCCCAGACTGACACCAGAGAGGATATGACGGCCGCGCTGGGCATTCTGCTGGGATTGGGCGTGGGCTTCATTCTGGAAGCATCGCGCGTGCACTTCATGGTCGCCGGCTCCATTCCCCGCCGCATCCTTCGCTACCTGTTCGGTATGCTGGTCACCCTGGCTATCTGGCGCGGGTTGGACATGGTATTTCCCCAGGATCCGATCTGGCTGGGCCTGCCTCTGCGCCTGCTGCGCTACTTGCTGGCAGGCCTGTGGGTCGCCTACTATGGTCCCTACCTCTTCGTACGCCTGGGGCTGGCGGATGCCTCGCCCGAACCGGACGTACAGCTGACGATATCCGATAAGAGATTTATGCGCCCCTAAGTGCAGTTGCACATTTCTGTTGGAACTCAATAAGCGGCAAGTGACGTGCAACTGCCTGATACGTACGCGTTTGAGCGAGTTCATGCCCAATCGATTTCTGTAAGCGTACTTACGGCCGCCGCGCCAGCACCAGCAGCCGCTCGCTGTCCTCGTCAAACGGCCCTCGCTCGTAATCGCCGTAAATCCCTTCCAGCACAAATCCACTGTTGCGCAACATCAGCTCCAGTTGATGCGGATAGTAGTAATGGTAGGCCAGCTGCGAGACGGTACGCCGGGCAGGGCCGCCCGCGGGAGAGCGATGGTATATCCAGGTAATGTGCAAAATCTGCGCCGGCGCATCCACACGGCTCCCGGCAAAAACCAACAACTCGTCGCCCGTCTTCTTATCGATCACCATCTCTTCCAGTGAAAATGCATGATCATTCGCACTCTGCTCGACGAGCAAGGGGTTGACAAGATCCAGAAAGAGTCGCCCGCCCGGCTGCAAATGGCGGTGAATAGCGCGGGCGGCGCGCAGCGTTTGCGCCGGCGGCAGGTGCAAGAAGGTATTGTAGGATACGAGCGCCAGCCGGTACCATTCGCGCGCCAACGCCGGAGCCGTCATATCCGCAGCCACTAAGTGAACGGAGGCCCGCCGCCCCGGTCCCAACCCCGCAAGCCGCTCCCTGGCTCGCGCAAGCATGGTCGGCGAGCTATCCAGGCCCGTGACCTCATGAGCGGCGCGCGCCAGAGGACACAACAGCCGGCCCGTACCACAGCCCAGTTCCAATATGGGATCGCCATTCTCCGCCGCCAGCGCCAGAACCAGGTCCAGGTCCTTGATCAGGCCATCGTGCAACAGATCGTAGTAGGGAGCAATTTCTTCGTAGAGGTCGCGGCTCATACCCCCCAGTATAACGCACTACCGAACGCCCGCCCGGCGAAACTGGAAGTCGCGGCTGCGCCACCACAACGCCGGCAGGCGGCGCAGCTTGGCCAACGCCCCCAGATGTGCGCGATGGTTGAAGACGTCGTAATCGTTGGCTTCGATCTGGTCCAGGATCGCCCGGTAGAGCTCCGTCGCCGCGGCAATAGCCAGCCGGCCGTCCCCGTCCAGCAAGCCAATCCCCGGCCACGCTTCCTCATACAGGCGACGATTGCGATCGATCTGGAAGCGCATAAAGTCACGCCACGGCTCTGTTACACGACCGGCTGCCAGATCGGCGTCGCCCAGCCCGAAGGATTCAAGCTCGGCCTGCGGCAGATAGACGCGTCCTCGCTCGTAATCCTCCCCCACGTCGCGCAGGATATTGGTCAACTGCAGCGCCACGCCGAGCTTTACGGCATACGGAATGGCCTCCGGCCCGCGAAAGCCGGTGATGTGCATACTCATCAGGCCCACTGTGGAAGCCACGCCATAAGCATACGCCGCAAGCTCCTCAAATGTCTGGTAGCGGGTCTGCACCAGATCGCGGCCCACACCGTCCAACAACTGTTCTGAGTAGCGCCAGGGAATGTGGAAGCGGGCTCGCGCATCTGCCCAGGCCAGGAGCACCAGATCATCTGTAGGCGGGTGCAACGCAAGGGCGCGCGTCCGCCACTGGCTGAAATTCGCCGCCGCATTTGCGCCGCTTTCGTCTACCACGTTATCGCTGACACGGCAGAAGGCATAGAGCGCCCGCGCCGCCGCGCGTTTTTCAGGGGGCAGCAAACCGGATGCCAGGTGAAAAGAACGGCTGTGAGTCGCCGTAATCTGTTCGCTCAACTGATATGCACTCGCCAGAAGCCGATCGTCTCCAAAGCCGGGATGAACAGACACCGGTGTCGAGTTCAACGCTTCTTTCGCCTGCATTAACAAAGGTAACTCCCACGCACTAACCTGTGAACGCATCATATGACTCTCTCCCATCTGCGCGCCATCACTTTCCTTCCTGCGCCTAACATCAGCTAGCATAGCACAGATGCAAAATAATTGTCAAGGTTTACTGTCCAATTTCTTGACAAACGTTCGTGAAGATTGTAGAATCATGGGGAAAGCTATAATGAAAATGATGCGAACCGTCCCTGTTGGGACAGAGAGAGAACGACAATGACAAGACATGCCACTGCCCTGGTAATTGGAGCCGGTCTGGGCGGGATCGCCGCCGCTGCCCGCCTGGCGCGCAACGGGTATGATGTGACAGTTGTAGAGAAGAACAGCCAGCCGGGCGGACGCTGCGACCAACTTCTGCGCGATGGCCATCGCTTCGATGTGGGCCCCACCCTGTTTCTGATGCCTGAAGTGTTCGCCGAAACCTACGCCGCGCTCGGCGAGCACATGGAAGATCACCTCGACCTGCAGCGCATCGATCCAACCTACCGCGTACGCTTCAGCGACGGCGCAGAGCTGACGCTGACGGCCAACCTGCACGAGATGCAAACGCAGCTGGAGGCCATTGAACCGGGCAGTTTCGGCGGGCTACTGCGCTACCTGGCAGAGGGTCACCGCCATTACCGTATGTCTTTAAAGCACTTTGTGGGGCGCAACTTTTACAGCCTGGGCGAGTACTTCAGCCCGCGCAACCTGCCCCTGCTGTTTCAGCTGAAGGCGCTGAAGAAACATTATGCCAACGTGGGCAATTACTTCAGCGACAAACAGCTCAAGGCGGCCTTTACCTTCCAGAATATGTACCTGGGCCTGAGCCCCTATGACGCCCCCGCCACCTACTCGTTGCTGCAGTACACGGAGCTCGCCGACGGCGTCTGGTTCCCCATGGGCGGCCTCTACCGTGTGGTGGAAACGTTGACGGCAATCGCCGAGCAGCACGGCGTACGCTTCATCTACGACGCGCCCGTACGCACCATTGAAACGGAAGGCGAACGCGCCACTTCTCTGCTGCTCGACGACGGGCGACGCCTGAGCGCCGACGTGATCGTCGCTAACGCCGATCTACCTTACGTCTACAAACATTTGCTCGACGATCGCGAGGGCACGGAGAAACTGGAGCGCAAGAAATACACCTGCTCTGCCATCACTTTTTACTGGGGTGTGGACCGCGCTTACCCTCAACTATATCCTCACAACGTTTTTCTCTCCGACGAATACCGCGCCAGCTTCGAACGCATCTTTGACGACTACGACTTACCGGACGACCCCAGCTTTTACGTTCACGCGCCGGCGCGGGTTGATCCCACTGCCGCGCCGGAAGAGCAGGATACACTGATGGCGCTGGTCCCGGTGGGCCACCTCCAGGAAGGGGTCGAGCAGGACTGGGAGGCGCTGAAGCGACGGGCGCGCCAGGCGGTCTTTGAAGGCCTGCGCACCGTTGGCGTCGAGGATCTGGAGCAGCACATCAAGTTCGAAGTAGCCTATACACCGCAAGATTGGCGCCACCGCTACAATCTGGCTAAAGGCGCTGCCTTCGGGCTCAGCCACAACTTCACCCAGGTCGGCTATCTGCGACCGCAGAATCGCCACGCTACCTATCGCAACCTCTACTTTGTCGGCGCCAGCACCCACCCGGGCACGGGCCTGCCCATCGTCCTGCTCTCCGCACGCCTGACCGTGGAGCGCGTGCTGCACGACGCCGGCGTCCCCCAGGTCGCCGCGCCATTCCAACCGTCGTCCGCGCCAGACAGTGTGCCGTCGCTGGCGGTAAAACTGCACAAACAGTAATCCGGCGTTAGAATTGTCTGAAAAACTTATTGGCAGGAGAACATTGATGTCGTCGCTTGACGAAACGCCAACATTTAACTTGAAGGCCGTCGTCCAGGAAACGGGCCTGAAACCGGATACGTTGCGCGCCTGGGAGCGCCGATATTCGCTGCCCCAGCCCGCGCGCAGCGCCGGCGGTCATCGCCTTTATTCGCAACGGGATATTGACATTCTCAAGTGGCTTATCGCCCGCCAGGATGAAGGCCTGAGCATCAGCCGCGCCGTAGATCTATTCAACCAGCTTCGGGAGGATGGCAAGGATCCCTTCTGGGAAATGGCGCCCGACGAGGAAGCGCCGGGCCTGATCCCGCTGGAGGTGGGCGACACGCTTGCCGGGTTACGCGAGTCGTGGATTGAGGCCTGTCTCGATTTCGACGAGCAACAGGCGAATTACGCGTTGGCCCAGGCCTTTGCCCTCTATCCCCCGGAAACAGTATGTATCGAGGTGCTGCAGAAAGGACTCTCTACCATCGGCACCCTGTGGTATGAAGGGCAGGCAACGGTCCAGCAAGAACACTTTGCGTCGGCCCTGGCTACGCGCCGCGTGGAGACGTTGCTGGCTGCAAGCGCCCCGCCGACGCGCTCCGGTCGCATCCTTATCGGCTGCCCGCCGCAGGAGGAGCATACATTCAGCCCCTTGCTGTTAACGTTATTGCTGCGGCGCCGGGGCTGGCACACCATCTACCTTGGCGCCAACGTGCCGCTGGCACGAATGGAGCGCACCATCGCCGATACGCGCCCCGACTTGCTGATCCTCACGGCGCAGATGCTGCTCGCCGCTGCCAATCTGGCCTCCGTCGCCACACTGGCGCAGGATGAAGGGGTGACGGTGGCATTCGGCGGTCGAATCTTCAACCTCATTCCCGAGCTCAGCTCGCGCATCGCCGGACACCATCTGGACGGCGACCTGCGGCTGGCCCCCGATCGCGTCGAGCAGCTTCTGGCGTCACCCGGGCTCGCGCCAACGCCCGAGCCACCGCCGGCGCGCTACCAGGAGGCGCTGGCCCTCTTCGAAGAGCGCCGGGGGCACATTGACGCCTATATCCTCGAACACCGGCTGGATAGCGCGAGAACACCCGGCGCCCCCATTCCCCATCTGGCGCGCGCCAACCGTGGTATGGCCGAGGGCATTGTGGCTGCCCTCACTCTGGGCGACCTCAACTTTCTGGAACACGATCTGGCCTGGGTAGAAGGTTTAATAAACAATCATGAGTATCCTGTGGTCGATGATCTGCTGGAACGCTATCTGACGCTCTATCACCAGGCGCTCACAGCAGAGCTCAACGCGCCGGCGGGCCAGCTTATCATCGACTGGCTGGAGGAACTACTGAAGAAGGATCTGATCCGCGCCAATGGACAGTGAGCCTGCGGCGCATCGCGAGGATGTTTCAATGCGCGTGATTCTTACCGGAGGCAGTGGCCTCATCGGTCGCGCCCTTACTGATTTGCTGATAGGAGATGGCCATGAAGTCATCATCCTCAGCCGCTCCCCCGGGCGACTCACGGACCTGCCGCAGGGAGTGCGCGCTGTAGGCTGGGATAGCCGCAGCGCCGATGGTTGGGGCCATCTCGCCGACGGCGCCACGGCGATCGTTAACCTCGCGGCTGAGAATCTCGCCGGGGACGGCTTTTTCCCCTCGCGCTGGACCCCGGAACGTAAGCGGCGCATCCGCCAGAGCCGCCTGGATGCGGGCCGCGCCGTCGTGCAGGCCGTGGAACAGGTAGAGAATAAGCCGGAGGTGCTCGTCCAGGCCTCGGCCATTGGCTATTACGGCACGCACAAAGACAAGGTCATCAGCGAAGAACACCCAGCCGGCGATGACTTCCTGGCCCGGCTGTGTGTGGAGTGGGAAGAAAGCACCGCTGCCGTCGAGGAGATGGGCGTGCGCCGGGCCATCGCGCGCACCGGGCTTGTTCTCAGCGCGGAGGACGGCTCGCTGCCCCGCGTGCTCCTCCCCTACAAATTGTTCGTGGGCGGGCCTTTTGGCGACGGACAACAGTGGTGGTCGTGGATCCACCTGCAGGACGAGGCGCGCGCCATCCGCTTCTTGATCGACACAGAAGCGGCGCGCGGGCCGTTCAACCTCACAACGCCGAACCCGCTGACCAACGACCAGTTCGGACGCACGCTGGCCCGCGTTCTGGGCCGCCCCCACTACTTTCCGGTGCCCGGTTTCCTCATGCGCGCCCTTTTCGGCGAGGTATCCATGGTCGTGCTGGAGGGCCAACGCGTCATCCCCCAACGGCTCCAAGAGATGGGCTTCGAATTTAGTTACAAGCAACTACAACCCGCCCTGCAGGACGTCTTGGCGGAGGGAGTATAACCTCTCGATCAGGTAACAGACATGACCTACTTTGGCTTCCTGGCCCGTTTCTTACTCATCCCAATCCTCCTGTTTGGCCTGCTCCTGGCAATCCGCGGTCGCCGCTCGAGCTCACAACCTTTCTGGAGTAAGGAGCGCGCGGTTTTCGTCATCACCCTGCACATCGCCATCGCCCTCCTCTATACCACGCCCTGGGACAATTACCTGGTGGCTACCGGCGTCTGGTGGTACGACCCGGCGCTGGTCAGCGGTCTGATCGTCGGCTGGGTGCCCATCGAAGAGTACACCTTCTTCATTCTGCAACCGATTCTGACCAGCCTCTTCCTCCTTCTCCTGCTGCACTCTCGCGCAGCGGAAAGTGAGACCGAAAGTGGCGGCGCCTCCACGCGCCTCGCAGCCACCGGCGTCGCCGGCGTGCTGTGGCTGGCTGCGGTTGCGATCCTGCTTGTGGGCTGGCAGCCGGGGACGTATCTTGGGCTGGAGTTGGGTTGGGCTCTGCCCCCGATCATGCTGCAGCTGATCTTTGGCGCTGACATTCTCTGGCGCTACCGCCGCCCGGTGCTGCTGAGCCTGTTGCTGCCCACACTATACCTCGCGGCAGCCGATTCTCTGGCAATCAACCTCGGCGTGTGGACCATCGATCCCGCGCAATCGTTGCACCTTCTGCTCCTGGGCATCTTGCCGCTGGAGGAGCTAATCTTCTTTCTACTGACCAATACGCTCATCGTCTTTGGAGTCACCCTGTCGCTGGCGCCCGAAAGCGCGCAACGGTTCCGTGACGTGCGCTCGCGCGTCAGCGCAGTTCAGAACCGGCTCACGCGAAAAATGGCCGTAGAGCAATAACAGCAGCCGTTCATCGCTCCGGCACAAGCAGCGCCTCAATCTCGGCAATGTCCGCGGCAATCTGCGCCTTCAGCGCGTCTAACCCCGAAAATTTGCGCTCGTCCCGAACACGCGCCACAAACTCCAATACTAATTCCTGGTCGTAGATATCCCTGTCGAAATCCAGCAGGTGAGCCTCTACCGAGAGGACAGTGCCATTCACCGTGGGACGCACGCCCACGTTGGTCGCTGCTGCAAAACGCTCTTCGCCCAACCGCGCATAGGTGGCATAAACCCCATTCGCCGGCAGCAATTGCTGCTCCCACACAGTCAGGTTTGCGGTGGGGAAGCCAATCTGCTTACCCCGCCGGTCACCGCGATACACCATGCCGCTCACACAGAAAGGACGGCCCAGGCAGCCGTTGACCTCCGCAATGTTACCCTCGGATAGAGCGCGGCGAATGCGGCTACTACTGACTCGTCCCCCCTCCCAGGTCACAAGGTCGTCCATGAGGCGCACGGTGAAGCCCCTGTCGCGGCCCAGACGGCGCAGGAATTCCGCATCTCCCTCGCGTTTATAGCCCAGGCTGAAACTGCCGCCCCACAACTGGCGCAGGTCAAGCGCCTGGCACAACCGCTCCACGAAATCGACCGCCCGCGTCGTGCGCAGCTCCTCGTCGAACGACTGCACGATGACCAGTTCCGGTCCCTGCTGCGCCAAGAGATCCACACGGCGCTCCAGCGTCGTCAGGTATAGGCGCCCGCTCAGGTTCTGAATGACGGCTCGAGGATGGGGGAAAAATGTAAGAACTGCCGGCCGCGCGCCCGCCTGGCGCGCTTCGGCGACCATCGTCTGCAGCAGATGCTGGTGTCCTCGATGAACCCCATCAAAGACGCCGATCGCCAGATAAGTTGGCTGCCGGTCTGCGACGCCGGCCAGGTCGTCTACTCGCTCAAAGGTTGGTGACATAAGGGTTGATTGTATCAGACAACGGTTACTTGGTGAAGCGCCATCCAGACCCGTCAGGCCGGTTCGTAAAAAATCTTTCGCGGTCGCCACCGGCCTTCCTCTGCCTGCACCACGCCGACAAAACGACCCTGCTCATCATAAGCGCCTGCCAGCGTTTCCTCTCCTTCCTCGCCATCCGCCCGCGACGGTAGCCGCTGA
>JBMCFH010000102.1:0-12436 GCA_048620455.1 Chloroflexota bacterium | reverse complement strand
AGTAGATCAACGTCTTGATTTCCCAGCGCTCGTAGAACGGTTTGCTGACGCGGAAAGGGATTTCGGCGGCGATCAGCACCTGTTCCAGGTAAGGCGTCTGGGCATTGAGGCGCACCAGGACCGCCATTTCACGCCAGGCATGGCCCTCCCCTTGCAGCGTTTGCATCTGGCGCACGATGCGGCGGGCCATGGTTGCCGCGTGCTCGTGCACATCCAGGGTTGTCTCGCCGCTAAAGCCGCGTGTCAGGGACAGCGCTTTCTCCTGGCGCTGCTCGTTATGGGCGATGACGCGGTTGGCGAAGAGGACAGGGCCAACGGGGCAACGGAAGTTGTCGTCGATGACGTACTTTGCAGCCTGGTAGCGGCGCTCAAAATCGAGGATAAAGCGCGGATTGGCCCCGCGCCACTCGTAAATCGTCTGGTCGTCGTCGCCGATGGCCATATAGTCGCGGCGCGGCGCGGTGATCAGGTCCAAAATCTGGGCCTGGGCCAGGTTGATGTCCTGGTACTCGTCCACCAGCACACAGCGGTAGCGCTCCTGCATCTGGGCCAGCACGTCGGGATGGCGCACCAGCGTCTCCCAGCCGGTCATCAGCATATCGGCGAACGTGATCACACCTTTCGCCAGGCGCACCTCTTCAAACAGGCGGTAGAGATTCAGGTACCAGAACAAGGCCCCGTCCGGCGCTTCGGCCGGGCCCGCCACGTCGCGCGCTTCCCGCGGCAGCCCGGCGTCGTCAAAATTGGCGTAGCGCAGGTTACCCTTGCAGGCGGCGACGTAGGTCAGAAGATCCTGGCGGTCGATGCTGTCCAGTTCCGGCGCGTAAGTCACGCCTCGCCGCCGCGCTTCGTTAATAGCCATGCTCAGCAACGCCTGCGTCGCGCCGCTCTGCCCATCCTCGCCGTCCGGGCCGTTGTCCAGGCGCAGAGTGGACCAGTAGCCCTTCTCCTGGGCGGCGACGATGAAGCTGCGGCCCAGGGCGTGCAGGGTGCGAACGTTGACGCGCCGGCAGTGGGGCCACGGCTGTAGTTTCTCCTTGAGATCGATCTCATTGCCTTTGCCAAAAGAGGTGGCCAGGATGCGCGAGGCGGGAAACACGCCGTCGTCTACGAGGCGGGCGATGCGATGCACCATGGCTGTGGTCTTGCCCGCGCCGGCGACGGCGAAGACCAGGGCGGGGCCTTCATCGTGATTGACGACTGCTTGTTGGGCCGGGGTTAATGGCAGGAGGTCCTGCACCACGCCACTCCTTTTGCGCTGGAACGAACGATGATGGGAGATTGTAGCACAGGTTAGAACAAATGTGTGATCGGGAGGTTGGAGATTGGAGATTGGTTGATTGGAGATCAGAGATTAGAGACTGGAGATCAGGGATCGGTCTGGCGGTAGGATTCTACGCGTTGGAGGAGGGTGTCGATTTGCTGGCGCAGGTCGGACAGTTCTTCGGCGACGCCTTCGAAATCGCTGTCCAGGGCCAGGTCGCGGGCCAGGAGGGTGACGTCTTCACGGGGCAGATCGTGGAGGAAGCGCAGGGTGTGGCGCACGCGGCGGCGAAACTGGCGCGTGCGGGCGGCGCTGTCCACGGCGTGCGCCGCGCGCGGGCCCCGTTTTTCGCCGGCCTCTTTGCGCTTGAGTAGTTCGTCTACCAACGCTTTCACGGAGCGGGTAATGGCCCGATTCTGGCCGTCCTCAGCTTCGTTTTCGGCCTGCCAGGCGACGAGTTGTTGTAGGGCTTCCAGTTGCAGCGCGGGCTCGTCGCGCAGCTTCTGCACGATGGGCCGGATGGTGATTTCGGCCAGGTCGTGCTGCTGCACCAGGGCCTGTGCCTGGGGGCTGAGCTGCAACACGGAGGTCAGATAGATGCGGTAGCGCTTGGAGATCCCCAGCTCCTCGCTGACGCGCTGCCAGGGGACCAGATCGTGTTCCGGGGACAGTGAACTATAGTTCACCTCCTCGTCCGCGGCGCCAGGTGAACTGTAGTTCACCCCCGACAGCTCGCAGCGCAAGGCCCACAGCCCGCGAGCTTTCTCCACGGCATTGATGTCCTCGCGCATGATGTTTTCGACCAGCTGGTGGGCGCGCACGGTGATGCCCGGGGCCGTCAGACCGGCGCGGATCTCCGTGGGATCGTGCACCGCCTCTCCGGTGTGGATGTCGCGCCCCTCCAGAGCCAGCAACACGTGGGCCCAGTAGCGGCGCTCGCCGGTGACGATGAAATAGCGCACGCCGGCAGGGGCCTGCTCATCCTCCGCCACGCGGCGCACGCTGATGGGGTTGATCAGGCCGTGGCGCGCGATGCTGTCCGCCAGACGGTGCAGGCGGCTCATCTCCGCCCCGCTCTCATCCCGCTGCATCCAGGCGCGCATGGCTTCCATGGGCGTGCGGCGACCTGCAGCCACGTCCTGACCCAGATCGTCGGGCAGCAAGCGGCGCGGCTGGTCGGGGTCAGGGCGGATAGCCGTCAGAGGCAGCGTAGTGCCGTCGGCGTCCTCGCCTTCCGCCTGACCGTAGGGGTCAATGCCCTGGAAAAGGGTCTGGCTCAATCCAGTCTTTTTCTTAGCCACGGCGTACAATCTCCCTGATTAACTCCGCGTACGCTTCCGCACCGTCGCTGCGCGCATCGTACGCAAATACATCCTGCCCCGCCGCGTGCGCCTCGCCAATGGCTACGCGCCGCGGAATGGGCGGCAGCAGACGCCCGCCGAAGGCCTCAGACAGCTCTTCCTGCGTGTCACGGGCCAGCGCCGTGCGGTCCAGCAGCGTGGGAACCACGCCGAGAACCTGCAGGCCGGGATTGGCCCGGCGCACCATACTGATTGTCTTCTGCAAGAGGTTGAGGCCGATAATGGGGAAGAGCCCGGGATCGACGGGGATCAGGACCTCGGTAGCTGCCATGAGAGCGTTGACCGTCAGCAGGCCCAGGCTGGGGGGGCAGTCGATGACGGCATAGTGGTAGCGATCCAGAATGGGGGCCAGCGCCTGGCTCAACTGCCGCTCCCGTTCAAACGCGTTGACCAGTTCCAGCTCCGCCGAGGCCAGATCGAGGTGTGAGGGCAGGATGTCCAGCATCACGGCCCTGCCTTCCTGACCATTGTCGCTGAGGGGCACGCTGCGTACCACGGTTTCGGCCGTGGCCTGGCCCAGAATCAGCTCGTAAATGGTGCGCGCTTCCGACTGGCGCGGGCCGGCGGCGAAGGGCACGCCAAGGAAGACGGCGGTGGCGTTGGCCTGGGGATCGACGTCCACCAGCAGCACGCGCTGCCCGGGATCGAGGCGCGCCAGGCCGGCGGCGAGGTTGATGGCCGTCGTCGTCTTGCCCGTCCCGCCCTTCTGGTTGGCAATCGCGATCACGCGCGTCACGGTCGCTCTCCTCTGTGGATCGTCTACGGCTAATTGTACAATGGGTGGGAGGGGAGACCAAATAGGTTATCAGAGATCGGAGATTGGGGATTGGCGCGGTCGGCGGTCTGCCGTCAGCAGTCAGGGGTTGCCTACGGGCGTGCTCACCTCTACTATCAGGGTCATGGACGACGCAGCCACGCCATTCACGCACCTGGAGGTGCATTCGCAGTACACGTTGTTGGGCGCGACGCCAGGGGTGGAGGCGCTGGCGCAGCGGGCGGCGGATGAGGGATGGCGCTATCTGGCGCTGACCGACTATCAGGCGATGTACGGGGCAGTGGCCTTTGCGCGGGCCTGCCGGGCGCGGGACGTTCAGCCGGTGGTGGGCATGACGGTGGATGTGATTGCGCCGCAGGACACGACGCCCGTGGCAGCGCGGCAGGGAGAGGGGAGGAACGGGCGACTGGTATTGCTGGCGCAAAACGCGATTGGATACCGCTCCCTATGCCGGCTGGCGGGGTGGTTGCAGGGAGGGCCACAACGGGAAGAACGGTTGCGGCACGGCCTGCCCTGGGAGGTGCTGCGCGAGCACGCGGAGGGCCTGCTTTGTGTGGAAGGGGGGCAGGCGGGATGGCTCTACCGTCTGCTGCAGCAGGATTTGCGGCAGGAGGCGGCGCGTTACCTGGGCTACCTCGGCGGATTGTTCCACGAACGCGCGTACGTGGGGCTGGAGTGGCAGGGACCGGACGATGATGCGGTTCTGCACGAAGCAACCGGCCTGGCGCAACGTTTTGGCATGCAGCCCGTGGCCCTGCAACCGGTGTATACACTGGAGGCAACCGAACGCCCCTTGCTGCGCCTGCTGGCTGCCGTGGCCCAGCGTTGCACAGTGGAGACGGTGCGCGCAGAGCTGCTGCCCGGCCGGGACCGGCCGGGGGCCACGGTGCACTGGCTGAGCGAAGAAACGATACGGGAGCGCTTTGCCCCTTTTCCCCAGGCTCTGGAGGGGGTGGGGAATTTGCTCTCCCGCTGCGAACCGGCGTTGCCCGACGGTCGGCCGATCTGGCCCGCACCGCCGCTGAATGGGAAACAGAACGCGGATGACGCGCTGCGGGCGCAGGCGGCTCGGGGGCTGGCAGCGCGCTACCCTGACCCGCCGTCCCACGTCGCGACGCGGCTGGCGCACGAGCTGGAGGCGATTACGGGACATGGGTTTGCGCCGCTCTTTCTCGTCGTCGCCGACATTGTGCGCTTCGCCCACGAGGAAGGAATCCCGGTCAGCACGCGGGGCAGCGTGGCCAACTCCCTCGTGGCCTACTGTCTGGGGATCACCACCGTCGATCCCGTGGCTCACGATCTGCTCTTCAGCCGCTTTCTGAACCCGGCCCGCCGCACCCCGCCGGACATCGATCTCGACTTTTGCAGCCGGCAGCGCGACCGCATGTTGGCCTACGTCAGAGAGCAGTACGGCGAGGAACAGGTGGCGCTGGTATCGACGATGACCACGCTGCAGCCGCGCTCGGCCCTGCGCGAGGCGGCTCACGCCCTGGGCTACACGGACGAACAGCTGCGACAAGTGGCGCAACGGCTGCCGCGTGGGTGGACGCGCGAGGGGTTTGGCGACATTATGTCAAGTTTTACAGGGGAGAAAGAACGGCAGTTGCTGGAGAGCGCGGCGGCGCTGGTGGGCCGGCCGCACCACCTGGGGCTGCATCCCGGCGGCATTGTGATTACGCCGGGGGCGGTACGCGACGTGGCCCCCGTGCAGTGGGCGCGCAAGGGGTTTCTGGCGACGCAGTACGATCACCGCGACGTGGAAGCGCTGGGCCTGCCCAAGATCGACCTGCTGGGCATCCGCGCCCTGACGGTGCTGGCGGACGCGGCGCGCCTGGTTCAAAAGCAGGAAAACGAGGCCTTTCGGCTGCAGGAGATCCCACTGCAAGACGAGGCCACGGGTCGCCTGCTGGCACAGGGCGAGACGGTGGGCGTATTCCAGTGCGAGTCAGAAGGCGCGCGGCGCACGCTGCGCCAACTGCAGGCGCGCACGGTGCGCGATCTGGCGGTGGCCAACGCCTTCTTCAAGCCAGGCCCGGCGACCGGCGGCATGGCCCAGACCTTCATCCGCCGCTACCGGGGCGAGGAAGCGGTGACTCTGCTGCATCCATCGTTGGGCGACATTCTGGAACCGACACAGGGCGTGCTGCTGTTCCAGGAGCAGGTGCTACGCGTGGCGCGGGAAGTGGCCGGGCTCAGCTGGGAGCAGGCGGATCAGTTGCGGCGGGGGATGAGCAAGATGCGTCCAAAGGTGATGATGGCTCTGCGCCTGCAATTCGTGCGCGGCTGCCGGCGGACCGCGCCAGAGGGACCGGGCATGTCGGAGGCGCAGGCGGAGCAGTTGTGGGAACAGGTGGTGGCCTTTGGCGGCTACGCCTTCAACCAGGGACACGCCACAGCTTATGCCGACGTCAGCTACCGCTCCGCCTACCTCAAAGCGCACCACCCGGCTGCCTTTCTCTGCGCGCGCCTGGCCAACGGGGGCGGCTACCATCACCCGGCCGTGTACCTGGCGGAGGCGCGCCGGCTGGGACTCAGTTTGCGACCGCCGCACATTAACCATAGCGGATCGCGTTTCACCTTACGGTATGAGGACCGCCGACCTGTGCTGTGGATGGGGTTAGGCCAGGTACGGAGCGTGCGGCGGCGTACGGTGGCAGCGATCAGGGAGGCCGCACCCTTCGACAGCCTGCGCGCGCTGCTGGGGGCGGTGGACTTGCGCGAAAAGGAGTTGCGACACCTGATCCAATGCGGCGCGCTGGACGGTCTGGGGACCAGCCGGGCCGCCTTGTTGAGCCGGGCGCGGGCGCTGCTGCGCGCGGGGAATCCGCAGCAGATGGCCTTTGATTTCGCCGCGCCGCAAGCAGCGGAGGCCGAAAGCGCGGCGCAGCGGCTGGCGTGGGAACAACGGGTGCTGGGCCTGCCCGTCAGCGTGCATCCGCTGGAAGTGGTAAGCCACGCTCTCTCTGACACTGTTTCCATCCGCCGGCTGCCACAGGAGCGGGGCGACGCCGTGCACGCACTCGGCGTGCGGCTGCCGGGCCGGCCTGGCGGGCGCGGTTTCTTTCTGGACGACGGCGACAGTTACACGATCGTCAAGAGCAGCCGCCGCTCCCTGCCGCCGGCCTGGCAACCGTTGCTGGTTCAGGGCCGCTGGGTCGAGGACCGCTGGGGTGGGGGGTGGTTTCAGGGGGAATGGACGCCGCTGTAAAAAACAGAACTAAATCTTGAATGACGATTCTATACTTGACTCTGGTGTGGTGACGCTACCCTGCGCCACTGGCGCTGCCCCCGGCCGACCCGCTGGCGGAGGCCAGGGCCACAAAGGCGGCGACGTCGCTACCATCGGCGTGCGCCAGCGTGTGGTGTTTTCCAGAAGCGCAAAGCCGATGAACAGGGCAAAACTTCCGAGAGCTTAACTCTATCTGTACGACCATTCTTCGTCTCGAACAACAACGCCAGCAAGCCGCGCTCGTGCGGATGTAAACCGTCTGTGCTGACCATTGATACTCCTATACGTGTGTCGGCCGGATCGGTTTCATCGTCGGGGCAGTGTCAACAGGCACTACTCGTGTTCAATCGTGTATTTTCTCCTGATTCCTGAGCATCTTCACGTACTTCTTGATGCGACGGGCGCGTGTTTCCGGCTTCTTGGCGTCGTGAATGCGGTAGAGAATGGCGTAGCGGTTGGCGCTATCCAGCTCTTCGAAGAACGCTTTGGCCTGCGGATTATCGTCCAGCGCCTCCTGCAAATCGTCAGGCACCGTGATTGTGCTCGGCGGCGCATACGCCCGGTCCCAGCGTCCGTCCTCCTGAGCTCGCTCGACCTCCCTGATTCCGGCCGGTTGCATCTTGCCTTCTTCCATGAGCCTGGTGGCCATTTCCCGGTTTAATTTCGACCACTTACTCCTTGACGTGCGTTGAGTAAACCGCTGCAACCAGTATTGGTCGTCGAACGAGGCTGCCTGACTGTCGATCCAGCCATAACAGAGGGCAACTTCGACGGCTTCACCACGGGTCACGGACTCTATCCCGCTGCTTTTCTTCGCCAGTTTCAGCCACAGACCGTCTGACGTCTCATGGTGTTCTTCAAGCCACTGTTGCCACTCTTCTTGCGATGTGAACGCAATGATAGGCAGGCCTTTTTTGGTCTCCATATTGCTCATTTCTCTCCGATCGGATTGACTATCAGTCGCGCTCGCCGTAGGCTACGACGTGTTTGGGTTCGATCTTGTACATCACGCGCACGTCACCCGGCGCCTCGAATGATTCCTGCCCCAGATAGCGCTGCGCCAGCGTGCCCACGTGGGCGTCCGCTTCTGGACCGAGAACTCGTTCGGCCACTTCGCCTCGCAGTTCGAGGTAGAAGTAGGGGTTGTCGGGCGCGGTCAGCAGCATTGTGGCGTAGGGGCGGTCGCGAAGATTCTTATCCTTCTGCCGCCCCTCAGCGGTGTTGATGCGCAGGTATTTGCCGTCGTAGTCGAACCAGATCTTGTGGACCTGGGGCGCGCCATCGGGCATAAGAGTGCCCAGGGTGGCAACGACCACATCTTCCAGCAACCATTGATGACTTTGGGGAATCGTCACGCTCATCGGTTTCCTCCTTGCACATGATCTGTATGAATGTGGAACCCGATCATACCATACCCAGGGGACCGCTGCGTAAGCCTATGGCCCGGAGGGTGAGCGGGACAGGACCACGACGTCTCGCGGCCCGTAGTAGTTCTTGATCGCCGCCGCCACCCAGCGCCCCTGCGGCGAGATCGCCCGCTGGTAGGTGATAGCGTGGTTGGTTGCGTGTGGGGGAAAGCCGGCGGGATGGGCGGGATAGTACCCGCCGACGCCGTCTGCGTTCACGCCCACGACGGACGAACCGGCGACCGCCGGCGGATGGCCTGAGACGACGTATGGCGCGTGGTCGGTCGCCGGGTCAAAGGCCCACAAACGCCCATCGCAGGCGGAGCGGTAGTACAGTACCTCGTCCTCGGTCCAGCCCAGCAAATAATAGGTGCACCCGTGCTTTTCGTGGATCCGTTGCGCCTGTTTGAAGGCGCTGGCGAAGGGGCGCTGCGGTTCAGTCAGCCAGAGCATGTGGTAGCCTTCTCTGGCCCCGACGGGAAGGGTGTAGTCCCCGTATAAGGGGGGCAGGAGCAGGGGGGCGGCGGTAAGCAGGATCCCACCCAGCAGGTAGTGGCGGACCGGGCGCGAGGGACGGGCGCGCAGTAGCGCGAGCGCGGCCAGGACGAAGGTCAATGCCAGCAGGCCGAAAAACCAGGCGTAACCGGCAAAGAGCGGGCTAAAGAGCAGGGGATGATCACGGCCGCCAGCGGCGCCTGCAGCACGGTGCGCAGCGGCGGGGTCGCAGCCTCCGCCAGCGCGGCAAGATAGATGGAGGCGACGATAAAGGTGGTGAAAAGCAGGGCGGCTGCCAGAAGGTATCTTCTGCGACGTGTGGTCACTACATCTGTGTCTTTCATGGTCAATCCCACAGGAACAAGGTCAGGCCCAGTAGGCCACCAAAGGACCGAAAGAAATAGGATGTCTGGCAGACATCCTATTTCTCACGCTTAATTATAAAAGCAAATTTAGCGCGACGTTGAATGACGGCTTCACCCCGGGCGCACAACGATCGGGCGGCGTTAGTCGAGGCCCTGCCGCTGTGTTATAGTGACCGGGCAGGGTGGACCCTCGCCCCGCAACCGAGACCATTGTGCGCAATTGGGAACAGGACCAGGAGATGAGCACGACAATTGATGGGGCCGGCGGCGCTTCCTTTGACTTTGTCATCGTCGGCTCGGGGTTCGGCGGCAGTGTGAGCGCCATGCGGTTGGCGGAGAAGGGGTATCGCGTGCTGGTGCTGGAGCGGGGCAAGCGGTACCGGAGCGAGGATTTTCCCAAAACGAACTGGAATGTATTCAAGTCTCTGTGGCTGCCGGCCCTGCGCTGTTTCGGCATCCTGGGCATCAACCTGCTGGATGACCTGATGGTGTTGAACGGCAGCGGGGTGGGCGGAGGCAGTCTGGTCTACGCCGGGACGCATTTGGAGCCTGGCGACGAGTTTTATGAGGGGCCGGAGTGGGCCGATCTGGCCGACTGGCGTGCGGAGCTGAAACCGCACTTCGCCACGGCGCACCGTATGTTGGGCGTGACGACCAATCCGCGGCTGTGGGAGGCGGACCGCGTGCTGCAGGAGATTGCCGCCGAGATGGGACGAGAGGAGACGTTTTCGCCAACGCCGGTGGCTATTTACTTTGGCGAGCCGGGTGAGACAACACCCGATCCTTATTTCGGCGGGGAGGGGCCGGCGCGCGGCGGTTGCATCCACTGCGGCGGTTGCATGGTGGGCTGCCGCCACAACGCCAAGAATTCGCTGGACAAGAATTACCTGTACTTTGCCGAGAAGTGGGGTGCGGAGATCCGGGCGGAGAGCAACGTTATCGACATCCGGTCCCTATCCACCGGCGGTGCAGACGGCGCGGGTAGCGGGCCGCGCTACGAGGTGGTCTACGAACGAAGCACGGACTGGGTCTTCAAACGGAAGCGGCGCGTGCAGGCGCGCAATGTCATCGTCGCCGCCGGCGTGTTGGGCACGGTGAACCTGCTGCTGAAGTGCCGGGACGAAAACGGCTCGTTGCCCCGGCTTTCGTCGCAACTGGGCCAGATGGTGCGCAGCAACAGCGAAGCGTTGATGGGCGTCACCGCACGCGATGGCGAGACTGATTACTCCCAGGGCGTGGCCATTACCTCGCATTTCTGGGTAGACGACGTTACCAGCGTGGAGCCGGTGCGCTACTCGCGCGGGTCATCGCTGACGCGCCACCTGGGCGTACCGTTGGTGAATATGGAGGGATCGGTGTGGAAGCGTCTGGGGCGCTTTCTTCTGTACGGCCTGCGCCATCCTTACGACCTGTTGAAGACGCGCCTGCTGCCCGGTTGGGCGCGCGACAGCACCATCATTCTGGTGATGCAGACGGTGGAGAACCGCGTGCACCTGCGGCGCGGGCGCAGCCTGTGGACCCTGTTCTGCAGAGGGCTGGTCAGCGCGCGCGACAAGACATTGCCTATTCCCGCGGTGGTTGAGGCGGGTCGCCAGGTGGTGGAGCGCTTTGCGGCGCGCGTGAACGGCATCGCGCAATCGACGGTGCACGAGGTGATTCTGAACAAGCCGTCCACGGCGCACATCCTGGGCGGCTGCGCCATCGCCGCCGACGAGGACAATGGCGTGGTGGACGTTAACCACGAAGTATTTAACTATCCCGGCCTCTACGTGGTAGACGGCTCGGTGGTCCCGGCCAATCTGGGCGTCAACCCCAGCCTGACGATTACGGCGCTGGCCGAGCGCGCCATGAGTAAGATCCCGGCTGCGGAACGCGCTCCGCAGCAGGCCGCTGAGCAATACGAAGCCAAGAAAGAACATCTTATGGAGCGACAGGTATGAGCAGCAAGGGCCAGCTTCCTTTTATCAACCCGGCGACGGGCGAGCAATTTGGCGCGGTGCTCGCGTCCACGCCCGAGGAGATCGCCCGCGCTATGGCGGAAATGCGCGCCAATCTGCGCGTGTGGCGGGGTAAAACGCCGGCGGAGCGGGCGCGCGCCCTGCGACAGTTGCAGACGTTGCTGCTGGACCGCTCTGACGAGATCACGCGCGTTCTGAACCTGGACACGGGGAAGAGCCGCCAGGACGCGCTGGCGGAACTATTCCTGGTTGTGGATAAGTTACAGACGTATCGCCGCCATACGCCCGGCTGGCTGGCGCGAGAGCGGGTGCCGCGTGGCATTTACCCCTTCAAGCGATATTACGTCGAACACCGGTCCTACGGCGTCGTCGCCGTGATCGGCCCCTGGAACTATCCGCTAGACCTCACGTTGCCCGCGGTTTTCTCCGCGCTGTTGGCGGGCAACACGGTGATCCTGAAGCCGTCAGAGGTGACACCCGCGGTGGGCGCGTTGGTGGAGGAGCTGTTCCAGAGCGTTCCCGCGCTGTCGCCCTTCGTGCGCGTGGTCCACGGCGATGGCGCGGTGGGGGCCGAGCTGGTCTCTGCCGGGCCGGACCTGGTTTTTCTCACCGGCTCGCCGGCGACGGGGCGCAAAGTGGCGAAAGCGACGGCCGAAACGTTGACGCCCTTTCTCTGCGAGCTGGGCGGCAAAGATCCGATGATCGTGCTGGAAGACGCCGACATCGAGGAAGCGGCGCACTGGGGAGTGTGGGGCGCTTTCGTCCACGCGGGGCAGACGTGCATTTCCATCGAGCGCGCCTACGTGGTGGAAGCGGTTTACGAGCCGTTTCTGGAAGCGGTGTTGGAGGAAACGCGACAGCTGAAGCTGGGGTATTCGCCCCATCCGCGCAATCCCAACGACCTGGGCCCGCTGACGTTCGAGCGCCAGGCGCAGATTATCGAGGACCATTTGCAGGATGCCCGGGCCAAAGGAGCGCGCATTTTGCTGGGCGGGCGGCGCGAGGGGCTGTTCATGGAACCGACGGTGGTCGTGGACGTGGACCACAGTATGAAGCTGATGCGCGACGAAACGTTCGGCCCCATCCTGCCCATCATGAAGGTGCAAGACGAAGAGGAGGCGATTCGCCTGGCGAACGACAGCTATCTGGGGCTGAGCGCGTCGGTGTGGAGCAACGACCTGCAGCGGGCGGAGCGCGTGGCGCACCGGCTGGAGGTGGGCTCGGTGGTGGTCAACGACACCCTGGCGCACTACGCCGTGTCGCAGCTGCCGTTCGGCGGGGTCAAGCAGTCGGGCACAGCGCGCACGCACGGCAAGCAGGACGTGCTGCAGTTCACGCAGACGCACGCCTACGGGGTAGGGCGCACGCCATTTTTACTGGATATCGCCGCCCGGCTGCGCACGCCCAACCGCTACAGGCTGATGAGCGCCCTGATGCACGCGCTGTTCGGTACCAGCGTGGGGCAGCGGCTGAAAGCGGTGGGGGAGGGCGCGCAATTTGTGCGCGACCATTTTGGGCGCGCCCAAAGTGGGCGCGCCCGGCTGGCGGGTTCGCAGGCATCGAACCCAGAAACAGCACGCCAG
>JBMCFH010000101.1:0-12542 GCA_048620455.1 Chloroflexota bacterium | reverse complement strand
CTCCTCGCCCTTCCCATCCTCTACCTCCTCACCCTGGCCCGCACCCTCGTCCTCGGCGATCCGACCGAGTACACCCTGGTTGCCAACGTGCTGGGCATTGCCCATCCGCCGGGTTACGCCTTCATCACTCTTGCCGGCAAGCTGTTCCAGACGTTGATTCCCCTGGGCGACATTCCCTGGCGCATGCACCTGCTGTCGGCGACCAGCGCCACCCTCGCCGCCATTTTTATCTACGGCCTTATTCGCGCCGTAGCGGGGCGCGAGGCCGGTGATTTCCCGGCGGGATGGGCGGCGCTATTCGGGGCGCTGGTCGTAGGGCTGGCGACCGACGTCTGGCAACACGCCATTCACGCCAACCCGCACATCATCACCGCCACCTTCCTCATGGCCAACCTCTATTTGCTGACGCGCTGGGCGCTTTCCCACCGCGGCGAGGCCGCCGGCGCGCGAGCCGGTGAGGGGCGCGACCGCTGGCTGTACCTCTTCGCCCTCTCCGCCGGGCTGGGCGTCACGCACCATCCACTGACCGTCTTCGGTTTTCCCGCTTACGGCCTGTTCATCCTGGTTGTGCGCCCCGGCATCTGGCGTCAGGGGCGTACCATAGCCAGGATGCTGCTGATGGCGCTGCTGGGGCTTAGCGTGTGGCTCTACTTCCCCCTGCGCAGCGCGATGGAGCCGGTATTCGGACCACACAACATGAACACGTTGCAGGGCTTCCTGGACCACGTCCTGGCCCGCGGGCTGACCGGAAGCCTGCCCTTCTATAGCCTGGCGGATCAGCCTCTGCGCGCTCTCGTCTTCTGGACCTTGTTGCGCCTGCAGTATGCACTGCCCACCATTCTGCTGGCGCCGCTGGGCCTGCTGTGGCTGTGGCGCGCCGGCCCTCTGCGCCGGCGGCTGGCCCTGTTCTACAGCGTGGCCTTCCTGGCCAACTACGCCTTTGTCATCAGCCTGCGCGCGCAGGACATCATGGCCTATCTACTGGGCCCCTTCATGCTATGGGGCGCGCTGAGCGGCCTGGGGCTACTGGCTCTCGCCCGCGCCGTCCCCCACTGGCGGCAGTCCGGACGGCAAGGGCGGCGCGCCGTGGCTCTGCTCCTCGTCGCTTTCTTCCTGTTGGGACCGCTGCTCCAGGCGGCGCGCAACCTGCCGCACATTTCGCTACGCGACTACGACGAAGGGCGCGCCTATGTGGAAGCGGTCTTCGACTATTTCGAGGGGCGCGGCGAGGGTGCGGTACTGCTGCACGACTGGGAGCACATGACGCCCATGTGGTACGAGCGCTTTGTCAACGAGCGTTGGCCGGATGCGGCCGACGTGCGCCCTGAGTTCGTTTCTACGCAACAACCATGGGTGGAAAGCGTCTACGCTTATCTGGGAGGCGGGCCCGTCTACCTCAGCGGCTATCGTAGCGAGATTGTAGCCGCCGGTTTCCGGCTGCGACCGCGCGGGCCATTCTACCAGGTGGTGGAACCGGGCGAGCAATCCATCCCGCCCGAGCTGGACGAGCTCGCGGCCTCGGCGGGCGAGATTGAGATCGTGGGCTACCGTCTGCCCCGGCGCCAGGTAAGGGCCGGCGATTTCGTCCCCCTCGTCCTGGCCATGCGCGCAGATCAAACGCCGGAGGAATACTACGTGCCCTCGCTCACCGTGGACGGCGCGCCCTCCGAAGGCGGGAGCCAGGGCATCGAATATACCTTCACCACGGACCACCACCTGCTGACGCCGTTGTGGGAACCGGGAGAGGTGATCGTGGAACGCTTCGACTTCGCGCTGCCTCACGATCTACCCGCGGGCAGCTATCCCCTGTCGCTGTCTCTCAAGAACCTGAGCCAGGACCAGCTACTGCCAATGAACGTTGAACTCGGACAGCTAGAGGTTCAGGCGCAAACGCGCCCGCCGCACACAGATGAGCTCCTGGCCAGATTCCGCCAGCGCGTGGGATTGGCCACTGCCTGGGCCCAGAGTGGTCTAACCGTGCGCCGCACGCCGTGGCAAACGCCGCTGACCGTGCAGAACGGCGACACAATCAATCTATTCCTGCAGTGGCGCAGTCTGGCAAAGGTCGAGGATAGCTACACCGTATTCGTACACCTCATCGACGCCGCCAACCGGTCCTATCTGGAATTAGATTACACTCCCCTGGGCGGCGCCGCGCCCACCCACCTGTGGATCCCCAAATGGCTACCGGGCCAACGCCTGTGGGACCCCTACCGGCTGACGATCAGGGATGATATCCCACCGGGCGATTACTTCATTGAAGTGGGCCTCTACGAAATGACCAGCGGTCGCCGCCTGCACCTGGCCGACGCGCAGGGCAACCTGGTTGGGGACCGATACATTTTGGGGCCGGTCGTTGTGAGAGAATAGAGATTGGGGATCGGAGATTGGAGATCAGAGATTGGGGATTGTGCGATTCGTGCCAATCTCCAATTACCAACCTCCAATCTCTCTTACTCTCCCGGCCCGTATTTGCGCCGCACTTCCTTCGTCACCTCGCCAACGTCCTCGCCCACGGCGTAAAGGTAGCGCCGGGCCGATTCTTCGCTGACGTAGCTGAACTGTTTGGCCAGGGTTCGTGCGGTATCGTCGACGCCCTCGTCGCGCACGGCGCCGCGCAGCCATTGGCCAAAGGACCCGTGCTCGCCGGCGATCTCCACCATGCGTCTGGCGTTCTTAACTACGGCGCGAATCTTGGCCCCATAGCGCACGATGCGCTCGTCCTCACTCAACCGTTCCACATCCTCTTCAGTGAAGTCAGCCACGCGAGCCGGATCGAACTGTTCAAAAGCGTTCAGAAAACCGTCCCACTTGCTCTCCACCACCTGCCGGTTCAGGCCGCCCATGAAGATAACCTTGGTCATCATCTCCAGGTAACCGGCGTCATTCTCAGGCACTTCGCCAGGCTTGACGTTTAGCATCTCTGACATCGAAATCGCGTCTCCTTTTTGTGTTGGTTGCGAGCGGGATCAGACAACTGGGCCGTCACCCGCCAGGCGTTCCTGTTCCTTCAGTGACTGCCACCATATAAGCACATGAATCATAGTATCAGCTTAGAAAGGCCACCACGAGAGGATGAGGATGGCCATTGCCGTGATGGTCAGGTTGTCCAGTCCCCAGATAGAAACCGCTTCCACCACCGTCGTCCCCCCCATAATCACCGCCGCGACGGCCAGCGCTGGCCCCATCGCAATGTGGGGAGGGCCGGGCATGACCCACAATGCCAGCCAGGTGAACAGCAGGCCGGCAACGAAAAACCCGGCGGACCCCTGTAAGGTGCGCCGGTGGCCCAATATGGTGTAGCTGTGGCGGCCAAAGGCGCGCCCGATGACGGGCGCAATCCCGTCGCCCCAGGTCAGGGGCATCAGCGCCGCCACCATCAGCGGCGGCTCATCCCAGAATAGGACGGACACGGCTGCGGCAGCCAGCGGAAAATAAACGGTGCCTAGATTAGAACGGTCGGCGCTGGCCATCGACGTGAAAAAGCCGTACCGCCAATCAAGGAGATTCAGGGCTGCGAAGAAGAGGGCGGCTACGACGAAGGGCCAGGGCGAACTGAAGAGAAACGGCAGCGACCAGCTCATCATCCCCACCCCGATGTGGATCACCTTGCGCGTGAACCCGCTGCCGTATCCGAAACGGCGTCGCAGCAGCTCCGCCGCGCCGATGACGCCGAATACGTACAGGATAGAGATGAGAAAGCCGATGACGTCGTTCATGGAAAGCGCCGCTCTCGCCGGGCGCTCTGGTCGTCAAACAATCAGATGATCGTAGAGCATATCCAGGCTCAGGTCAGGAACCACAGTATGATGCGTCTGCAAGGTCAGCCCGGCGGCAGCGGCTCCCAGGCGCATGCACTCGATGGTTGGCAGGCCGTTAACCATGCCATAAACAATCGCCGCGGTGATAGCGTCTCCGGTGCCCGTGCTGTCCACCATCTCGCTGTACCGGGGCGGAATATAACCGTTTTCGTCAGACGTGGCGTAGGCCAGGCCAAAATCGGAAAGGGTCACGACCGCCTTGGACACACCCTGGCGCACTAGCTGCCGCGCGGCGTCCAGGCTGGCGTCCGCATCGTAGCCGAAGAAATCTACTCCACAAAGATGGGCCGCTTCCACCTCGTTGGGCACCACCAGGTCCAGCGCGTGCAGGTAGGGGCATAACTTGTCTGCCAGCCGGGCCGAAGAAGGATCGGCGACAACCGGTACGTCGTTTTCCCGCGCCAGGCGCATGACCGTTTCCATGGCAGACGACGAAAGGCTGCCGTCGTACATCACGAACTGGGCATCGCGGAACAAACGGCGGCGGCGATAGAGGTACTGCCCCGTGAGGTGCTCGCCCACGCGCGTATCGTCCAGCGCTACCGAGAGGGTCCCATCCACTTCAAGAATAGCGATGTACGAGCCGCTGTGCTGGCCCTCAGACACGTGCACGTGTTCCACATTCACGCCGGCTTCAGCCGTCTGAGCAATCATCTGGCGCCCGATATCATCATCGCCGATGGCTGAGACCAGAATAACCTCCGCCCCCAGACGAGCCAGGTTCTCGGCCACGTTGCGCGCCGTGCCCCCTCGCGCAGTACGGATACGGCCCGGATTAGACGTTGCCGGCTCCAAACCGTCGGTCGGTTTGCCCTTTACGTCCAGCAGCGTAGCCCCGATTACCAGAATGTGCTCAGCCATCTCTCCTCCGTCTTATGACGTTTTCTCTAATTACGACGCGCTGCCGCGCCGGTCTACAAGGGCAGGTGGTGCGCGGTCTGACACGGAAACGCCTGCCAGCTTCTTCAATCATACCGGATTTTGAATCAGACGGTAGTGATTGCACGCTTCACTCTCAGCTTTTTATGGTGGCAACAACTGTGTCTTGTTGCTATCATTGATAGTGGTCTTCCTTGCCAGTTTGGGCAACAGCCGACATCTATATTAACGTAATAATCATACGCACCCTCGGAGAGGCTCGTCATGAATTCACACACGCCACGTCTGACCGCATACCGCCCTGTCTTTACGCTGCTTCTCAGCATTGTCGCGGCTCTATGCACAATCGTACTGCTATTCGTTTTGCTGGGGCCGGGCGCGGCGCAGGCACAGTCCAACATCCTCTACGTCGACGCCAGCGCCGGCGGGGCCGGTGACGGCAGCAGTTGGGCCGACGCCTACCCCACGTTACAGGATGCCCTATCCAACGCCGCCAGCGGCGACGAAATCTGGGTCGCCGCCGGCGTTTATTACCCTGACGAAGGCGCCGGTCAGACCAACGACGATCGCGCGTCCACCTTCACGCTGCAGAACGGAGTGGCCATCTATGCCGGTTTCGACGGCACGGAGGCGCAGCGCGAAGAACGGGATTGGGAAACTAACATCACTGTGCTCAGTGGCGACATCGACCACGAGACGTCTCCTGACGCCGCAGATGCAGACGGCATAGTCTACGACGCAGAAGATATCAGCGGCAACAACGCCTACCACGTGGTGACCAGCGTGGACACCGACAGCAGCGCCGTGCTCGATGGGTTTGTCATCACGGCCGGAGCAGCCGACAGCGAACTGTTCCCCGATGACGGAGGCGGTGGTCTTGTTAATTTGCAGGGCAGCGCCACGCTGGCCAATCTAGTATTCTCCGGCAACTATGCCTGGAGCGCCGGTGGCGGTATTGCCAACGATGCGGGCGCTCTCACGTTGAACAATGTCCATTTCTCAGGCAACGTAGCCGGATTGGACGGCGGCGGGATGTTTAATCGGGGTACAGGCGGCTCTTCGGTAGCAGGTTCGCTGACGGAAACACCGACCTTGGCGCAGGCGACCGGCGCCCCAACATTGATCGACGTTACGTTTGGGGAGAACTCGGCCGAAACCGGCGGCGGCATGGTCAACTATCTGATCAGCCCCACCCTGACCAGCGTCACTTTCTTCGGCAATGCGGCCGAGTTTCTCGGCGGAGGGATCTACAATGTCGAGAGCAACCCGACGCTGAATGACGTCATATTTGACGGGAACTGGGCCGGCGAAGAGGGCGGCGGCATGGTCAACGATTTCAGCAGTCCGGTACTGCAAGACGTGCTCTTCTTCGAGAACGAGTCTGACCAATTGGGCGGCGGCATATCCAACTATTATATGACGGAATCGTCCATCCCTGAAAGCAGCCTGGAGAGCAACGAACGATCGGCGCGCGGCGCGGATAGGTGGGCGAACGGTCCTGAGCAGGACCCCTCCCTCGAAGGCGCCGAGGCTGCCCAGGCGCTGCCCCCGCCCACGATGCCAGAGCTGACCCACGTCACATTCATCAGCAATTATGCAGAGGTTGGTGGCGGTATGTACAGCCTTGCCAGCAGCCCTGTCTTGAGCGACGTAACCTTTGTCAACAATTTTGCTTTCGTAGGTGGAGGCATGGCTGGTGAAGGGGGCGAAAGTGGTTTTCTCCTCTTTGAGGAGAGTGAGGTGCAAGCCAGCCATGCAGCCAGCAGCAATACGCCATCCCTCACCAACGTGAGCTTTATAAGCAATACGGCTGAAATTGGCGGCGGCATTTTCAGCCAGGATATCACGCCCACAATTAGCAGTAGTTCCATTATTTCCAATTTCGCGACTGTTGGCGGCGGCATGTACAACGAAGGGGGCAGCCCCACGCTCACCGATGTCGACTTTGTTGACAACTTTGGGCTAATTGGCGCGGGCCTGGCCAATAGCTTGTTCGCTTCCAGTGATGGGCGCGAAGCTCTAGAACAGCTCGACGGCCTGGATCAATTCGATAGCGATAGCGATCTGCAGGCTATGGCCCCTGAAGGAGTGTCACAACAAGCCTTAGCAGACCTCACGTCCTTCAAAGATCGACTCGCACGCTCAGAAGGAACAATTGACGAGTTGGGCGGGGACTTTTTGGCCACGCTAGAACAGTATGAGGATACCTTCGCCAGCGCCAACGGCGCCAGCACGCTGACGCTCAACGGCGTTTCCTTCCACCGAAACCAATCCCTGTACATCGCTGGCGGCTTCTTGAACGCTGGCAGCGCACAGCTGACCGATGTTCACTTTGAACGTAATGGGGCAATCGGCTTCGTAGAGGAAGAGGCGCCGTCCGGCTCCATAGGTGGCGGAATGGTGCACCTTGACGCGTCGGCGCTTATTATCGCGTCGAGTCAGGAGGCTGCCCAGGCACACAACGGCGCGTCCCTCACCGATGTCACTTTTCTAAACAACTTCTCCGCATTAGGCGGTGGCCTTGCTGCCATTGGCTATAGCGAGAACGTGGCGGCGCAGAGCAGCGTATTCAACGGCGACAGCGGCCTCACCCTGCTAAACGTGGCCTTCACGGGCAACCTGGCTCTGCAAGGCGGTGGTGGGATGGTCATCAGTAACACAGCCCCGGCGCTGGCCAACGTCTCCTTCAGCGGAAATCTGGCCGAGTATGGCGGCGCTCTACGAAATTTCGAGGGCCATCCAACGGTGACCAACGCCAGCTTTGCCGGCAACCGGGCCATGGAAGAAGGCGCCGCCATGTTCAACAGTGACAGCAACCCCCTCATCCAAAATAGCATTTTCTGGGGCAACGAAGAGGGAGAAACAGTCACCGCGGGCATCGTCAACGACGCCAGCACGCCCCTCTTCACACATAGCCTGGTGCAGGACAGCGGCGGCAGCGCCGCCTGGGACGCCGGCCTGGGCACGGACGGCGGCGGTAATATCGACGCCGATCCCCTCTTCACACGCGCGCCCGATTCCGGCGACGGCGATTGGACCACGCTGGGGGACAATGACTATGGCGATCTACGCCTGCAAACCGGCTCCCCGGCTGTCGACGTTGCCGACAACGACGCCGACCTCGACGGTGCGGGCGCGGGCACAGCCACCATCGGCGACGTGAGCAACGACCTGGCGGACCACCCGCGCATCGTCAACGCCGTAGTGGATATGGGCGCCTATGAGTTGCAGAGTGCGGAATTGGCGCTGGTCAAGAACGCCTCGGCCCTTGAGGTTCTGCCCGGACAGCCATTAACGTATACGCTGACTTTCAGTAACACGGGCTATGGCCCCGCCAACGAGGTGCTGGTCGTCGACGAGATCCCCACGCTGTTAACAGGGCTCAGCTACACGGCGACGGTGCCGGTCACGCCGACGAACGGCAGCAGCTACACCTGGGACGTCGCCGATCTGCCGCCGGGCTTCGAAGGCGTCATCACGGTCAGTGGCGTGGTCAGCGACGGCCTGACGGCGGACACGACGTTCACCAACACCGCTACGATCAGCACGGCGCGATTGGAAGGCGATGACCAGGACAACAGCGATAGCGTGGCTGTGACAGCGGTCGTTCCTCGCGTCAGCTTTAGTACGGACAGTTACACCGTGGACGAAAACGGGGGCGCGGCGACTATCACCGTCGCATTGGATAGCGCCAATCCCTACGCCGGCGTGCAGGTCGCCTATGAAACGGCGGACGGCACAGCCACAGCCGGTAGCGACTACACCGAGAGCAGCGGTGATCTGACCATCCCCGCCGGCAGCACGGAGGCCACTTTCGAGGTACCCATCCTGGACGACGACGAGGCAGAACCGGATGAAACGGTCCTCCTGACGCTCGGCGACCCGCAAGGGGCTGCGCTGACCGCGCCCGAAACGGCGACGCTGACCATCATCGACGATGATCCGCACATAGTGCACCTGCCGTTGATATTGCGCCAGGAGCCAGCGGGCCTGCCCGACCTGGTCATCAGCGACCTGATCGTCAGCGGCAACGACCTGCAGGTGGTCGTCGCCAACGTGGGCGAGGGGCCTGCTAACGATCCGTTCTGGGTTGACGCCTACATCAACCCGGACGAGCCCCCGGAGACGGTTAATGACGTCTGGTGGATAGTGGGCGATGAAGGAATGGTCTGGGGCATCACGGACGACGCCTTACCGTTGCGGGTAGGCGAATCGATTACGCTGACGGTAGGTGACGCCTACTACGTGCCGGTCGAGAGCGGCTTCTCGGGCGTCATCCCCGCCGGCGCAGAGCTATATGCTCAGGCAGACTCCGCGCATACCGGCGACCCCTTTGGCGGCGTCGTGGAAACGCATGAGGCTGCCGGAGGCCCTTACAACAACATTCTGGGGCCGGTGACCGCAGCTACGCCGCAGCAGATCACAGTGCCTACCGGCGCGCCGCAGCGCCCGGCCGGGCTACCCCCGCGCTAAGCGCAAGTTCGTAGTGGCGGCTTCAGCCGCCTTGCAGCCAGGGCCGTCACTACGACCTAGCATTCCCCCGCGAAAGACGGTCGTGGAGCGCGCGCAACCGTTCCAGCGCGTTCTCCCCCTCCTCTCCTTCCTCTGCCTCCGCAGGCGGTAAATCGCGCGTTGCGCCGTTCAAGGCCTGCAACAGACGCCGGGCCACTTCATCACGCGACAGACGGAGGTCGTCCTCGTACTGCGCCTGCTGAATACTCTCCAGAACTGCGTGCAACATCATAACCTCAGCTTCCATCCGCGCCCGCCCGGCGAGCGCCGCGGTCTGCGCCTCGCTCTCTTGTTCCCGGATGCGCTGTTCCTGCCAGAAAGAACGCCAGCCGTTGAGATTTTGAGTCAGAACCTCTTCTCGCGCTCGCAGGGGGCCCAGATGCAACGAAATCAACTCGATGCCGTCGTCGTGAAGGCTGGCGCGGCTGTCGCGCCTGATGTTCTTCAGGAGGTTGGCGTGTAGCGCCTGTTTGCTGCTGCCCGGATCGAAAAGCTCGACCAGGGGAGTTTCACTCAGCGCCTGGCGGAACTCGCGCGCCACCACCGTCAGCGGGCGTGAGGACCACAACAGCGCCTGAGCGCCGCCGGTCAAACCGCCCTGGGAATCCGGCACAATCGTCTCATCGTAGGCGGCCTGCGCCACGGCGCGCCGGCCAAAGAGGTATAGTTGCTCTTTTGTAGGCCGGGGAGCGTCTCCGTTGCCGCCTGCTTCGTCCCCGAAGTGGCGATCGTCTCTGTCGATGCGGAAAGTCACCGAGACGTCAACCGACACTCCGATGCCATCCCGCGTCATGGCGTGAATTTCGCCGTTACGTTCCTGGGGGCGCAGATCGACGACATCGCTCACGTACTCAAAAGACCGCAATCTGTGCGCGCCGGGCCCTAACACGCGACAGAAGCGCCCATTATACTCGGTGATTGCGGCGTCGCTGTTGCCCACAATGACACGCCCCGGCCCACCCACACGAAGCAGGGCCTGCGTCTTGCGCATCTCGTCCAGCGTTTCGCGCCGCAGACGCAACCCGGGGGCCGGTGTATCGCCCATGAACTGGCTGAGCAAATAGGCCACGACCATAACGAACCACGCGCCGCCCAATATCACCAACAGGGCATTATAGAGAGCGCTGCCGCGCAGAGTAGCGGGACCGGCCACAGAAATGACGATGAGGAGCAAGAAGAGAAAAGCAAACGGAGCCGTAATCAGGGTCAACATCACCGTCGGGTGCAAACGGCGGGGAGATGCGCCAACAGTGCCATCGCTCCGCTGCTGCTGCAGACGGTCTAAGAATTGCGCCGCCTCGGCCCGCGTGGGGAAGTTATAGAAGCTCTGCACGAATCCGTCGCCCACAGCATTTGCCAGCAGCCATCCGGCCACAAAGGGGATCAATATGTGGCGCGCTGCCGCCCAGGAAGCAAACGTCGCAACGTAGCTAACCACCCACGTCGGAATCATGCCCAACAGCGGGAAGGCAGCGACCTGCTCCTGCCAGAAGGCCGGCGGCTGCGCCAGATCCACGTCCTGCAGCCAGATGCCGACGACCATCCAGTAGCTGAGCACAAAGAGCGCGATGGCCAGGTATTGGCCGGGCATCGGCCGCGGTCGCGCAGGCTCACACGACGGGGTGTCTGTCGCCTGCTCCACGTGTGGCGTGGCTTCGTCGACGCCGCTCATGGCGCATCCTCCGGTCCCGGCAACTCCTTCAGCCACAGGCTGGCATCCTCAAGTGCATCGCGGTTGTGTTGTGGCCAGGTATGAGGCTCGCCGTCGACAACCAGTCCCTCCATCAGGGCGGTGACGTTATTCAGAACGGCGTCGCAGAGCGCCTGTCGCTCCGCGCGCTCGACGTCTTCGATGTCGCGCATGACCTGCTCCACTACCCTGAGCATGGCGGCAACGCGCGCGCTATCGACCTCAGGATCTGTGCGGCGGCGCTCGTCCGCTCGCGCCCGGCGACGTTGCCAGGCATCCTGCCAGCTCTCGATACGCTCCTCCATCACGTCTTCCGGCGGCTGCAGCCGATCGATGCTGACCTCCAGGATTTCCACCGGGCACTCGTCCGCCTCGTTGCAGTCAAAAACCTGCAACAGCTCTTCATCACGCAATTTCGTAGTCACCGCGTGCGTAATCGTCTGGATCGGCGACACGACTGTCTTCTCCCCACTGTCCGCCCCGGCAGGCGTGGCGCCCTCCTCAGTAGCCCGTCCCGCCGCCTCGACCATGACCTCATCGGGCACCGGCAGGAACAACTCGTCCAGACGGTAGGTGGCCAATTCAGCCACCAGCAGCGCCGCGGCGCGGGGGTGGATCCGCTCATTCCAGGGAATTTCGGAAGTGGAGCCCATCCCGTCCGCATAACTCAGACGGAATGCAGCCTCGCGGTCGTAGGGATAGGGAACGGTACCGGGCGCCGGTGGTGGTGTGCGGATTCCTTCGCTCTCTCCAGCCCTTCGGATGCGGAAAGAGACCGTAATCGTGGCTTCCAGCTCAATACCATCGCGCGTCATGGCCTGCACCACCTGCTGCCGTTCCTGGCGGCGAAGGTCCACAACCTCTTCGATGCGTTCCCCTTTCTGCAGGTGTACGTATCCCGGACCGGCAGCCCTGGAGAAGCGAATGCCGCGACCCAGTATCAGGAAGCGGTGGCTCTCGACAAAACCGGCCTCGAATTCGGCGAAAGAGGAAGGTAAATTAGTGGGCGCCTGACGTCCGGGGCCGCGCAGGCGGTTGCGCAGCCAGGAGGGCATGGCCAACACGCCGAAGTAGTAAAACAACATGCTCAGCCCTTCGCGCCAACCCCGCTCTCCCTCGCGGTTGGCGCCGGAGTTGGCGCCGTTATCCGCCTCAGGGGGCAACACAAAGCGAGCCAGAATGAGCAGGCGCAGAACGAAAGCGATTGTGAGGGCGCTGACCCAGGCATAAGCGCCGGGCAGCCCCAGGGGCCGGCCCTGGTTGCTGCGCAGGAACAGAGCCGCGACCACACTGAAGAGGGCGGCGACGGCTACCAGGGTAAGCAGATTCGGCTGCCACCGCTCCTGGGCGCCACTCACTTGCTCATCTCTGGTTCTGCGTTTGCGTCGTGCCAAGGCTGCCTACGCCCTCCGCGTTTGTTGCTGCCTTATCCTGTGATCTGAACCGTTCGTCCGCAGCCGTTGCGGCCGAAGGCAACGGCTCACATTTATCTTAGCGAGGCCTCAGTTTCTCAGCCTCGCATCTTGCCACGCGACCGATAAGTGATATAATACGACCTTGCTGTGAGGGCGGTTAGCTCAGTTGGTTAGAGCGCTACGTTGACATCGTAGAGGTCACAAGTTCGAGTCTTGTACCGCCCA
>JBMCFH010000100.1:0-12563 GCA_048620455.1 Chloroflexota bacterium | reverse complement strand
TAAATCGCGACCGGGGCATTCCTCACTCTTGGCCAGATTGGGTGTCACACTTTTGCCGCTGCGGCAACATACAAGGTGAAGGGCGGCGACAAGAAAGACGATCATTGCCGAAGGAGTAGGCGTTGACGCTGACCAATACGACTCGCGACAAGGCTCAGGGCATGCGGCCGGCACACATGGATGATGCGGCGCTGGTCGCGGCGGCCAAAGAGGATCCCACCGCCTTCGACCAGCTCTACCGGCGCTACGCCACACGCGTTTACCGCTACTGCTACTCGCGCACGGAGAACACGCAGGCGGCGGAAGACCTGACGGCGCAGACCTTTCTGGCGGCACTGGAAGGGATCGGGCGCTTTCGCGGAGACGGCTCCGTCGCCGCCTGGATCTTCGGCATCGCGGCCAACGTGTGCCGAGGCTACCATCGCTACCGCCAGCGCCACCCCCAGGCGCCGCTGGAAACGGCGGCGCAGCGGGCGGACGCGGACAGTCTAGACCCCGAGCGGCGCGCTTACCGCCAGGGCATCCTGGATTGCGCGCAGCGCGTCCTGCCCCTGCTCAGCGATGACCGCCAGGAAGCGGTGCGCCTGCGCTTTCTGGCGGGGCTGAACACGGCGGAAACGGCGGCAGTGATGGGCAAACGGCGCGGCGCAGTGCGGAAGCTACTATCGCGGGCCATCGACGATTTGCGAGAGAGGTGCCTGAATGAGCATAAGTGAGACAGACCCACGGAAATTGGAACGCTATCTGGAGCAGAAAGAGGCTTACGAGGGCGGGCTGGACCCCGAGGTGGAGCGGCTGGTCGATTCCCTGCAACAGTGGCAGCATGAGGAAGCGTTGCAGCCGCGGCCTGGGTTCCTGAACGAAGTGGCGCAGCAGTTATACGAGCAAGAGCGGCAGGCGCAGGGGACCGCGCAGCGCCTGTGGTCCGGCCTGTGGCGGCGTCTGGTGGACGGGGGGCTGGCAGCGGCGGCGGCGCTGGCCATCATGGCTCTCTTCGCGGCCTGGCTGCTGTCGCTGCCCGGCGGGCCACAGGCGCCGGCGGCGACGGCTCCCGCTACGGCTGTCTCTGACGTCACCGCAGAAGGCGGCGATGAACCGGTGGCGCCAGAGGAGCAGGCGCCGGATGGAACAGTGAAACAGGTATGGGCGCAGGTTGGAACGTTTGTCTCCAGAGCGCGCGGGTTAGGCGCCTGGGTGTGGGCAGATGTCCTGGCCCCACCGCTGGCTGCCCTGTCAGCCTTTCTCGTAGTTGGCGCACTGCTGATGTGGTTGTTGGCGCTTGCGCTGCGCAGGCGCCGGGCAGGCAGGGTGATGGCGGTCGCCGGTTTTCTGCCGCTGCTGCTGGCGGTGGCCGCTCTGGCGCAGATGGACATGAGCTGGCGTCTGTTCCCGGCGCTGCTCAACGGCTACCATTACGACCCCAACACGGAGACGCCGGATCCGCGGCTGGTGTGGCGGCGGCCGGAAGTGATTATTGAGCGGCAGCTCGAAGCGCTGCTGGGCGAGACCGGTCCCGACCCACTGCGCGAAGACGCGGCTCTCGCCGATTACCGCATCGACCGCGTGCACATTGAAGGGTGGCAGCATTGGGTCACGGCGCGCCTCGAGACCACGCTGACTTTTGCTGATGGAGCCAGCAAACGGGTTACGCTGACGCTACCGGCGAGAGGCGGCCACATGATCCTCTTCCCCCTGCTGGGCGAAGTCAGCGCCAGCGCCTACGCCTGGTATCCGCCGGAGGGCACGCTGGGCGCGCTGCTGCAAACGCCGGCGACGGCGACGCCTCTGCAGAACGGTGCGCCGCCGGTTACGCTGGAGGCAATCCACCAGCTAGATGGGGCAGACGTGATCGAACCTATGGAGCTGGCGACAGGTTCTGTGAATGCTTCGGGCATATCAGCCGAGGGAGATCTACTGGTGGACGTGGATTTGCGGGAGAACGGGCGCAACGTGGGCTACGCCATCCTGCTGCAAACGGCCGGCGGTGACAGCCAGGTATTGGCCAGAGCACGATTGGCTGGACGCGCCTCCTTCTCGCAAGATGGCCGGCGCATTTCCTACGTGCGCTTCAACGGCGAGGCACAGTACGCCGAGCTGGTGGTGCGTGACGTAACTGGGTCCGAGCAGGACGTCGGAGCCGAACAACGCATCGGGGCCGTCGACTGGATGGACCATCATTGGGTGGGCAACGACCGGCTGGCCTTTACTCAGAACGGCGTGGCCTATCTATACGATCTGTCTACCGGCGCCTCGCTCCCGATCGGAGAATTAGAAGAAAGGGTTCCCGATGAGTTCAGAGGCTCCAGCCACTTTCGCGTCTCGCCCGACGGGTCGCGCTTCGCCTACGTGGACTTCGAGGAGCACCTGCTGGTGGAGGATCTGGACAGCGGCGAGCAGCGCCGCGCCGGCTGGGACGCGATAGAGGCAGGATGGTGGGAAGGGATAGCCTGGCGCCCGGACGGCCGGCAGCTCGTCTACACGGCAGTGAACAACGTGACCCTGCCCGGCCAGAGCGAGGTCTGGCTGTGGGACGCGATGAGCGGAGAACGCACTCTGCTGGCGCGGACGGGATCTGGCTTCTTGAACGGCGACGTCAGCGGCGTTCGCCTGGGAAATGTCTGCTGGGCGAACGAGACGACGGTGCTCTTTACGGCCAATATCACCAGCCCACTAGAAAGCGTGCATCTGATCGCGGCAAGCACGGACGGCAGAGGCCTGTGGGACGTTACCCCAGAAGACGCGCTGATTCCGGTTGGCAGCGTGCAGTGCACCAACGGGCACGTGGCGGTGAATACAGAGCGAACGACAGTGGCGGTATACGAGATTCAGGGCGTGGCAGATCAGTAGCGACTGCACAGCTCAATTGGGAAATCATAGCCGGAGCACATAGCGAGCGTCATGGTCATCGGATTGGCACTACGTATGATGTAAGTGACGAAGTCAAGGCTGTGGCTGGAAGACTGGCGTGTGCCGGAAGGATGGAAGTTTACATGTTGAAACCACCAAAAGAGCTTTGGTGTCATCTGCCATGGATTGCGTTCGCGGCGATGGCGGCCGGTGTGTTATGGACGGTAGGAATCTTGTTGACATGGCTTGATCCAGATGGATTTTTGCCGGCCCGTCGCGGGCTCGTCGCTATCTCACTGCTACTCGTTCTACCGCTGTTTGTCACTCTTCCCGTGCACCTGTTGTGCACACGGCCGATCGTCGCTTACGGTGCCTCTCTCGTCGCCGGCGGCGCGCTGCTTTTTTCTCTGATAGGCATTGTAAATGTGCTCGCGCCACAGTCTTATTTGCCTCAACCAGGCTGGTTTACGTGGGATGCATTCATCATGGCCTTCAAGGTGTGGGGGTTGATAGCTATGCTTGCCGGTGTCGTCGCTTTCTGGAAGCGGCCCGGGTTCGTCGCGGCAGCGACAGTTGTAACCGGTGTGTTTACATACCACTTTGCGGGCACCCTGGACGGCGCTTACCCGGCATTCTGGCAATTTGCCGTCGCAGCAGGTTTGGGCGCGAGTTGGGTTGTGGCCGGCGTCGCGTTGTACAGGATGGAACAGCGCTCGCCCACATATAACCGTTAAGCATTCTGAAGGAGCAGTCACCATGCATCGCGTTATCCCACTCGTAATCCTGCTTCTCACACCGTGTTTGGCTGCCTGCGCTCCTGTCGCCGGGCCGGACACAGAAACGCCGCAAACAACGGCAACGATAGCCCGGGACGGTGATGCCAGTCTCATGCCGGCGACCACGACAATCGAGCCGACCGCCACGCCCGAGGACATCTGCCTGAGCGAACCGTCCCACCCTGATTGCGAGGAGCCGCCGGCGGTCACGCCGACGCCGTCAGCGGCTCTGCCCGGGGCAACTCAGACCCCGTATGCGCCGGCCGATAGCTGCACCGCCGTGCCGCGCCCCGCCCTCGTGCTGGGAAGCAACATAAGCCTGGACAGACTTAATCTGACCGTCGTCGATCCATTCAGTGACGTTGAGTGTATCATCTCCACCGACGCTTACACGGCGGGCGGCGTCGCCATCTCCGGAGACACACTCTACTATCCGCGCCGCGACCGGAACAGCGGCACAATGACCATCTGGCAGCACCCTTTCGACGGCGACCCTGCCCCGCTTCCTTACACCACCACGCCGGCTCTCGCCAGCCCCTGGTTCGAACTGACAGTTTCCGCGGACGGGCGGTACCTGGTGTGGGCCACGTTTAGCGACGAGGTCGAGGGAGCCAGCGATGCCCGCTACCGCAGCACGGTGTGGCTGGGCGATCTGGAATCGGAAAGGGCCACGCTGTTGTGGCAGGAGGATGAACCGGACACGCTGCCGCCGACCATCGAGCCGCTGTTTATCTCGGCGGAGGAAAACGTGGTCTACTTCGCTCGGCGGCCCTATGGCATCGGCGGCGCCGGTCCCTTTCCCGCTCAATATAGCAGCCTCTACGCCCTGCCCCTCGACGGCGGCGAGCCGCAGCCGGTGTTCAGCTGCGAGACGCCGTTTGACTTCTGCCTCAACGACGTAGATTTTGAGCGGCGGCTGCTGGCGGTGGTGGCCAACGAGGGAGAGCGGGCAACGGTGCGCCTTGTAGGCTTCGACGGTGCGGAGGTGGCCCGCTACACAGCGCCGGACGCCAATTACGTGGGCGATCCGGTCTTCGGTCCCAACGGAGACGTGGCCTTCATCGCCGCTACTCTGGAACGGCCTGAGGAAGGGACGCCGCTGTTCCGGCCGGCCGCCATCCGCCTGTGGGCGGCTCCGTACGACGTTGAGCCGCAGACGTTGGCGCAAGGTACAGACGTGCTTTTTGACCTGTGGTTCTGGGTTGGCGCCACCCACCTGCTGTCCGGCGATTGGGACGATGGGCGAGGGCTGGCTTTGCTGGACCTCAATGGGGAACCTATTGTGATCCCAGGTTCTGGGGGGGCGAGGCCTGTGATGGTGTTGGAGTAGTAAAGCGTACTTGACACCTGAAACCTGACACCTGATACTCACCCCATGGAAACCCGTTTCATCAGCGAGCCCATCGAGGTCGAGTTTGACGAGCTGCCGCTGCTGGAGAAAAAGCCGGGCTGCCCGGACCGCTTTGTGTGGGGCGAGGAGACGTTCCACGTCGAGGAGAAGCTGGCGGAGTGGCACGACTACCGGCGGCGGGGGCGCATGGGGCGCAATATGCGACCGGCGCGGCTGTCGCGCGCGGAGCGTACGGGTTCGTGGGGCGTGGGTCGCGATTTCTATCGGGTGCGCACGCGGGAAGGCCGTACGTTTGAACTCTACTACGACCGCGCGCCGAAGGACGCGGACCGGCGCAAGGGGGCGTGGGTGTTGTATCAGGAGATATTGGAGATCGGGGATTAGAGATTGGAGATTGGACGGCGGACCGCTGACGGCAGACGGCTGTGAACTTGCAACTGTCAACCTGCTAACCTGCAACCTTAGAACGGTGCGTCATCCACGAGGCTCTGGTGCCAGTCCGTGAGGAATTTCATGGCGTCTTCGAACTTCTTGCGGGGGAGGAGTTTATAGCTGGTGAGGCCGTAGCGACGGTATAGCTCGCCGTAGATGGCGCCGAACTCGTTGCGGTTCGTTTGTTTGCCCAGGGTGATGGCTACGGCCTTGACCGCCTGGCTGATCTGGCTGGCCTGCTCCTCGCTGATGGTCTGTTCCGACTCGCCCAGCTCAGCTTCGATGGAGGCCAGGCGCTCGTCGAACTGCGCCAGCTCCTTTTCGTGGTCCTCCAGACGCGCTTCCAGCATGATCTGGTTGCGCGCCAGCTTGACCACCGCCAGGGCCATCTTGTAGGCCTGCACGGCGTCGGACTCCTGCTGCAGCAACTCCTCGAAGGTGGAATCGGTGCGCAGACGGCCCTCCTGGAACGCTTCGTAGAGCACCTGGTAGCACTCACGCTGGTAGCGGATGAGGCGGTCGCGCACTTCCTCTTTGACGCGGCTGGCGTTGATGCCGAAGAGCCAGCCGTTGAGGTAATCCAGGGGTAGACAGAGCATTTCGCGGCTCTGCGTGGGCGTGGCGCCCTCGGTCGTGATCGTAACGATCACGACCGTCATGGCCTCTGACAGGACGGGGTCGCGGTTAATGCGGTTGCGCTGCGCGGACCAGGCGATGCCCAGCTGGTCGCACACGGGGCGTACGGGCACGTAGACCTGCCGCCGCCCTTCTTCCTGGACGGCGACGGCTGTGATCTCGTCTTCGTAAAACATCACTTGCTTCTGTTCGACGGGGACGAGGGCTTTGTTTTCTTCTGCCATAACCTCTTTATGCCTCTCTACATACCTGCTTTGTGTGGGAGAACGGCAGCGAGTAATCAACTCGCTGTACGCACTATGCGAAGTGCGGGGCAGTTCGCGCGACAAATGGTAATTCAGCTCTCGATGCTATCAGAAATCGCCTGCCAGGTCGATTCGCGGGGCGCGACGGGGACCTCGCGGCGCAGTTCGGCGAGGACGTCGTCGACGTACGGCTCGCGTCGCATGCCCACGAGCACGCTGCTGACGCCCGCGGTGCTGCGCAGGGCGCGGATAGCCAGCTGGCTGAGCGTTGGGGCCCCGGCCCAATCGGCGTCGGCGCCGGCGACCTGCTCGCGGATGGCCCGCGCCTGCCCCGCCGCGTCTGCGGCGTAAACGGCCCCTACGGTGTTGAGCGCCTCATTAGTAGCATCAACGTAGGCCTGCAGCCATTCTCGCGCTTCCTGCGGTAAATTTTCGCGACTCTGCAGGAACTGTACCGCGTTCTGCAACTGGGGCACAAGATAGCGGGCCTGAACCTCCTGCCAGTTCTGGTAGCTGTTGAAGCCGCGCCAGCGCGCCTGCAGCAAGCGCCCCACGGTGAAGACGTCTGCCAGTTGCGCCAGTTGGGGGCGCGGCAGGGACAGCGTGGAGCGGATCTCGCGAGAGAACTGTTGCTCCACGTCGACCAGGTGTGCAACGGCTTCTTCCACACGCTGAGGATCGGCCTCGCCGCTCACGGGAACGTCAGCCAGGCGCAGCAGGTCGTCGCCGCGGATGGCGTTCAGGGGCCGGTTGATCAGCACGCCCAGATTGTGGCGACGGGCCAGAGCCAGCACGCTCTCCCCGCCGGGCTGGTTCTGCTCCGTAACGAAACCTGTTTCGAGCAAATTGGCCGGTAGCTGGATAACGGCGAAATGGTGGTCGTCAGAGATCGACCGCGCAATGTCCCACACGCGGGCCAGCGAGGTGTGCGCGGGGTCAGCGGCGGGCGCGGGAAAAGTGTTGGAGCTGATGCCGTAACAGCGAAGGCGCCCGCGCTCGACTTCCGTTTCCAGGTGGCGGAAGGCGCGCTCGATGCGCTGGTAGTAGGTAGCGCGGGCCTCGTCCAGCGGCACGCCGTTTTTGGCCGCCCAGTTCAGGTAATACTCGGGGTTGTGCAGCAGGTAGACGTCCACTGTCTCCAGCTGCAGGCGGTCCAGGCTGCGCGTGAGCTGGTCCTCCAGGAAGTCAGGGTGGATGCAGTGGGCCAGCCCCTGGGCGTAAGGCACCAGGTCGGGCCAGGCCTCGCCGGCCTCCTGGCGCTGCACGGCACGCTCGTAATTCTCACCCTGCAGATAGCCGGCCTTGGAGACGATGACCACGGCCTCACGCGAGAGCTCGCCCTGCCCTTGCAGGCGCTGCAGCACGGCGCCCACCAGTTCCTCCGAGCCGCCATCGGCGTAATTGGTGCTGGTGTCTATGAGGTTGACGCCGTTGCGCAGGGCGTGGGTCAGCGCCTGGTGAAAGAGATCGACGGACACATCGACGCGGTAGCCGCCAAAGCCGGCGGCGCTGACCTGTAACCCGGTGACTCCCAGCGGATTATAGGCGACGCCAGGATGCGCGCCGGCATAATTGTGGGTGACCTCTTGTGTGGCGCTTCCAGTTAACATAGATTTTCTCCCGTCGCGTTGGTAGAATCAAGAAATGAGCGGTTGTTCGGAACTAATGTTGCTCGGAGCAACACGGAGGAGGGCTGCTGCAGGCAACCAGGGAGGGGCACGGAGAAGAAATGAGATTCTCGAGAGTTCTCTGTGGTCCTCCCTTACCCGTGGTTCTCCGTATTATATTCGTTTCATCAGTGTAAGTCGCAGCGCGGCGTGGATCAAACCGGGATCAGGGTTGCCAGTTGGCGCAAGCTGAGCAGCAGGTATTCGGCGTAAAAGAGGCCCCACAGGCCCAGATAGAAGCGGGAGACGGCGCGGGCATCCAGGGGGTTGACGCGCAAGCTGACGGCCCAGAAAGCAAAGAGGGCCAGCAGGTGCGCGGCCAACAGGGCCAGCTCTCCCACACCCGGTAACTGCAATGCAGAAAAGGCAATAGGCACCAGATAGAACGCCGTCAGCAGCCAGCGCCCCAGGGCAAAAACGCGGCGCGGGCCGAAACGGACGGTAAAGGTGCGCACCGTGTAACGGCGGTCGCCGTCGTGATCGGGAATGTCTTTGTAGAGGGCGATGACCAGGCAGAAGCCGAAGAAAAAGAGCGTGGCCCACAGAATAAGGGGGGACCAGGCGAGGGCCAGGCCCGCCGTAGTGCGGAAATGGGCGTAAAGACCCAGGTTGCCGGTGACGCCGCGCACCAGGGCGATAGACAACGCGGCCCAGACGGCGCGCTGTTTGAGGTGCAGGGGCGGCAGAGAGTAGATGGTGCCAACAATAAAGGCGATGGCGACCGTCAGCAGCAAGTAGGGCCCCTGCAGCGCGGCGAGCCCCAGGGCCAGCGCGGCGGCGACGAGTACAATGGTCCATGCCTGCCGGGAGGAGTAAACGCCGGCAGCGAGGGGCAGGTAAGGCTTGTTGATGCGGTCGATGGCGACATCCGTGATCTGGTTGAGGCCTACGACGTAGACGTTGACGGCGAGGCAGGCCAGCCAGGCCAGAGCTAGCGGCGGGGCGCCTGCTTCATAGGCGCCGGCAATAATATACAGAGCCGCCACCTGCACGCTGGTCGCCAGCACCGTGTGCGGGCGGCTGAAACGGATCAACGTCTGAACTGTTTTCACACCATCTCCTGTGCCGCGCCGCGTCCGGCCCACAGTCAAAGTTGCGCGGTCAGCTCCTGCACCCGCTCCTCGCTCCAATGGATGAACTCCCCGCGCCAGTCGTGCGGGGCAAAGAGCGCCAGGGCAGCCAGGGCGCGACCGGGCCGTTCGGGCGGCTGCAACTCACCTTCTTCATGATACTTCACGAAACGGCGATGAGCGTCGGCGGGCATCCCCCCACTCCCCTCTTCGCGGATCTCGCGCTGCATCTCGGTATCCACGACGCCGGGGCGGAAGCTGAGGGGCACGATGGCTTCTTCTTCCACCGCCAGCACGCGGGTGAAGTGATTGACCGCCGCTTTGGCGGCGCAGTAGGCGGACCAGCCGGCGTTGGCGCTGACCGCCGCGCCGCTGGACACGGTGACCACCCGCCCGCGGCGCGCGCGCAGATGGGGTAAGGCAAAGTGCGTGAGATAGAAGGGGCCCAGTAGATTCACGGCGATGTTGTTATCCCAGGCAGCGGGATCGGCGTCGGCTACGGTGGCGATGGGGTGCAGCATTCCGGCGTTGTTGATCAGCCCATCCAGGCGGTCGAAGTGGGCCACCGTTTCCTGCACCAGCCGGCGGCAATCTTCGACGTCGGAGACATCGCCGGAAACGATAAGCGTGCGCCGGCCCTCGGGGTCGGCGGCGGCTGCGACCTCCTGTAACTCTTCCTCTGAACGAGCGTTCAACACTACATTCACTCCTGCGCGGACCAGAATCTTCGCAGTGGCGGCGCCCAGTCCGCGGGAGGCGCCGGTAACAATCACTGTCTTTTCTGCCATTCCCTGTCCTCCATTGTCGCTTGCTCGGTGTCGTTACGGCTGATTGTACTGTTACACAAGGGAGAGGAAAAGAGGTTGGCCCGCCGACTGCTGTTTCACCGTCGATGTTGCGCTTTATTCACTATAAACCGGGGGTGGGACGCTTGGAATTCCCCCCTTCCCTGTTTATACTAGGGGTCAGGAGGAAGGCCCGCCTTGCGGGCAAGCGGATGGTCAGTTGTGGGGTCAGCGGGGCGGTAGCAGTATTGGTATGAACCAGCATGGACAAGTAGCGGAGTCAGCCGCAGCACCCCCGCCTGCCACCGCCGGGTAATGAGGAGAAGAATACGTGAATCCCAAGAGAGAAGTAACCATCACGGTCTGCCAGTTGCGCAGCGACGAGGAGGGGCTGGCTACCGACTGGGACCGCCTGCGCTCACACGTCGCTCAGCACGAAAGCGACCTCGTGTTACTGCCGGAGATGCCCTTTTATCCCTGGCCCTTCTGGCAGCAATCGTTCAGCGAAGAGGTCTGGGAGGCGTCCATCACGGCACACATGCAGTGGCAGGAACGGCTGGCGGAATTGCCGGCGACGGTCGTGGCGGGCACGCAGCCGGTCAACGGAGACGGGGAGCAGCGTTATAATCGGGGGTTTGTGTGGGAGTCCCCAGCAGAGACGGTTACACGCCCTCACACCAAGCGCTATCTGCCGGATGAGGCCGGATTTTGGGAAGCCTCCTGGTACGCGCGGGGCAACGGTCCTTTTAAGCCGGTGCCCCTGCAGCTGCCCGGCGCGGGCGAGGTGTCGGCGGGCTTTCTGATCTGCACAGAGCTGTGGTTCATGCAAAAGGCGCGGGAGTACGGGCAGGCCGGCGCGCACCTGTTGCTGACGCCGCGGGCCACGGAGAAACGCACGGTGGATAAGTGGCTGGCGGCGGGTCGCACGGCGGCGATCATTGCCGGCGCGTTTTCGCTCTCCAGCAACCATTTCGGCCACGACGATATTCCGGTCAGCCTGGGAGGTCTGGGCTGGGTTATCGGCCCAGACGGCGAGGTCCTTGCCTTGACCACGCCCACGCGCCCCTTCGCCACCGTGCACATCGACCTGGCGCAGGCGGAACGGGCCAAACACACCTATCCGCGCTACGTCGAGGAGTAGGCGGCATATTACATAAAGTTTCACATGAAACATTGCCGCCAGGGTGACGCCTACTCCAGTAGCTGTGGCGGGGGCTCCCTCTGCAGTCGGAGATAGCTAAGCGGCTGGTAGCCTTTTCTTTGCACCTTGTAACTGGCCCCGGTACCGTCATGCGCGATGTCATTGTGATCGCTGCTGACCACGACGGGATCGGGACTGGAGAAGCGGTTGCAGCGCGTACAGGTGTAGAAGCGGCCATTTTCAGGAAAGAAAATGCGCTGCGCCTGGAGGTCGATTTCCACGGAAACGCCATCCAGGCCCGGGCGCAGGGTCAGATGCAACCGTCCCATCCCCGCCTCCCGCGGTATCTCGCTCACCGCCTGCCCCCGGGCATCCGTAATGCGTTCCAGGCGTCCCCAGCCGGCGTCACAACGAGCCCACATGCCGGGGCGCACCACGGACGGCGACTCTAGCTCTGCGGCACCGGCGCGTCCGTTGCTGCTCTGCCCCTTCTGCGACAGGAGTTGCTCCAGACCGGGAAAGCGGTCTGTCGTTTGCCGATCGGCCGGCGGCGAGCCGTCCAGAAGCGTTTGCCACGTCTGCACCTGGTCCGGGCACAAAGAGAGCGCGTCCCAGGCGTCGCGGGTCTCGACGGCCTGGAAGAAGCTCGCCATCGTCTGCGCCACTGCCCGCTGTCTGCGCGGTGGCGCGTCCCACCACTGTTGGAAGTAGCGAGCCAGGCCGTGCTCCTGCACGTTGCGGGCCAGAATCCAGGCCTCCTGCGCCTGCCACGTCTGCGGATCGCGGGACAGCGTTTTTTGCAGATAGCGCACGGTGGGCAGCAGCTGGCGCCAGCGGGCCTCGCGCAAGAATTGGGATAACGGCTGGTTCTGCACCGCGTGCAGGGACAGGTGGCGGCTGCTGCGGGTCAGGGCCACGTAGAAGAGACGTCTCTCCTCTTCCAGATTCTGGGCCTCTTTGCCGTTAAAGGGCATGATTTCCTGGTTGCAGCCGGCGATAAAGACCACGGGCCACTCCAGCCCCTTGGCCCCGTGAATGGTGCTGAGGGTCACGGCGTCGTCCTGGACGTGGCGATCGCGGCCGATTTTCTCCTGGGCCAGTTCCCGAATGTGCTGCATGAAGGCCAGCAGGGACCCTTTGCCCCGGGCGTAGTCAATGAAGGCTTCCACGCCCACGGCGCGCCCTTCCCCTGTCTGGGGAAAGCCGCTGCTCTCGCGCAGATAAGCCTTGTAATCCAGCCGCCGCTCCAGGTCGCGCAGCGTGCACCCTGCCTCGCTTTTCAGCTTCTGGGCCAGCCAGGCCAGGTCCTCGGCCAGATATTCAATATTTTCGGCGATGCCATCGTGGGGCGCGTGGGGAACGATGTGGCGCAGGGCCTCTGAGGGCGGCAGCCCGCGGGAGAGCACCGCGCCGCGCACCTGATCGTGCAATGAGCGCGAGAGGTACCGCTTGGGCCGGTTGTAAATCGCCTGCCAGGCGTCGGCGAACCACCGTTTCTGGCGCGCGGTAAGTTCTCGACCGTCCTGCAAAGCCTGCTCCACCCAGGCCAGGCGCACGTAGTAGATCAACGTCTTGATTTCCCAGCGCTCGTAGAACGGTTTGCTGACGCGGAA
>JBMCFH010000099.1:0-12894 GCA_048620455.1 Chloroflexota bacterium | reverse complement strand
CGATGGGACGCTTAGCGAGCGCACGCTTCGAGCGTCGAAAGTCAGCTGCTAGCCCCCGGTTTGGACTGGTCTCTCACAGAGCCGATCTCTTCGGCGACGCTGTCGAGGGTCTCCGACGCGGCGCGCAGGGAGGCGGCAAGACCATAGGTCAGTTCACTGCCGGCGCGGCGAAGGTGTTTTTGCGACGTCTCGGGGAGAAAGGCCACGGGCAGAAGCGCCAGACTGAGGCCGGTGCGCAGGGTGCTGCGCGCCAGGCGCTGCAGGCTGCTATCCCGCATGCGAGCCTCTTCCTCTTCGACGGCGATCCTCTCTACTTCACTTTCGGCCATTGGGGATTCTCCTTGCCGGCGTCTGCCGGCGCTGTGCCAAACATATATCGGATGGTGCCCAGCAGGTAACGGTCTCCCAGACCCCGCGCCAGCCCGGCGCTCTTGCGCGTGACGTCCCACGCCCAGGCCAGCGAATGTTGCGGCTCCGCGGCCATGGCGCTGATGGCGTCCAGCACCTGGCTGCTACCCGTAAGCGCGGCGTCCAGGGCGCCGGCGGCGGGCCGCCCCCCGGCTGCTCTGCCCTCGGCGCCCGCCAGCGCCCGGCGCCACGGCCCCGGGCCCTGTAGCAGCGTTTTGGCGGCGAGGGGCAGGGAAACGCTGTGATGGGTGGGGACTACCCCGGCGAGCATCCCCCCGCAGGCATCGGCGTAGAGGGTGTCCGCGTCGGCGCGTTGGCCAATCAGCCCCAACAACAACATCCACAGCGGGTTCAGGGCCCGGTTCTGGATGACGGTGACGATCAGGTCCGCCGTGCGCAAATCCAGATCCAGCTCCTCGCGCCAGCGCCGCTCGTAGCGAGAGAGGAAGCGGGCAGAAAAGTCACCGGCGTCCAGCGCTTCCGCGGCAACGCCCGCGGCGATAACCGCCGTCTCCAACGCGGTATGAATGCCCTCACCGTTGATTGGATCCACAAAACTGCCGGCGTCGCCCACCAGCAAAGCGCGCGTCGCGTAGTTGCCGCCGCGGCGGCGAAACGTGGGCAGTGGCCAGCCCACGATGCGCCCGTCGAGCCGTCCCCGGCCAAGACGGGCGTGGGCGTGAGGGTCATCCGCAACCCACTGGTCGAGGCGCTGGCGCAGGTTGATGCCGTAGCGCTTATAAACGTCCTGCACCATGCCCAGGCCCACGTTAGCGCGCCCATCTCCCAGGTGAAAGATCCAGCCGTAGCCGGGGAAAAATTGCTCGTCGAAGAAAAGGTCAACCTGGGACGGGTCACCGCCGACGCCCTCGTAGTAGGCGCGCAGGGCGACGATAATCTGCTTGCTCTCCCGTTGTTCCATGCCCAGAGCGCGGGCGACGACGGAGTGGGCGCCGTCGGCGCCGATGACGAGACGACCACGGTAGCGCGCCCCCCGCCGGGCGTAAACGGTGACCTCCTCGCCGAAGCTGAGGCCCTCCACGTGGCAACCCTCGCGCGTGTCCGCGCCGCTGGCCTGGGCGTGGCGGAAGACGATTTCGTCGAAGACGAGGCGGGGGATGGCGTAGCCATAGGTGGGCAGCCCGTCGCGGCCGGGGATGCGCGCTGTGGCGAACTGCTCGCCGTTGACGTAGAGCAAGCCGCCCTCCAGGCGGTTGCGCGCCGCTGCGGCCACGGCCGGGCCGCAGCCCAACTGCGCCAGCACGCGCAGCGAGCGCGGGCTGATCAGGTCGCCGCATACCTTATCGCGGGGGAAGGTTCCCTTCTCCAGGAGTAGCACACGCCGCCCCTGCTGGGCCAAAAGTGCAGCCGCGGCGCTACCGCCGGGACCCGCACCGACGACGATGACGTCGTAGAGGCCGTTGGCCATTTACCCGCTCTCCGCCGGCGCAACGACGAAGGGGAACCCCGTGCGAAAGCTACCGTTCTCGAGGCCAATCGTCGCCACGTAACGGCCGGCAGCGGCGTCGGCGGGTACGTCGACGTAAACGGTCAATTTCTCGAAATCGCGCGGCGCCACGCTGAGCAAGGTGGGCTCAAAACGAACGTTGGTCGCGGTCAGCGGGACGCCCGATCCGCTTGCCTCAGCTTCCAATGCCAGGCAGAGGAAGTGCAGATCGGCCATCGGCTCCGCGCTCGTGTTTTCGATGGAAAGGGGCATCCGCAGCGTACTGTCGGGATGGACCGTGGGTAGCGAGGCGGGCGCGGCGGCGGGCGGCGGCGCGGCAGACGGCGGGCGGCTGGTGTCGGAGGCCTGGCCCGTGCCGCTGCGGATCTCGTCCATGCCGGCGCGCACGGCGTCGACCACGTTGACCAGGGCCGCAGCGCTGTAATGGACGATGGCTGTCAGCGGTGCGCCAGGTTCAGAGGGAGGCGGCACCGGTCGCTCGCCGGCCGTAGCCTGGGCGGCAATGCGCGCAAAGGTGGCGCCAACGCCCAGGGTGGCGCTCGCCAGGTCGGCGATCCCTTTTACAAGCTGCTCGCCGCCCGGCGCGCTGGCGGCGCGTTGGCCCCGCTTACTCTCTTTCTGCTGAGTCATGAACGATCTCCTTATACGGTGCCCGGTTGCACCCGGATGGGCGTCCTGACGGGCGGATCCAGACAGGGCTCGTCGCCGGAGCAGGGTTGTGGGGTGAGCACCGTTGACCCGCGCAGACTGATGGACAGGAGGCGAATCTGGCCCAGGGTCACCTCGACCTGGTAGCCGGAGTCCACCTGCCACGGATTGCAGAAGCGCAGCTCGATGGGCGTGCGCACCTGCAGCGCGTGGTGGATGGGATCCGCCAGTTCGGTGGCGACCTTCATCGTGTGCCCAAACGGCTCTACGGCCAGCGTCTGGTGATGGTCGTTGGCAAAATGGTGGTTGACCTGGATCGGGGCCTGCTCGTCGCCGGCAAGGGTAACGCGCCCGCTGACCTCCACCCGGCACGGCTCTTCGTCCCAGCAGACCATGTGCACCAGCGGCGCTTTTGTTGTGTGCAGCACCTCACCGCCGAAGTGATGGTGATGCTGCAGCGCCGGCGCTTCTTTCCGCCCGTAGAGCGCCAGCCCGCCGTCGTGCTCCAGCGCGAAGGTATCCTCATCGTTCTGCGTTATGATCGTTGTGCTCTCGTCAGCCATGCTTATCTCCTCGTTGTGCTGTAACCATTTTTCTCAGATGTCGGCCCCCGCGCAAGGGGACGGGCGCGCCCGAAACGGATGGGCCCCTTAACGTAGCTGGTAGACGTCCATCACAAACTCATGATCGCACGTCCACGCCGCCAGTTCAACACGAATCTCATGTTCACCGCCCAGGCAGGCGTGGGCCATATAGACCCCCTCTTCGCCGCTGGCCTCGTGCAGGCACAACTCCTCGCCGTCGACAAACAGTGTGAAGTCGGTCTCGAGCTTGAACTGGAAGCGGTAGATGCCGGGGTTGAAGCAGCCCAGCCCTTCCCACGCGGCGGGATAAGGCAGACGCAAGTCGCGCAGGGTGCGCGGCTGCAGATCGCTGGTGGGCGTGCCGGTCACGCAGGGGTAATGCTCCGGCCCATGGTCGAGGGTGGCGCGCGAGATGGTGATCCACACGGGGCGGCTGGCGGAGGCGAGGTGGGCAAGCAACTCGGCGGCGAGAGTAATCGCCAGGTTTTGCGGCGCTCCGTCCGCGTCGCGAACGCGCGCCATGCGGGCGGCGATGCGGCCGGCCTCGACCATCGCCTCTCTCTCCTCGTCCGCTTCCCGTTCCTCAATTTCCTCCTCGTCTTCGCGCGGCGCCAGCGAGATCAGGCTGACGCGCATGCGCAGGTTGTCGCGCAGTCCGGCCTCAAAGAGATCGTAGGTCAGCGAATAGCGCGGCACGAGCAGATTCCAGAGCACGGGGGTGAAAGGCGCCAGGCCAACGCTGCCGCCAGAGCCGGAGAAATCGGGGGCCGTGGTGAAGCGCACGTGGGCGAAGTTGCCGGTGGCGTCGCCCGGCTTGAGAGCGATCAGGCTCAGAGACTCGACAAAGCCGCTGATCTCCTCGGCGCGCTCGTCGCCGAAGGCGTCGGCATTGTGGTCGACGGCGACGGCGAGGATGCGCCCGCCCTGCTTGCCGGTGACGGTGCTATCTGGCGCGTCGGCGCCCTCGCCCTCGACCAGCAGGCGCACCAGATCGCCCGCCTGCTGCGCCTCGCGGATCATTTGCAGTTGGTGGTCGGCGACCAGCCGCTCCGGCGTCTGCAGGTTGAGGACCAGTTGCACGACCGAAAGGTCGGTGCCCAGCAGCGTGACGCGGGCCGAATCGGGGCGTTCGCCGTCGGGGCCGGTGCGGTTCTCCACGTGCACCATCACGTCGAGTACCAGCCCGGTTACCAGCGCCAACGCCCCAGGCGGCCTCAAATCGTCGCGGCTGATGCGGCTGACGCGCTCGATGATGCGCCCCGCCTCGCCGCCGCTGTGTTCGATCTCCACCGGTTCAGCGCGCGTCAACGCATCGCGCAAAAGCCCCAGCTTCGACAAGCGCTCGTTAAAGCGCTCGGGGTCGGCGTCGAGATCAGAAATGACGTAACTGTGAATCGAGCCGTCGTCGTGGACGAGGCGAACCGTGACCAGTCCGGCGCGGCCGACCTCAATGCTGAGTACAAAACCGCGTACTGTTTCAATATCCATCTTTGTTCCTCCTGCGAGTGGGCACCGGCGACACCCGGTTCAAATCCTATCAGGGTCGCGGCAAGTCCGAGTCCGACTCTAAATCTTCATAGCTGGTGCCCAGGCGGCGGATGGTCAGTTCGCCGGGCAGCACAAACCCTTCGCTGCTCACGTTAAGCCCGGTGAGGCAGCCGTGAACCTCGGCGATACCGTTAACCACCGGGGGGAAGGGCTCAATATTTTCCGCCTGACCGGCGGCAATATCCTTGGCCAATTCGCCGCCCACCTCGTCGATCATGTTCTCGATGATCACCAGCATGATCCAGCCGACGACGATGATCAGCAGGTCGAGGAGGACGTCGCAACAGCTCTGATCGACGTCAAAATCACCGGCCACTGCCTCTATTTCCAGGCCGCACTGCCCGTCCTCCTCAAAAGGCGTGGCGCGGAGAAAGATGGGGCCGGAAAAGCTGATGTCCGGATCGGGCCAGCAGTCGATGTGAACCTCAGCCTCGCCGGTGACCCAGAGGTGCCCCTCGCTCTCGCCGTGGGTGTCCGGGTCCGATGGGGCGACGCACACCTTCTGCAACGTCGCGTCTCCCTCGTCCGTTTCCAGCTCTTCGCTGCCCGTGTGGCAGCCGTTGTCGGGCGAGAGGCCGGGAAACTCGGCGACCACCGCCTCGCCGATGACCTCGTCAACCTTTGCCCGGCCTACGGCCAGCGCCATGTCGTTGCCGCCGAGGAAATTGTCGGGGGCATGATCGTCGGCGGCCGTGCCGCTGCGCCGGTTGACCAGGATCGCCAACACTTCGTCGGCCACGAGGAGAAACCCCACCGGCGTGCTCAGCGGCTCGTCAGGGTCGCCCGACTCCGGGCTATAGAAGGGGTAGCGGCGCTCGCCAAGATAGCTGGCGATCTCTTCCTGAAGAAGTTGGCGGGCGGCGGCTTCGCTAAAGGCAGGCTCGGTGATTGTGCCGAAGCTATTGATGCCCTCGATGACAAGGCCGGTGAGGGCCGCGGTGGCGGCGCCGAAGCTCGGCCCGCTGATACTGCCGAAAGCGTTGACCATGGGATCGGCGAAAGGCAGCACGGCGGCGGCCGCCGTGCTGCCGCCGATGCCGCCCAGATTGACCTGGGTGGCGAGGTCGGAGTCAGTGGGAACGGTGCTCATGTTTACCGTGAGGGTTGTCGCCGTGCGTGTGACCGGTCGCCAGAACTGTATGTCGCCGAATCCGGCGTAGAGAGAGGCGGTGAGGTAGATGGGCAGCGTCACATGCAGATATTCGTCTCCATTGTGCGTCTCCAGGGCGCCCTCGATCTCCGGGTTGCCTTCGTAAGGGGGCTCAAGTTCGGGATCGCGGTCGCCGTCGTAAATCTGCAGTGTGGCAAAACCCTGTGAACTGCTATGGGGGATGATCTCCGCTTCGTAGGCCGCGTGCAACTGCGACTCTATTTCCACTTCTTCCGCCGCCCGCTGCCCCGCGACGTCGTCCAGCTCCACCTGGGTGCGCAGGGCGGCCTCGGCCGGTTCGACGCCCATGTTGACGCTGATAATCGTGTCGCTGCGCTGCACCTCGCGCCAGAAGACAACCTCGCCGTAAGAGGTGTAGATGCCGCCGGACGGAAGGGGGACGGTGACGTGAATGGGCGCGCTGATCTTGAGGTACTCTTGCCCGCTGTGCTCTTCGAGGACGGCCCCAATCTCCTGCCCGCTGCTGTTGGGCGGGATCAGCGTCGTGTCGCGGTTGCCGTCATAGAGGATCAGTTCGCCGCCCGATCCATCCGTGTAGACGTGGGGAATATCTTCGTACTTGTTATGAATGGCGGCAAGGAAGTTGTCGATGTTGATGGTCGGCAGGCCGTCGAGGGTGACGATGTTGACGTCGTCGGCAGTGATGTCGAAAAAGCTGATGCCCAGCACCTCTTGCGTTTCGACCCACGTGTGCAGCTTGCCCGGTACCTCGACCCGCACCTGTAGCGTCACCCGGCTGAGGGCCGGATCGGGCGCGTCCGCAACCTCCGCGGTGAGGTCAAAGGGGAAAGAGAAAAGCATGTGCTTCTCGTCCTGGAAGGTGAGATCGGCGGCGCGATCCTCGTCGTCCAGCACGCGCACGTTGATGATCATCTCGCGCCCGGAGAAGGTGCGGGTGATGGGACCGACGTTGTGCGGGTAGCGGTCTTCGCTCTTGAAGGCGAGATGAAATATCTCGCGCACCTGCGCGATGCCGAGCTGGATACAGTAATCGAAGTTAGCCGTCAGACTCATCGTCTGTGTCCTCAGGAAAACGCACAGCGTCGATCCAACTGCGGAAGGCGTTTGGTTTCTCGCCGAGCTTGATGCGGCGGTAGCTGTCGGCGCTATGGATAGGGAAGCTACGACGCTGGATGATGCCCAGTTCCAGAAGAGCGCGGGCCAGCGGATGGCTCTCTTTATAAAAGAAGAGGCTCTCCAGTTCTACTTCCGCGGGCGCCTTCTTGGCGGGGCGCAACTCTGGCAGCGGGGCGTCGATGTCGAGGCGGCGCACGGCAGGGCGCTGCACGCGCACGCGGAGCAATGCGCTGCGCGCGGAGAGCTTTTCCTTTCGCTGGCGCCGGGGCCGGATCTTCTCCAGGCGATCGATGGCAGCCTGATTGAGCGGCAAGCGGTAGGCCGGTTCCAGCCCCTCCGTGGCTAAGGGTTCCAGTTCTAGCGTCTCAAAAAGAAAGCGGCTGACCCAGGCCGGATCATGCGGCTGCGGCGCTTCGCCAACAGCCTCTTTCAATTCCGCTTCCAGCGCCTCGCGACGGTTGCGCAGGCGCGGGGTGTGCTGGATGGTGTGCAGCACATGATGGGCAATCTCCCGCGTCATCTCCACGCCCACATCACGGAAGGCGAGGACCGGGTTGATCAGGAGTAAACTGGCAGCGTCAGGATCCTGGTTGAAGCGGGCAAAAATTTCGGCCTGGTGGATCAGGAGTTCCCTGTGCGTGGTGAGTTTAAGCGGCTCAAAGGGGCTTTCATGGGAATCTCCCTTCCCCGCGGTTTCGCGGGCGCCGGTCTGCTCATAGTTGGCATCTTCCTCATTGGGATCAGTGGCTGGGGCGTTATTCTCCGCGGTCATACACGATCTCCTGGGCAGAACATCGCCGTCCATCTGGTCGGGGTGATGGGTGACAAGGATGCTAGCAGCGACGATAAACGGCAGTTGCCGGGAACGAAGCGGGGTGCAGGGCTTCTAGTCAGCGAGTGAGAAGTAATGTAGAATGTAACGTGAGTACGATTCCTGCCAGTATCTACGTACCCAACATCGCACCCTATCTTAACATATCTGGAAGCCAGCGCGCAATCCAAGCGACGCCGTTTGGCAATCCTGACTTCAACCAGAACTCACCCTCCCGGAAGCCTGCAACGCGCCACGTAACGTGGCGCGCAGGGGTTATGCCAGGTCTTTGGTCGGCCTCCGAGAGGGTTGCCAATCGGATGGCGCGGACGTTACGCCCGTCCCCAATACAGGAGGAATGGATGATAGAAAATGAGCCGGAACGCGTCATCACCCACTAATGGGCCACTAAGCCATGCCTGCCGTCATCCGCCAAAGTGGCGCGCCTCTGCCGTCGCGCCCCCTGGGCCTGGGGCCGCGCGGTCCCTTCCCCCGGGCGCCTATGTTACGTGTCCTGGAGCGTCGCTGGCTCCACTACGCCTTCCTCTCGCGTGACAACGAGCTGGGCCTGGTAGCCAACGTGGCCTGGCTGGGCCCGGACCCGGAGAAGCCGGACGCGCCCACGCGCAACACTTCGATCCTGCTGCTCTACAAGCGGGGCGCGGGCTGGTGGGCCAGCCAGTTTAACGCGGCGACGCTGGCTCCCTTGTGGTCTGCCTTTCGCCTGCCCCACGCACTGGGGGAAGCGGGTAATTTTGAAGTAGGCTCGACGGCGGGCGCGCCCGCCGTGCGTCTGACGCTGCAGCGCAGCAGCTATCCCTGTACCAGCCAGTGCGCGCCATTTGCCGGAGACCAGCATTTCCGCTGGCAATCCGAAGCGGGCATTCTGGCCCAGGGAGCGTGGCATCTGGGGAATGGCGAGACGGTGCGCGACGTGGCCGCGGTCGGCTACCATGAGCGGGTACGCGGCAACTGGGGCTGGCCCGAGATGGGTGGCTGGCTCTTCGGCTTCGCCAACGACCCGACGGTCACGGCGCCGGGCGCGCCGCCGCCGTGGGCGCTCGTCTTCACGCTGATTCAGCCGCCGGAGCCCCCGGACGCGGCGTCGGCGTCGGTGATGTTGTGGCGCGACGGCAGGGTGCGACGCCATTTCCCGCGGCGTAACATCAACGTGGCAGTGCGCGGCCTCCTGGACCGCAATCTGGTGCAGCAGGTGCCGGACCTGGCCAACCTGTTCGGGACGCCGCCAATGGCGCCCATTCCGCGCCGCCTGGGCATCACCGCCCAGTTGGGCCGGGACTGGGTCCTGCTAGACTTCACAGCCGAGGCCGCGGCGCGCATCGTCATCCCCAACGAGACCGGTATTGACCCCTTCAGCGTGCACGAGGTGATTGGCTCCTGCCAGATCGAAGGGGAGTTGAACGGCGTGCCCTTCCGCTTTGCCACGGCGGGCATTGTCGAGTTTGCCGGAGGAGCCGGTGGCCTATAGCGCGGCGCAACTGCTGGTTGACACGGTCGACGCCCTCTCGCGGCGCGCGCCGGCGATTGTCGCGGCGGCAGCGCACCAGTTGGGGGAGATCGTGCTTGCCCTGCACTTCGGCGACGATAGCCACGCCGAGTTGACGGCGGAGCGCAGCCGCCTGCTGGCGCGGGTGCATCGTAGCGAACAGCCAGACGTGGAGGTCTACTTCGACAACCGCGCCATGAATCTGCTCTTCGACCTCCAGCGCCGCCCCGTGGACCAGACGCTATCCGCCAGCCTCGACGTGCGCGGTTCGCGCGGGCAAACGCTGGCAGTGTGGCGCACTTTCCAGTTATTGTCGCAGCGCGCCTCCGGCTTGCGGGCGATCCAGGCGATGTGGAAGGCGTATCGCGACCAATACCCGGAACGTTGGGGTAGCCCGGCAACGGATGGCGACGTGAACGAAGGCCACCCGGCCTTTCCGCCGCCGCGTGGCGTGCGCTGGCGCGCCCTCGATTTCCTGGACCAACGTTACCCGGAGGACCAGGACCTGGCGCCGGAGACTGTGGGCGGCACGATCAATCAGGACGAGCGCACCCTGTGGGACAACCGCGTCAGCACATCGTGGTGGCAGTTTAGCGGTGCCACCGACGCCGATCTATTGGAAACGATGGAACGCTGCAAGGAACGGGTGCAGGAAGAGATCGCGCGCATTATACCGGCGCGGGACCCCGCACCGTACCTGTACGAGCTGATGCACACCTATCCCGCGCGTAGGGGCAAGGGGCTGCGCCCCACCCTAACCCTGGCGAGCTGCGTCGCCGCCGGGGGGCGCAGCGAAGACGCGATGCGCGCCGCCGCCGCCATCGAGCTGTTTCACAACGGTTTCCTCATCCACGACGACGTCGCCGACGAATCGACCCACCGCCGCGGTGAGCAAACGTTACACGCCACCCACGGTGCGGGACTCGCCGTGAACACAGGCGACGGCATGAATCTGCTGGCAGTAGATACGGTTCTCTCCAACCTGGATACGCTGGGGCTGGCGCGTACCCTGGGCCTGATCCACGAAGTGATGCACATGTGCCGTGAGACAATTGAGGGACAGGCCCTAGAATTGGGCTGGATCCGTGAGGGGCTGGTGCCGCCCGGCGACGAGGATTACTTCTACATGAGTACGAAGAAGACCGGCTGGTACACGGCCATCAGCCCGTGCCGCATGGGGGCAGTCAGCGCGGGAGTTACCGATCCGCACCTGCTCAACCAGTTCAACGAGGCCTTCCGCCTCATCGGCATCGCCTTCCAGATCCAGGATGACGTCCTTAATCTGGTTGGCGAGACCGCCTTATACGGCAAGGAGCCGCTGGGCGACCTGCTGGAAGGCAAGCGCACGGTGATGCTCATTCACCTCTTCCGCGAAGCGGACGAGGCCACGCGGCAACGGCTGTACGCCAACATCCGCCGCCCGCGTGCGGAGAAAACGCAGGAAGACGCTGAGATGATCCTGCGTGAAATGGAACGGTTCGACTCACTGACGTACGCCATCGACCTCGCCGACCGGCTGGCGCACGAGGGGGTGCAACGTTTCGAAGAGGATCTCACCTTCCTCCCGGAAAACGAAGCGAAAGGCGTTTTGCGGCAAATCGCCAACTACGTGACAACGCGCCCACTCTGACACAGGTTAACGATGGATATACCGCCCAGTCTGCCCGGATTTGAATTCCTCTCCGACGAAGAAGCACAGTTGCTGGAGGCTGTGGCCAACGGCAACGAGTGGCTGCGCGCCGTGCTGTGCACGCTGGCCCGGCGCGGCGTCGCCTACCGCCAGGCGGCGCCGGACAAGGCGCGGGAGATCTTGCGCACGCTGGCGCCGCTGCCCTACTATAAGGGAGGGCAGTTCCTCTTCGACCTCATGGAGTGGGAAGATTTTATGCTCGACGGTCCGCCGCCGCCCATCGTCCCCACCACCCTCGACGCGCGGTCCCTGAGCAGGCTCGCCGGTCTGCTGCGCGCCATCCAGCAGCAACTTGACGGCGAGCGCAGCAGCGAAGGGGCGGGGCGCACCGCCGGCGACGATTCCGTGGTCGACGACGATAACCTGCCGCCACTGGAGCCCGGCCTTTACCTCTACCAGGACGTGGTGCTGGGCATCGTGGCCAGCGTGTTGCGCAGCCGGCCGGGCCCGGTGGCGCCGGAAGAGCCGGAGGGGCCGCCACAGGCGGCGTTACTACGGTTAACGCTGGACCCGCCACAGGCAGAGGTCACCCCCGGTGAACAGGATTTGATGCAGGTCGTAGTCGACAACCGGCAGAAGAACGAGGAACGGGTGCGCTTGAGTGTGGACGGGCTGCCCGCCGGCTGGTACACGCTGCCCACGGATGAATTGACCATTGCGGCCGGGGACAGTAGCGCCTACATGCTGCTCCTAAACCCACCGCGGACGAGCGCCAGCGAAGCGCGCACTTACCCCTTTTCCGTAACCGCCACCTCCACCCTTGCCCCGGAGCGGGTCGCCAGCGTCACCAGCGTCCTCATCATCCAGCCGTTCAGCTCCCTCTTCGTAGAGGTGCGCCCGTGAGCAGCAACGAACGGACCTTTACCGTTTTCCTGCGCAACGACGGCAACGTGCCCCACGACTATCGGGTGAGCGGCTACGACCCCACGGGCGACCTGACCTTCCGCGGCGACAGCGGCCCTTATGCGCTGCAGCCGGGGGAGGAAGCGAGCGTGCCGATGACCGTGCGTGTGGAACGCCGCCCGCTCATCGGCGTGCCTACCTTCTATCCCTTTGAGACGCGTGTGGAGCAGGTGGACAGCGGGACAGTACACAGTAACACCGGGCAATTGCGCGTCACGCCGCTGATCCCGGCCTGGTTGTTGTTATTGCTTCCGCTGCTTTTCGTCTGCGGCGCGCTGTTTTTCGTCCGCTTTTCGGTCTTTCCGCCCGAGCCGACGGCGACCCAGACGCCAACGGCGCCAGTCGGCGGCACGGCGACGGGAACGGCGATGAGTACGAGCATGGCGACGAGTACGAGCACGAGGACCGGCACGCCCACGGCGGCGGCGACCACGACCGGCACGCCCACGGCGGCGACGACCTCGACCGCCACACCTACGGCGAGCGCCACGACGACGGCGACGGGAACGGTAACCGCAACCGCGACGGCCACAGCGACCGTCACGGCGACCGCTACGGCGACCCCGGCGCCCGCCACCGGGCCGACTGAAGTTCCCAACTATCCCCCACTCACCTTTTCGGTCAGTGTCAACTGGCGGCTCGATCCGGCGAACGAATTGTACGCCATCGCCGACGTCGTCGTCAGCGCCCAGGGCGGCGACGGCAACTATACCTATTTCCGCGACGACATCCTCCAGGTAGGCCCCGTCTTCTCCTACTACTGGCGTCGTTGCAGCAGTAATCCGGTCTCCTTCCGCGTCGATTCCGGCGACGGGCAGAGCGTGCGCGCCGAACGCGCCGAGTTTGCACCCTGTACCCCCTGAGCAGACGCCGACGCGCCGGCATGTTCTATCCCACGTCACTGCTATCTATATTCGATCTTTACCCCCACTTTGGACTGGTCTCCGCGATGGCCGTTTCTACTACAGCGGGTTGGGCCAGGCAATGCTCCTCGACCACCTGCGTCCCGGGTGGAAAGCCGAGATATTGAACGGGGAGGCGACGCTGGAGGGATTACTATCTGAGGGACTTGGAACACA
>JBMCFH010000098.1:0-13042 GCA_048620455.1 Chloroflexota bacterium | reverse complement strand
TTCTCTACAATCCAGACAATGGGCAGCGACCACACACCGGACAGGTTCACCGATTCGTGGAAGTAGCCAATATTCGTCGCGCCGTCGCCCAGGAAGCATAGCACGGCGTTGTCACTCTCGCGGTACTGCTCAGCCAGTGCGATGCCGGCAGCCAGCGGCAGGTGACCGCCGACAACGGCGTACCCACCCCAGTATTGGCGCGAGACATCCGCCAGGTGCATCGACCCCCCTTTGCCCTTACTGACGCCGGTCGACTTGCCCAACAACTCGGCCATAAGCGCCTTGGGATCGCTGCCCACGGCCAGCGCGTGCCCGTGGTCACGATAAGCGGTGATCACGTGGTCGCCTTCCTGGCGGGCGGCAATGGCGCCCACTGCTACCGCTTCCTGTCCAATATAAAGATGCAGGAACCCGCCGATTTTTCCCTGCTGATATAGTTCCGCTGAACGTTGTTCAAAACGGCGGATGAGCACCATCTGCCGGTACCAATCCAATAGTTTCTCTTTGTCCATTCACGTCTCCTTGGTCTGGTCCGTAGCCATAGTTAAGAGAACGAGCAGTCTGCTACGCTACATTTACAATTTATGCGACTCCCGACTACCGGGTCTCTTCGCGCGAACTTCCTTCATATAGTGGAACCCGTTTAAGTTTAACAAAGATAAAGGTCAAAGGCTACCCGGCGCGAAGGGCACCAGACGTCGTTTCGTGCGTCGCAACGGTCTTGCTCGCTGCGCAGAACAGCTACAGCAATATGATGAAGCAACTGGATTAGATAACCGTTTATCTGATCAAAACGCTTGCGCCACACAGGCCGGCGCCCGGAGACGAGCTCAATGCAACGGCGCGCCGACACCAATGTTCGCCACATGCGGATCTGACGGTTACAATTGTTGGCCTAGCGCGCTACTGTGATCCGCAGGGAACTTACGATTGGAAAGGGACACGGGCAGGAGACGATGAACAGCGAGAGTAAGATCCGGCTTCTGATCGTGGACGATCATCTTGTCGTCCGCGAGGGGTTGACAACGCTCCTTGAGCCATTTTCCGACCTGCAATTGGTCGGCACTGCAGCCAACGGTTCGAACATCGTCAACCTATGCCAGACGCACGACCCTGACGTCGTTTTGATGGACCTGGTAATGCCGAACGTTGACGGCGTCGAGGCCACCAGGCGCATCCGCCAAAAATGCCCGGGCGTGCAGGTCCTGGCGCTCACGAGCTTCAAAGATGACCAGCTGGTGCGCGGCGTGCTGGAAGCCGGCGCGGTTGGTTATCTGCTGAAAAACGTCAGTGCAGACGAGTTAGCGGAAGCAATTCGAGACGCCTATCGTGGCCGACCGACGATCGCTCCCGAAGCGAGTCAGGTCTTAATAGAGACAATGCGCGCTCCGCCGTCTCCCGGTAAAGATCTGACCGAGCGAGAAGAAGAGGTGTTGCAGTTGCTCGTCTATGGACTGAGCAACAACGAGATTGGGGAGCGGCTGGACATCAGCCCCCATACGGTTAAGAATCACCTACGCAGCATTTATACGAAACTCGGCGTTTCCACGCGCACGGCTGCCACGCGCGTGGCGATCAAGCACAAGTTGATCGAGGGAAGTTGAAGGCGATCGCTTCCACGGCAATGGCGCCGGCAGCCGCTTCTATTTTATCTTGCCTGCCGCACAGTAAGCGGCGCCTGGTATGAGTACTCCAGGAGCGAGTCGGACGTACGCCGTCAAGAATACATGGGCCTAATTATTCATAGACAGCAGGCCCACAGTTGCTCCACAATATGGCCACGACAGAACGAGGAATCACTGATCACAGCCACTGCGCGCTTACACGGCAACGAAGCCGGCACAATACAACCCGGGTAGGGCGCCAGCAATCCTGGAAAACACACCTGAATGTCTACATCCCTGCACGCACTAATCCTGGAAGACAGCAACGGCGCCGCCGAAGCGATTGCGAACGCTTTGTCCGGCGCTGAATATGACTTCTGCTACCAACAAGTCAACAACGAAGCCGATTTCCGCCGCCACTTGCGCAACACGATAGATATCATAATTGGCGACCACAACCTGGCCTCACTTGGCGGACGACAGGTCCTACGAATCCTGCAGGAACGGCAGCCGAACGTCCCATTTATCATTGTGACCGGCGCCTTTGACGAAAAAGTGGTGGCCTGCATGCGGCAGGGTGCTGCCGACTGCCTCCTTCGCAGCGATCTCTCACAGCTAGACGAGGCGATCCGGCGCGCCGTGCACGAGCGGCGCGTGGAAAGCTCTCTGGCACAGGCGCTGACCGACATCGCCGCCACGCTCAACAGCACCCTGGACCTGGACGACGTCCTGGATCGTATCCTGGAAAACGTCGGACGTGTGGTGCCCCATGACGGCGCCAATATAATGCTCCTCGAGAATGGTGTGGCCCACGTGCGGCGCTTCAAAGCGCTCCACGTAGCGTATAAGATGAGCCAGCACATTCTCACGCATGGCGTTCGCGTCGACGAGGCTCAGACATTGCAGCGTATGATCGCAACGCGTCGTGCGATCGTCATCCCCGATACACGGTCCTACGCTCCCTGGATTTCGGTAGACGATTCCTGGGTGCTTTCTTACGCCGGCGCGCCAATCGTGCAGGATGACGAGGTGATCGGCTTTCTCAATCTGGACGCCGCAGCGCCTGGTTATTTCACGGAAGAACACGCCGAGCGGCTGCAGGCCTTCGCCGATCAGGTCGGCGTGGCTCTGCGCAACGCACAGCTCTACGAAGCGGAACAGCGTCGCCGCAAGATCGCAGAAACATTGACCGACGCCGCGGCAATGCTCAACGCCACGCTGGCTCTGGACGAGGTGCTTCCGCGCATCTTACAGCAACTGGGCCAGGTAATTCCCTATGACTCCGCGTCCGTGCAGGAACTGGAGAACGGGAAACTGGTAGTCCGGGCCGTTGAAGGATTCGAGGATCCCGACAGAATCCTGGAAGTAACGCTACCCATCAACTCAGAACTGCCCAACGGCGACATCATGAAATCGAAGCAGCCGCTGGCGCTGCGCGACGTGTCTTCTGCCTATCCTGCTTTCGGCAACGTATCCGAGTTCGGCGATCTGCCAAAGATACATTCCTGGCTAGGCGTCCCTTTGCTACTTAACAGCCAGATACTGGGCCTGATTACCGTGGATCGCCACGAAGTGAATCCATTTACGCCAGAGGAAGTGAAGCTGGCGGCGATCCTGGCGAACCACGCAGCGAGCGCGCTGCATAATGCGCGCATGTATCAGGCGCTGGAGAATTACAGCGAATTCCTGGAAAGCACTGTGGCTTCTCGGACGGAAGAACTGCAGCAGGCGGTGGATCAAATGCAGGTGATATTGAGCCACAGCGCTCAGGCGATCATTCTGCTGGATAACCACGGTCACATACAGACAGGCAACCCCGCTCTGAACCGGCTTTTTGGTTATGACATCGAGCAGCTCTTGGACCGCAGCCCGCAGATGCTCGTCGCGGAGAGTGAAGACGGACGTGTCGCCAACGCCTTGCGCGATGCTCTGAGCGAAGGGAACTCCTCTCAGTTGCAGGTCATCGCCCGGCGTAAAGACGGATCACACTTCGATGCCGACGTGGCTCTCTCTCCCATCCACCGGGACGGAGAGGTCATTAACGTCGTCTGCAGCATCCACGACATCAGCGGTCTTAAAGAAGTGGAGCGTATGAAAGACGCCTTCGTCTCCAACGTCTCCCACGAGCTGCGCACCCCCATCTCCAGCCTTAAACTTTACCACGGCCTGTTGGCGCGCAGCGAACACAACCACGACCATTACATGGACCGTTTGGAACGCGAGATTGACCGGCTGAGCGTGATTATCGAAGACATGCTCCGTCTGTCGCAGCTAGAACAGCAAGGCGCAGACCTGGAACGCACAGAGCTGGATCTGGCCGAAATGGCCACACAATACGTGCTCGATCGCGCTCCGTTGGCCCAAAAGACTGGAGTAGAATTGAAGCTGGATGAAGACAGTCCTCATCCCACCGTGTTCGCCGACCCCGGCCTTCTGGGACAGGTTGTGAGCATCGTCTTGACCAACGCGCTCACATACACGCCTGCCGGTGGCGTGGTCCGCGTTGGCCTCCGCTGCAAAGAGACCAGGAACCACCAGTGGGCCGGGATCTACGTCAGCGACTCAGGCCCGGGCATCGATCCTGCGGAGAAGGAGCACCTGTTCGAGCGCTTTTTCCGCGGGCGCGCAGGGAGGGCATCCGGTTCCGCCGGGACCGGACTGGGCCTGTCGATCGCCCAGGAAATCGTGCACCAACACGGTGGTCGGATCGCCGTCGAAAGCACCGGTAAGAGTGGGGAAGGCGCCACCTTTACCGTCTGGTTACCGGTGCTGACGTCGGACGGGAGCAAATAGACAATGAGTAACGTTCCTGTCTCAGTACGCGCCGCCCTGTTGTTGCTTGCGCTGGCTGCATTTGGGCTGCTGCTGCTCTTCGTATCGGTCACCCGCGACGAGGGTATGGTGCTGGGCTGGCTCTTTCTCTTCTACGTCTTCACCTCTAGCCTCCTGCTACTCACAGCCTATCAGCGGCGCCGCGCCGAGCGCGACTGGCGCCTGGAGCTGATGGAAAGCGAAACACGCTTTCGCACCCTGAGTGAGCGCGCGCCGGTAGGCATCTTCATCCTCCAGGACGGCGTGTTTCGTTACGTGAACCCGGCGTTTGCCGACATCTTCGGTTATGAGGTTAAAGAAATTATCGATCACCTCGCGCCGACCGATCTCACCGCAGCCGAAGATCGCGAACTGATTGCATCGAAGATGCGCGGCGCGCCGGATACCGACTCAGCCGTCATCCATTACTTCTTGCAAGGGCGGCGCAAGGACGGCCGGCGCATCGCCTGTGAAGTGCTGGGTCGGCGCACCGATTACCACGGCCGTCCCGCCATCGTCGGCACCTTGCTGGATATTACCGAGCGCAAGGCGAGAGAGCAGGCGCTACGGCAGAGCGAAGAACGGCTCCGGACCTATTTCGAAGAGGCCAACGACTGGATATTCACGCTCGACGCCGCAGGGGTTATCACGTCGGTCAATCGCAAGATGGCAGAAGGCTCTGGCTATAGTGCCGAGGAGTTGATCGGCCACCGGGCGACCGAATTTTTTAGCGAGAGCAGAGCGCAAGAAGTAGAAGAGCTGTTACAGGGAATTGCTCGTCGCGACAACATCGAGCGGGTAGAGATAAAACTTTCGTTGCCCGACGGCGAGGAGATCTGGCTGGAAATTCGCGGCCGGACGCTGATAGAAGACGGCGAGCTGACCGGAACTTTCCATATCGCCCGAGACGTCACCGAGCGCAAACAGGCCGAAGCGGCCGAGCGACAACAGCGGACGCTGGCTGAGGCCTTGCGCGACACGGCGACCGTTCTCAACAGCACCCTGGACCTGGATCAGGTGCTGGAGCGCATCCTGGACAACGTCGGGCGCGTGGTGCCTCACGATGGCGCCAATATCATGCTCCTGGAAGATGGTGTGGCGAGCGTCGTCCGCTGTCAGGGTTACTATCAGGAACAGGGGCTTACAGAAAAAGTACTCGACCTACAGTTCCGCGTAGATGATACGCTCAACTTCAGTAAAATGACGGCCACCGGACAGCCATATGTTATTGGCGACACATCTCAGGATCCGGCCTGGATCAATATGCCGGCCACCAGTTGGGTGCGTTCCTACGTCGGCGCGCCGATTTCTCGGGGCGAGGAGGTAATCGGGTTTATCAACCTGGATAGTAATCAGCCTCATTTCTTCAGCCCGTTGCACGCAGAACGACTTCAGGCCTTTGCCGATCAGGTGGCCATCGCCCTGCAGAATGCTCAGCTCTATCAAGAGTTGGAGAACTACAGCGAGGCGCTGGAACAGGCTGTAACCATGCGCACCGTGGAGATGCGGCGGGCCATGGAGCAGGTACAGGTAATCTTGAACAACAGTCCGGACGCTATCCTTTTATTGCGCCCTGACGGAACGATCAAGACGGTTAACCCTGCCTGTCAGGAAATGTTCGGCCTGGAACCGTCTGATGCGGAGCGCCGCCCTGTGCAGGAGCTGGTGGCGCCGGAGGCGACTGACACGTTCGCCGAGGCCATACAGGCAGTCATCGAACGAGGCGAGAAACGGCGGCTGGAGCTGCCGGCGCAGCGAGTCGACGGCACGAGCTTTGACGCCGATCTGGCGCTGGCGCCGGTGATGGAAGATGGCGCCGTACGCGGCGGCGTGTGCAGTGTGCGCGATATTAGCAACCTGAAAGAAGTGGAACGGATGAAGGACGCCTTTGTCACCAACGTCTCCCACGAATTGCGCACGCCGATCACCAGCCTGCGCCTTTATCACGACCTGTTGGTTCGCAACCCGGAAAAAGCTGGCACCTACCTGCAGCGCCTGGAGCGCGAGATCAACCGCCTGAATGCAATCATTGAAGACCTTCTGCGCCTCTCGCGCCTGGATCGCGGACGGGTGGACATTACGCTGGAAAAGGTCGATCTCAACGAACTGGTCAAAGAGTACGTCCACGACCGCCTGCCGCTGGCCCGCCGCAAGGGACTGAGCCTGGAGTTTATTCCGGCAGCAAAGGCGCCGCCGGTGGAGGCCGATCGCGGACTTCTGGAACAGGTGTTGGGAGTTCTCCTGACCAACGCGCTCAATTACACGCCGGACGGCGGCGAAGTTGTCGTCGCGGTGGACCACGTGCGCCGCGACCGGCGAGAGTGGGTCACCTGCGCCGTCTGCGACACGGGGCGGGGAATCATGCCAGAGGAACAGGAACAGCTCTTCGACCGCTTCTTCCGCGGACAGGCAGCGCATGAATCAGGAACGCCGGGTACGGGCCTGGGTCTGGCCATCGCCCGCGAAATCGTCGAGCGGCACGGTGGGTTGATTGAGGTCGCCAGCGACGGCATGCCCGGTAGCGGGAGTGAGTTCAGCGTATGGCTACCGGCAAGCGAGTCAGCAACGTGATCGCCAGAGCCGGCGCTCACTCGCAGCGCACGCTGCTCCCCGCGGTATCCACCTCCAGGATCCAGACGCGGCTGTCCAGGCCCGCTGCGGCGAAGGCCTGAGACATCGCCTCGCCGATGGCCTGGTGATTGTCGGCGGCGAAGGCCACCACACTGGGCCCGGCGCCACTGAGGGCCACGCCGGCGGCGCCGGCGCTCAGCGCCGCGCCGAATGCGCGGGGCATACCCGGTATCAGGGGGAGACGATAGGGTTGGTGCAGGCGATCCTGCATGGCCACACCCAGCTTGTCATAATCGCCTTGCGACAAAGCGCGAACGAGTAACGCTGCGCGGCCTGCATTGAACGCAGCATCGGCCAGGGGCACGTCTGCGGGCAGAATGGCGCGCGCCTCCAGGGTGGGCAGCGCCACATCGGGCAAGACTACGACGGCCCGCAACGCGGGTACGCGTATGCGCTCCACCAACAGGCGCCCATCGTGCCTGTTTACCAGCACCAGACCGCCATGAAGAGCCGGCGCAACGTTGTCCGGGTGTCCTTCCATCTCGGTCGCCAGGGTGAGGATATCCTGCAATGGTAGCGGCTGGTCCAAAAAACGGTTAGCTGCCAGCAAACCGCCAAGCACTGCCGCCGCGCTGCCTCCCAGGCCGCTGGCTACCGGAATACGGTTGCGCAAGGTAATATGCAGGCCGGTCGCCTCATGCCCGCAAAAGGCAAACAGCCGTTCAATGGCCCTGACCACCAGATTGCTGTCGTCCATGGGCAGGGCGTCTACGCCCTCCCCTTCCACGAGGATAGTCAGACCGGCGGGCGCGGTCTCTAAAATAACGGTGTTGTGCAATGAAAGGGCCAGACCCAGACAGTCGAAGCCTGGCCCCAGGTTAGCCGTCGTCGCAGGTACAGTTACAGTAACAGACATGTAGCATCCAGTGCATGATTTACGGTCGGTGTGGGAAATAGTAAAGACGGGGCGGCAAAGGTACTGCTTGCCGCAAGTCTACGCTACAATGAGTGAGATACCGGTATTTTGCCAGAAGGACCGCGATCTTGACAAACGATCGGCCCAGATCAGACCATTTCCATTTACCACCCCTGCCCGCGCCATCGAGCAAAAACCTGGCGCTGCGCGTACAACCGGCTGCGGAGCGCGCCTTGCGACAGGGCCATCCCTGGCTCTACGCCGACAGCATACGCGATCAAAGCCACGAGGGACAGCCCGGAGATCTCGCCGTCATATTCGACCGGCGCCGGCGTTTTCTTGCCGTTGGGCTCTACGACCCGCTTTCCTCCATCCGGGTGCGCGTGCTTCAGCAGGGTGAGCCGGCCCCCATCAACGGTGACTGGTTTCGGGAGCAACTTGCATCAGCCGTGGCGCGCCGCGAGTCTCTGCAAAACGACACCAGGACGACGGGCTACCGGCTGGTCCACGGAGAAAACGACGGACTGCCCGCCCTGGTCGTCGACCGTTACGAGGACACGCTCGTGGTCAAAATTTACACGGTGGCCTGGATCCCACACCTCAAACAGGTGCTGCCGGCGCTGCTCGACGTGTTCCCGGCGCGGCGTGTGGTGCTACGCCTGAGCAGGACAACCGCCAAAGAGCGAGCCCACCTGCACGACCTGCGCGGCGGTCAGGTGCTGTACGGGCCGTCCCTGAACGGCCCCGTGCGCTTCCAGGAGCACGGGCTGCATTTCGCCGCGGACGTGGTCGAAGGTCAGAAGACCGGCTTTTTCTTTGACCATCGCGAGAATCGCGCCCGTGTGGAACAGTTGGCCGAAGAGAAGCAGGTATTGAACGTCTTCGCCTACACAGGCGCCTTCTCCCTGTACGCAGCGCGCGGCGGCGCGCCTCTCGTCGTCAGCCTGGACCTCAGCCAGCCGGCGCTGGCGGCGGCAGAACACAATTTCAACCTTAATCGCGAGCACCCCAACGTGGCCAACAGCGAGCACGAAATGTTGGTCGGCGATGCGTTCCAGGCGCTGCACAATTTGCGGCAGGACGGGCGCCGTTTTGACATGGTCGTCGTCGATCCGCCCAGCTTCGCCCAGAGCCAGGCGGAGGTAGAGCGAGCGCTTGGCGCCTACCGCAAGCTGGCGCGGCGCGCGCTGGGCGTGCTGCGACCGGGCGGCACGCTGGTTATGGCCTCTTGCACGTCACGGGTCACAGGAGAGCAGTTCTTCAGCACAATCCACGAGTCCGCAGCCAACCGCGGTCGCCCGCTGCAGGAGATCGAACGCACGGGCCAACCGCCAGACCACCCCGTCGGCTTTGCCCAGGGCGCCTACCTCAAGTGCCTGTTCGCCACAGCGCCTTGAGACCGACAAGCGGCTCACTCGCCGCCCGCCGCCTTCTCCGCCTCCTCCCGCTCATGCGCCAGCGGTGAGGCATCCAACGCCTGGCCGATGCGTTCTGAAAGCTCCTGGCGTGATGGACGCCGCCGGCCGATATTCTTCAGCGACTCCACCAGATAGTCGGTCACGGTGCGGGACAGCTGCTGCGCCGCCTCGCGCGACAGGCGCTCGCCGCGTTCGAACCACAGAATCGCTGCATAGCCCATAGAAACCGTCGTGCCCGCCGCCACTCCCGCAGCTATCAGCCAGGTGGGCGGCCCGCCCAATTTGGCCACTTCATAGAACAACGTACGGGCCAGGAATCCGCCGCCGAACACACTGAGCACCTCGCGCGCCCTTCCCGGCGTGATGCGGTAATCGTAGATGCGCGCCACTCCCAAAACGAGCGACGCCTGGACGGCTACCAGCGGCACGAAATCGAGGAACGGTAATGGCGTCAGGGCAATCAGGCCCGCGGTAGACGCCGCGCCGGTAATGGCGCGCCAGGCGAGGTGCCAACGGTAGGCGGGCAACCCGCGGCCCAATGCCGCCACCAGCGCCGGTTCGGCCTTGACAATGGCCGTGACCACTGCCTCCAGATTTTCATCCTTCTCCGCCGAGATAGCAATGACCGTGTCGGGGCTCACGCCCAGGTTTTCCGCCGCTTTCTGGATCACAGCCTGCCGCTGGCGCCGGCCGATGAGATCCATCTTGTTGAGGACGATCAGATACGGTTTGTAAAGCGCTTCCAGTTCGGAAAACAGCTTCTGCTCCGTCTGTTTCACGCCCTGCACGGCGTCGAACATAATCACCAGAAAATCCGCGCCCGCCGCCGCCTGCAGGGCCAACTCCCGCTCGCGCTGGCCCACGCTTCCAACGGCGTCTGCCCCCGGCGTATCGACAACGGCGAACGGGCCGGCGCTGGCTTCCTGGTTCTGGCGCGTTGTGCCCGGCACCGGCCCCACCTCGGCGCGATCGGCGCGGTCGGCCACCAGCCGGTTGTAAAGCGTCGATTTGCCCACGTTCGCCGGACCCACAATAGCCACCAGCTGCTTGTCGCCGAACGTCATCTGCAGCTGCTCGTGTCCCAGCTCAAATAGCTTGCGCACTTTGCCGGGTTGGCTGGGCAACAGCGGCAGCAGGGCCAGTAATTCATTGCGCCGGTCGGCGGGCAGCGCCTCCCACATCGCTCTGATTGTCTGGCGGGAATCGTGGGGAAACTCTTCCAAAATGTCGTCGATCTGCGTCATACCTCGCGCCTCCCGTCTTTTGGAGTGTTATGGATCTGGCGTGATCGTCGCCGTTTGTGCGCCGTCGGCGCGCGACGCCGGGGCCAGCTTGCTGCGGGCTATCAGGGCCAACGGGCTATCCGGATAGTCGCGCCAGAGCTGGCGGTAGGCCTGGACAGCGCCGGCTTCGTCGCCGGCCATTTCATAGGCCAACGCTACCGTATACGCATAATCGGCGCACAAAGTTTCACGTACGGCGCTCCGGCAGTCAAAGGCGCCAGAGTCGCGAAAGGTCAAAAGACGCTCAAGCAGTTCCAACGCCGACTGGCGCCCGTCCGCAGTTTCGTTTGGCGCGGGGCCGTTGAGCACATCGTTCTGGCTGCCGAGCAAAACGGCCCGGCTGCCGAGCAAGGCGGCCTGGCTTTCGGCCAACAGTTGGCGCGTGAAATTCTGGTTTTCGTTGTCCGAATCGGCGCGCAATTGGGTCAATGACACGGTGCCCGCGGAATCACGGTCGATGGCCAACAATCTCTCTTCAAATCCGCTGCGCAGGCGAAGCAGCGCGCGGCCTTCCACAGGCGTCAGGCGCTCCAGCGTGAAGGTCTGGTCGTCACGAGCCAGGGTATCCACGTAAAGGGCCTGAATGCCCTCAGGTCCGCGCCAGAAGAGCCACACAGCCATTTCGGCATTGGGCCGGTTGACCAGCACCCACTGTTCAAGCTGCCCGTCGCCATCCAGGTCGACGAAGCTATAGCGGTTTAGCGGCACCCCCCAGGCCTGCAAGTGGTCGGTAAGCACGCCAAAATCAGTCGCCGCCAGCCTGGAGACCAGCCGCTGCAGCGCCAGCCGCTCATCGCACAGCTCCTCCGCAGCACAGGCGCGGTAAAGGTCTTCGGGCGATTCGTACGCATCGCGGAAACGGATGGCAGCCGGGAGCCAGCTTCCCACGGCGTCCACAGGCTGCGAGATAAGGCTCGCAAGATGTTGTGCCGCCACCTGAAAATCGCCGGACAGGGCCCAGTATACGGCCAGCCGTAAACGATATTCGTCGGCCTCAGGCCGCCCATTGGCCAGCGCCGACTCGGCGGTCGTAGCCAGATAGCTCAACGCATCTTCGTTGCCCTGCTCTGCTGCGCTGTAAATAAAAGGCAGGCAGAAACGGGATCCGCCGTTGCCGTCGTTCTGGATTTGGTAGCGCACGTCGCCCAGATAAAAGCCGCCATCACGCCACACGTAATTACTGACCTGCTCCACTGCATCACATTGCCAGGAAACCAATCCGCGCAAGCGAAACTGAGTGGCGCCATTAGCGGAAATGACCACGGTCCAACCATCGCGCTCGCCCCAGCCCAAATGGGTGCTGGGTGATGGCTGCAGAGTAAGGCGGCGGGGCGGCGTCTGTGAAAGATCGTAGAGCGTCAGATCGGTATAGTAAAAGCTGGGGTGGTCGCCGGGCTGGTGCCCGTGCACAGCGACCAGATCAGGGTTGCCGTCGCCGGTGATGTCGGTCAGGTCATAACTCAGGCGCACACCATAAGCCAGATCCAGATCGCGTGCATCGCCGAGGCTGTACACGTGATAGTTCTGCCCATCGTAGAGCAACCAGAAAAAGGTACCGCTTTCCCCGGCGCGCATCTCCAGGAGATACGCAGAGAGATAACCAGACGGCGCATCTAATTGGCGCTGCGCCACCGTCAGGCGCGGCTCGCGCGCGGCAAACCAGGAAGGCAGAGCCTCTGGAGTTACCACAGCGGATTGCAGCGCCTGTTCAATCAGCCCAGCATAGGTCTCAATCGCCCGCCCGTCTCCTATGCGCACGTAGTTGTAGGCCAGGGCCCAGCGCCAGCGCTCAGCCGCAGCCGCCTCCGGAAAACGATTCAACGCCTCCTCCTGGGCCAGCGCCGCGTAGCGGAATGCGGCGTAGTAGGCGCCATCGCCGTAACTACGCTCCTCCGCCGGAAGCGTTTCTGGAAACTGCTCCAGGCGTGCGATCAGTCCGTCCGCCTCCTCTGCCGTCCACTCTCGCAATTGATATTCTGCAGCGGGAGCAGGCGTCGCGGGCGGCAAAGTGGGCAACGGCGCAGCCGGCGAGGGTGTGGCAGTAGGCCACGGCGTCATCGGCGGCGGCGTGCTCCCCGCTGGGGACGGCAGAGGCGAGGCCGTGCTCTCCGGCTGCGGGTCCTCTGCCTGCGGTTCGGCCCGGAACCCGTCCTCCTGCGAAAGCGCCGATGTCGCCAGGCGGGTGGCGGTTGCTGTATGGGACGCGTCTGGAGGCGGCGCTGAGCCGGTGCTATCGGCGGACACGGAGGGAGCGCCCGCCGGTTGAGCACAACCTGCCAGAGCCAGAAAGAGGCCCAGGAACAGGAAGAGATGGTACTTCAACAGATAAGCCCTGATCAGAGATAGCGTAATGAACACGATTCGTAAGCGAGCAGGTGCTGCTATGGTTTGCACCTGCGCACCACATATTGTAGGCGGATAAACTCTATCGAGCGAACA
>JBMCFH010000097.1:0-13093 GCA_048620455.1 Chloroflexota bacterium | reverse complement strand
CTCGTTCGTGTGTCAAAAGTCCAAGCACACCCAGCGTCGCAGCAAAAATGAGGCCGATTTGTACCAGGGCATCCAACCCCCGTTGCTCCCAGAGCACGACGGCAAAGGATGATTCTTCGGCGGGGACTGCCCCTTCGCCTGCGGGAAGAACGAGCCAGGCGGCGGCGACGACTATGCCCAACACGAGCAGCAGCCCCAGCGAGCGTGGAACAATTGGTGGCGCAGACATGGCATCTTCGCCCGCGATGGCGATGGCGAAAACGAACAGGATGGTGACCAGCCCTGCCCCAACACTCAGCTCAATGACGGCGACTTCGTGCGCGCCCAGCCGGTAGAGCACCGTAGCCGTCATCGCACTGACACCGGCTAAATAAAGCGCCGCCCGAATTAACCGTCGGGAGCGAATGGCCTGCACTGCACAGACCGTGGCCAATAGTACTAGAAGCAGATTTAACATATCCGGTTGTCACCTCCGTATAGAGATTAATCCATCATCTGTCCGCTTGTTAGTGACGGTTGTCATCCCTGACAGATGACAGAAATAAGTATTTGTGAAATTTGTAACAATCCGTGATGACTTTTGTCAGAACCAATGGTGCAATCTGTCACTGCCTGCGAAACACTCGACTAATTACAATGATCCACGACAACAACCAAAGTAATGATCACGAGTTGCATAGGAAGAGCGGAGGCAATGGCAATGAATCGCCTCTCCCAAAGTGCGCTCGATACCTTTGAGTGGAGGTTTAAACCATGGCAGATACAACCGCATCGACCTCTGGCGTCGTTAAAGCGGAAAAGACGGATAAGGTAAATGGCGCTCGCCGGCCCAGGTACGTCTACCTTTTTAATGAAGTTGAGGAAGTGGAAGAGCGCAATGGAAGTTGGGAAGCCGTGCGCGGCTTGCTGGGCGGCAAGGGCGCCAATCTGGCGGATATGACGCGGCTCGGCGTACCCGTTCCTCCCGGATTCACGGTAACCACCGAGGCCTGTAATGCCTACCTGGCCGCCGACGAAACGTTTCCACCTGGAATGTGGGAAGAGGAATTGCAGGCTGTGCGGGCGCTGGAGAAAGCGACGGGAAAGACGTTCGGCGATAAGGACAACCCGCTGCTGGTCTCTTGCCGCTCCGGCGCCAAATTCTCCATGCCGGGGATGATGGACACTATCCTCAATATTGGCCTCAACGACGAGGTAGCCAAAGGAATGATAGAGCGCACGGGCGACGCCCGGTTCGTCTATGATTCCTATCGTCGCCTGGTTCAGATGTTTGGGGCAGTGGTGATGGGCGTGCCAGACGAGGTGTTTGAGGCCGTAATCACCGGCCGTCGCAAGAAAGCGGGGGTCCAAACCGATGCCGAGTTAAAGGCTGAGGACTGGAAAGCGATCACCCAGAAATTCAAGGAGTTGTTCCGCAGCTATACCGGAATGCCCTTCCCCGAAGATCCCTATGAGCAGTTGAAACTGGCCACCGAGGCCGTATTCCGCTCCTGGAATGGCAAGCGGGCCGTTGACTACCGCAATGCCGCCGGCATCGCTCACGATCTGGGTACCGCGGTCAACATTCAGACCATGGTCTTCGGCAATATGGGTGAAGACTCTGCGACCGGCGTGGCCATGTCGCGCAACGCGTCCACCGGCGAGCCGGAGCTGGAAGGCGATTATCTGACCAACGCCCAGGGCGAAGACGTCGTCGCCGGCATTCGCACCACGCAGCCGCTGAGTGACCTGCAAGAGGAAATGCCCGAACTGTATCGGCAGTTCGAGGAGATTTCCACGAAGTTAGAACGCCACTACCGAAATATGCAGGACATGGAGTTCACCATCGAAAATGGCAAACTATGGATCCTGCAAACGCGCGACGGCAAGCGCACGGCGCAGGCTGAAGTCCGCATCGCCGTGGACATGGTTGAAGAGGGCCTGATCAATAAAGAGACTGCCGTTCGCCGCGTACAGCCCGGTCAGGTTGACTTCTTCCTCCATCCGCAACTAGACGCCGATGCGCGCAAACAGACGCGTCCCATCGCCAGCGGCCTCAACGTTTCACCGGGCGCCGCAGTGGGTATCGTCGCTTTCGACGCCGACACTGCTGAGCGCTGGGCCAAACAAGATGGCAAGAAAGTCATTATGGTGCGTCCGGAAACGAAACCGGACGACGTGCACGGCATGCTGGCCGCGGAAGGTATTCTCACCAGCCGCGGCGGGCGCACCAGCCACGCGGCGCTGGTGGCCCGACAGTTCGGCAAACCGGCTGTGGTTGGCGTCAGCGAGCTGGAAATCGACCTGGAACACCGCGTCATGCAGGTGGACGAGGAACTTACGATTGAAGAAGGCGACTGGCTTTCCATCGACGGCACAAATGGTCTGGTCTACATGGGCCAGCTCCCTACCGTTGTTCCGGACATCAACAATCCCTACCTGATCAAGCTTCTCAGTTGGGCCGACGAGTTCCGCAAACTCGGTGTCTGGGCCAACGCCGACTACCCGCAGGACGCAAAACGCGCCCGCGAGTACGGCGCGGAAGGGATCGGGCTCTGCCGCACAGAGCACATGTTCTTCGAAACCGATCGCCTTCCCATCGTACAACAAATGATCATGGCCAAGACGGTTACGGAGCGCAATGAAGCGCTGGAGAAGCTCCTGCCGCTACAACGTAGCGACTTTGAGGGTTTGTTCCGCGCCATGGACGGGCAACCGGTCATCATTCGTCTCATCGACCCGCCGCTCCACGAGTTTCTGCCGGCATTCGAGCAGCTCGTTCAGGAACTGGCCGATCTGAAGGTGCGCCTGCAACACTTCCACACCATGAGTGAAATCGACGAGGCGTTATCCGAGATCCACATAAAGCAGGCCTTCCTGGAGCGCGTGGAAGCCTTACGCGAACAAAACCCCATGCTCGGCACCCGCGGTGTGCGCCTGGGTATCCTCATCCCGGAACTCACGCGCATGCAGGTGCGGGCCATCTTCGAGGCGGCCTGCAAGGTCAGCCGAGACGGCGTCAGCGTGCATCCCGAAATCATGATTCCGCTGACCTTCCACGTCAACGAGTTGCAGGTACAGCAAAGCGCACTGGAGAATGAGGCGCGCGCTGTGATGGAAGAACAGGGCCTCGAGGTTGACTACAAGTTTGGCACCATGATCGAAATCCCCCGCGCGGCGCTAACCGCGGGTGAAATCGCCGAGGTCGCCCAGTTCTTCTCCTTCGGCACCAATGACCTCACGCAAACCACTTTCGGAGTGTCCCGCGATGACGCCGAAGCCGGCTTCCTTCTGGAGTATATCCAGCAGGGTATCCTACCCGACAATCCGTTCGACACCATCGACCCCGAGGGTGTTGGCAAACTGATGGACTGGGCCGTGCAACAGGGTCGGGAAACGCGACCGGAACTTGAGGTTGGCATCTGTGGCGAGCACGGGGGCGACCCCAGGAGCATCGCCATCTGCCACCATCTGGGTCTGAATTACGTTTCCTGCTCGCCTTTCCGCGTACCCATTGCAAGACTGGCGGCTGCACACGCTGCACTGAACGACAGGTCGTGAGCCTCCTCTGGCTCCGGAGCCAGCTGCATCCTTCGCAGCTGGCTCTCGGAACCCGATGCGACTTCGGCCAACGGAGTAACTGTAATGAAACAACAGTCTGATCGAGAGAAAATTTACGTGACGATCGACGGCAACGAGGCGGCAGCCAGAGTTGCCCACAAGATCAACGAAGTCATCGCTATCTATCCCATCACACCATCCTCGCCGATGGGCGAATTTGCCGACCAATGGTCGTCCAATGGGCAGCCAAATATCTGGGGCTCGATTCCCCTCGTCGTGGAACTGCAATCAGAGGGCGGCGCTGCCGGCGCCGTGCACGGCGCATTGCAGGCCGGTGGATTGACCACGACCTTCACCGCCTCACAGGGATTGCTGTTGATGATCCCTAATATGTATAAGATTGCCGGTGAACTGACCTCGACCGTTTTCCACGTCGCGGCTCGTTCGGTGGCAGCACAGGCATTGTCCATCTTCGGCGACCATAGCGACGTGATGGCCGCTCGCAACACCGGCTTTGCCATGCTGGCTTCTAACTCGGTTCAGGAAGCAACCGACTTCGCGCTGATCGCCCAGGCCGCAACGCTTGAGGCGCGCGTGCCCTTCCTGCACTTCTTCGACGGCTTCCGCAGTTCGCATGAAATAAGCAAGATATCACCTCTGGGGGAGGACGTCCTGCGAGAGATGATCAACGACGAGCTGGTGCGCGCCCACCGTGCGCGCGCCCTGTCGCCCGATCACCCCTTCATCCGCGGCACCGCACAGAATCCCGACGTCTTCTTCCAGGCCCGGGAAACCGTCAATCCTTTCTACAACAAGTGTCCCCAGATCGTACAGGATGCGATGGACCGCTTCGCGGAACTGACCGGTCGCCAGTACGAGCTATTCGAGTACATCGGCGCTCCGGACGCGGAACGGGTTATCGTTCTGATGGGCTCTGGCGCCGAAACGGTTCGCGAAACCGTTGACTATCTGACTTCCCAGGGCGAAAAGGTTGGCGCCGTCATTGTGCGCCTCTACCGGCCGTTTGCAGGGCGCGCGTTCGTGGATGCTCTGCCGCCTCAGGTACAGAAGATCGCCGCGCTGGACCGCACAAAAGAACCTGGCGCATCCGGTGAACCGCTCTACCTCGACGTCGTTTCCGCAATCAGCGAGGCAATGGCCGAGGATGAAACGCCCTTTGCCACTACACCTCGCGTGGTAGGTGGTCGCTACGGCCTCTCCTCCAAAGAGTTCACGCCGGCTATGGTCAAGGCGGTTTTCGATGAGCTACGCAGCGCCAGACCTAAGAATCACTTTACCGTAGGCATCAACGACGACGTGACCCACACCAGCCTACCCGTCGACGCCAGCTTCAAGATCGAGGCGGACGACGTGGTGCGCGCCGTATTCTACGGATTGGGCGCTGACGGCACGGTGGGCGCCAATAAGAACTCCATCAAGATCATCGGCGAAAACACGGACAACTTCGCTCAGGGTTACTTCGTATACGACTCCAAAAAGTCCGGTGCGCGGACCATTTCTCACCTTCGCTTTGGCCCGCGTCCCATCCACTCCACCTATCTGATTCAGAGCGCAAACTTCGTGGCCTGTCACCAGTTCAATTTCGTGGAGAAATACGACGTGCTGGAACTGGCAGCTGAAGGAGCCACCTTCCTGCTGAATAGCCCCTACGGCCCAGACGAGGTCTGGGAGCAGCTGCCGCGGTCAATGCAAGAAACGATCATCGAGAAAGATCTGAACTTCTACGTGGTCGATGGCTACGAAGTGGCCGAGAAGACGGGCATGGGCCGGCGCATCAACACCATTATGCAGACATGCTTCTTCGCTCTTCTGGAGGAAGTCACCGGCGAGCCGTTGTTGGGCCGGTCGCAGGCCATCGAGGAAATCAAGACCGCCATCCGCAAGACGTATGGCAAGCGAGGCGAGACGGTCGTGCAACAGAACTTTGCCGCCGTGGATGCCGCGCTCTCGCACATGCACCCGGTCGAGGTGCCTGCGACGCCGTCGAGCGCCTTTGAGCGCCCACCCGTCGTTCCCGCCGACGCGCCAGAGTTCGTGCGCGAAGTCACGGCAACGATCATCAGCGGTGCAGGTGATTCGCTGCCGGTCAGCGCCTTGCCCAACGATGGCACATATCCCTCGGGCACAACGCGCTGGGAGAAGCGCAATATCGCCACGGAAGTTCCGGTGTGGGACCCGGACATTTGTATCCAGTGTGGTAAGTGCGTCTTTGTCTGCCCCCACGCAGTCATACGCGAGAAGATCGTGGCGCCCGAACTGGTAGCCGATGCACCGCCGACGTTCAAGACCGCACCGGCGCGATTCAAAGAGTATAAAGACCAGCTCTACAGCCTGCAGGTCTCCGTCGAAGATTGCACCGGCTGCGCCCTCTGTGTAGAGGTCTGCCCGGCCAAGAACAAGCAACAACCGAAGTTCAAGGCAATCAACATGGAGCCCCAGGCGCCTATCCGCGAGCAAGAAGTTGATAACTGGGACTTCTTCCTGGGCCTGCCCCAGGTGGACCGCACCGAAATCCCTCTGGGACAGGTGAAATACAATCAGTTGCTTGAGCCGCTCTTCGAGTTCTCGGGCGCCTGTGCGGGTTGTGGCGAAACACCGTATCTGAAACTGCTCAGCCAGCTGTTCGGCGACCGCGCACTGATCGCCAACGCCACCGGTTGCAGTTCCATCTACGGCGGCAATCTGCCCACCACACCGTGGGCTGTCAACGAAGAAGGGCGCGGGCCGGCCTGGTCCAACTCGCTCTTCGAGGATAACGCCGAGTTTGGCTTCGGCATGCGCGTGGCCCTCGATCAGCGCATCGAAGCGGCGACGAACCGCCTGCGACGCCTGCGCGAACTGATTGGCCCCTCTCTCGCCGACGCCATCATCTACGCCGATCAGGTGACAGAAGAAGATATCCGCGCTCAGCGCGGCCGTGTCGGCGAACTCAAGCACCGTATCCAGGAACTACTAGATGCCTCAGCGCCGTCTGATGAACAGCCGGAATCGGAAATCGACCCCGCAACCCGGCGCTCACTGGAGGACTTGCTGAGCGTGGCTGACACCTTTGCCAAGAAGAGCGTATGGATTGTCGGCGGCGACGGCTGGGCCTATGACATCGGCTACGGTGGTCTGGACCACGTCCTGGCCTCCGGACGTAACGTGAATGTGCTGGTTTTGGACACGGAAGTGTACTCCAACACCGGCGGACAGATGTCCAAGGCAACACCCCGAGCCGCCGTTGCCAAATTCGCGGCAGCGGGCAAACCGCTACCCAAGAAGGACCTGGGCCAACTGGCCATGAGCTACGGAAATGTATACGTGGCGCGCGTGGCCATGGGCGCCAGCGATCGGCAGACGGTGCAGGCCTTCCTCGAAGCGGAAGCATACGACGGCCCCTCATTAATCATCGCCTACACGCACTGCATCGCCCACGGCTATGACATGCGCTACGGACTGGAACAACAGGATGCGGCGGTGAAGTCGGGCTACTGGCCCCTCTACCGGTACGATCCGGAGCGGGCCAGTCACGGCGACAATCCGTTCCAACTGGACTCGCGCGAACCACGGCTCCCTCTGGAAGATTATATCTACCGTGAGGGACGCTACCGAATGCTCACGCAAAGTAATCCGGAAGCGGCCGAACGGCTGCTGGAACTAGCCAAGGAAGATGTTGCGATGCGCTGGAAGCAGTACCAGCGACTCGCCGGCAAGAACGACAACGGTAAAAAGTAAACGCCCGCACTGGAGATAGGGTCGGGAAATAGTCCGGCCCTATCTCCCACAGACCGCAATCATCTGAATCCAGATAAGGAGATATCACATGGATCTGGCCACAACCTACCTCGGCCTGGAGCTGAAAAACCCCATCGTGCCCTCATCCTCCCCGCTTTCACGCCATATCAGTTCCTTACGGCGACTGGAAGACGCGGGGGCCGGCGCGATCGTCCTGTACTCATTATTCGAAGAAGAAATTAACCTGGAAAGCAAGACCCTCAACCACTATCTGACGCAGGGCACCGACATCTATCCAGAATCCCTCGACTTCTTTCCGGAGGCGTCAACCTACCGCATGGTAGGTCCGGACGCCTACCTCGAACACATATCAAGAGCCAAAGAGGCGCTGGACATCCCCATTATCGCCAGCCTGAACGGCGTCTCCACCGGGGGATGGATCGAGTACGCACGCAAGATCGAAGAGGCAGGCGCCGACGCTCTGGAACTCAACATCTACTATATTCCCACGCAGACTGACCTCAGCGGCGCAGAAGTGGAGCAGATTTACATCGACGTACTACGCGACGTTAAAGCGACGGTCGATATACCAATCGCGATGAAGCTCAGCCCATACTTTAGCGCCATGGCGAACATGGCCGAACGGCTTACAAGCGAGGGCGCTGATGGGTTGGTGCTCTTCAATCGCTTTTACCAGCCGGATCTTGACCTGGAAAACCTCGACGTGGTACCTAACCTGGTGTTGAGCAACTCCCACGAGTTGCGGCTGCCGCTGCGCTGGATTGCCATCCTCTACGGTCGCGTTGGCGCCGATCTGGCCCTGACCACGGGCGTGCACAATGAAATCGACGTCCTCAAGGGGCTGGCAGCGGGCGCCTCTGTCACCATGTTGGCCTCAGAGTTGCTTCAGAACGGTATCGGACGTATCGGCGAACTGTTAGGCAATGTCGCCCTGTGGTTGGTCGAAAACGAGTACGAGTCTCTGGATCAATTCCGGGGAAGCCTCAGCCAGGTCAACGTGCCGGCGCCGGCTGCGTTCGAGCGCGCAAATTACATTCAGGTCGTAAGTTCTTACGGACCTGGATACGTCTAAGTCCATTGCCAGTCACTGAGTGGCGCGGCGCCTCGCGCTGCGCCGCTCGTGACAGTTGCCTCCGTTTTTGTTCGGGACGGGCCTGGACGCAACAGATCAGCCCAGGATGGACTGGTCTGCATAGCGTCCGGGCTCGTTCTGTGTCAGGGCCGGAGAGCGAAGCGATCCACGCCCGGGCCCGTGTAGGCCCAGCGACAATTGCAGCCGAGCAAGTTACACTCCACAGCGGCTGAGCATCGGTGCGCCAGCACCCGAAACCGTTCCATATCCGGAATCATTTCTGCCGGATAGACGCGCCGTTCCTCTAAAGAAACCTCTCTGCCGACGACGTCACACCACTGCGTCTTAACTGTCACCCATCGTTCGATAGCCATCATCGTCTCCACACAAGCTGTACAATGACATAAGCAGGTCTGCACTTTCAAGCGTAGTAGACACGAAGCCCGCACCGTAAGTGTTGGTTGTCATCGAGCGGCGTGACGAACATCATGCTACGAGTCGGCGTTCTCGTTCCACGGCTCTGAGTCAGGGGTGAACAGTGCGGTGCCAAACTCCTCGACGCCGAACTCGCCGATCATTTCCTGCGTGGGTACGCTGATCAGCCAATCGATAAATGTGTTGGCCAGTTCGTTGTTGATCTCGCTGTTCTTATCAGGATTTACCGCCATAACGCCATAGGGGTTGAGTAGGAGTGGATCGCCCTCATACACAATTTCGAGGCTCAGCCCTTCCAGTGTGCGCGCCAGGTAGGTAGCGCGATCGGAAAGCGTGTAGGCCTGTTCTTCCTCGGCGATATTGAGCACAGCGCCCATCCCTTGCCCGGCGGCATTGTACCACTCCCCCTCCGGCTCGATGCCCGCTTCGGCCCAGATGGACATCTCACGCCCATGCGTTCCCGAGTCATCACCGCGTGAGATAAACGTCGCTTCAGACGCAGCAATCTGCTCAAAGGCCGCTACCACGCTTTCCTGCGAGCGTGCATCCACGGGATCGTCCGCCGGACCCACAATTACGAAATCGTTGTACATGACGTCCTCACGGCGCACCCCGTGACCGTCTTCCATAAAGGCATCTTCCCTGGCCCGGTCGTGCACCAGCAGTACGTCGGCGTTGCCATCCTCGCCCAGTTGCAGCGCCTGGCCCGTTCCCACGGCAATGACGTCAACCGACGCATTGTACTGCTCCTCGAAGTCCGGCAGGATGTAGTCCAGTAACCCCGCATCTTCAGTGCTCGTCGTGGTCGCCAGGACAAGGCGCGCTTCTTCGCCAGAATCTGCTGATTCCTCAGAGCCTTCATCGCTTTCTGCTACCGGCGTCTCTTCGACGTCGTCCGGTGAATCCGCCTGATCGGCGCTGCAGGCAACGAAAAAAGTCATGCTGCCCAATAATAGGGTAAGAATTAACTTCGAAATCTTCTTCATCGTTCGTCTCCTTGTCCCCAGCTCACGTACGGTCAGTAGACCATCTCACCGGCTACAAAGGCTTCGGTACGCGGATCCTGGGGCGAATTGAAAAATGTATTTGCATCAGAAGCTTCCACCACCCGGCCGTCCAAGAGAAAGAGAACGCGGTCGGCCAGCCGCCGCGCCTGGAATATGTTGTGGGTTACCATCACCAGCGTTGTATTCTGCGCCTCATTTTGACGACAGATGATTTCCTCGATCAGGCGCACGTTAAAGGGATCCAGGTTCGCCGTCGGTTCGTCCAGCAGCAGCACGTCCGGCTGCAGCACGATGGCCCGCGCCACCGCCACCCGTTGCGCTTCGCCGCCGGAAAGCCCACGCGCCGGTTGTCGCGCAAGGTGATCCAGACCTACCTCTTGCAGCACGGTATCTACTCGTGGCGACGAGTTGCGCCGCCCCCTGATGGAAAGGCCATAGCGCACATTGGCTCCCACACTACGCTTCAGGAGTAACGGGCGCTGAAAGACAGTTGTGATGCGCCGGCGTACTTCAACCGGTATTGACTCCGGCGTTGGGTAAGGCACGCCCTCAAAATGAATGCAACCGGCCGTCGGCGCCTCCAAAAAGTTCAACAGGCGCAGCAAGGTGCTTTTTCCCGCACCACTGGGGCCCACGACGGCCATTATTTCGCCTCTATGGATCTGCAGGTGCCCGAGCTGCAATACCGTGCGGCCATCGTACGCTTTCTTCAGATCTTCTATCTCGAAAAGAATCTCACTCATGAACGTGTCGCCCCTGCATTAATAACATGCCAGCGTTGATAACAAACGATATTCCCAACAGAATCAGACCGAGGGCAATGGCCAGCTCGAAATTACCTTTCCGTGTCTCCAACACGATTGCCGTGGTCAGCACCCGCGTGCGGTGTTCAACATTCCCCCCGACCAGCATCACAGCGCCCACCTCAGAGATGATGCTACCAAAGCCGGCAATCACCGAAACCAGCACGCCGACTCGCGCTTCGGCCAGGATGGTTAGCGCCGACTGCCAGCGCGTGGCTCCCAGTGCGCGCAACTGGTGTCGCAGGTGAGGATCAACCCCCAGTACGGCAGCCATGGTGAAGCCGGCGACAAGTGGAAAGGAAATGATAGCCTGCGCGATTACCATCGCTTCCGGTGTGAACAGCGCCGGCACGACCGCTGCCTCGACTTGACCAAACGGACCGGCGCGCGACAGGAGTAAGTAAACGAACAGGCCAATGACCACCGGTGGGAAGCCCATGCCTGTGTACAGAAATGCAATCACCGCAGGCCGGCCCACAAAGCGGCTGAGACCGAGGAAGACGCCCAGCGGGATGCCCACCAGCGTGCTGGCAAAGAGGGCCACTCCCGACACCTGTAGCGACAGCCACACAATCTCCAGTAAGGCGCTGTCAGCGGAGACCAGCAACTCAATTGCCTGTAGGAAACCGTCGATCATGCCTGCTACGCCGTTGCCTCTTGCCACGACACGTTGCCGCTCTGCGACGTATCGTACCCACCGAGAGTCTCGACGGCGTCCCGGAAAGCGTCAGAGCCAATAAACCCTCGCAGCTTGCGCACCGGCGCGCTTTCCCAGCCCTCCTCGGTAAAAACCAGGTCATAACGCTCTTTCATCAGAGGCACAAACCCCAACTCGAAAGCCGCCGCTGCCGCGTAAATGCCCAGCCCGGCGTCCGCTGCACCGTCGGCTACTGCGCGGGCCACCTTCAGATGTGTCGGCACTTCCGATTCGTAGCCCCGCACGTCCTCGTGGCGGACGCCGGCTGTAGTGAGCGCGGCGTCCAGCCATACGCGGGTTCCCGACCCGGGCTGGCGGTTAACGAACGTTACGTCAGGGTTCGTCAGATCCTGTAGCCCCTTGACTCCCATGGGATTTCCAGGCGCCACGATCAGCCCCTGCGAGCGGTGGGCCAACGTTAACAGGGCCACGCGCCGGCCGGGAAGCACACGCCGCACAAACGGTTTGTTATAGGTATCGCTCTCGTGGTCCCAGAGGTGTGCGCCGGCCACGTCCGCCTCCCCGCGAGCCAGGGCCATCAGCCCGCCCAGGCTGCCAATATAGCTTGCATCCAGGTACACGGGAGGCTCGTCCTCGCGCAACATCTGGACCAATATCTCGATGATCAGATCATGACTTCCGGCGAAACGCAGCCGGTCACCGGACGGTTGTGCAGCCCCCTCATCTGACCGCGCCAGATCATCTTGCAGCGATCCCCAACGCGCCGCGGCTACTGCCAGGGCGGCCTGCACCTGCGACGGCTCGTAGCCGGCGCCCACCCCATCTAACAGAAGTTGCTCGGCGCGGTTCACCAGGCTGGCCCAGCTCCAGGCGCCGGCTGTCTCAGGTCGTCCCTGCAGCGAATCGGGCGGCTGCAGGGCATTAGGCGCCACGCGCGTGCCACTGCCGCGGTGGGCCACAATCAGACCTTCTTCGGCCAACAAGCTGTACGCGCGGCTAACGGTACCCGGTGTGCAGCTCCACTGTTCCGCCATCTGACGGATGGGCGGCAGCTTCTGGCCGGCCTGCAAATCCCCGGATGCGACGCGGCGGCGAATTGATTCAGCTATTTCTTGATAGAGGTACTCAGCACTTTCAGCCATAATGTGTATTGATTGTATAGTGACAATCATAACACATTTCGGCGATGTGTAAACTCTATAGAGGAACTGACACAGAACCGGCTATATAGAGGGTGACATGTGACGGCAGCCGTAGAGGACGGGAAACAAATGCTGCGGGCGCCGGCCCGGCTTACTCCTCCGTGTCGCTCAACACGTCCTGAATGCGCCGCTCCAGGCGATCCAGATCCCACCTGCCCTGTTGAGCAATGATCGTGCGCAACATCGGATCAATGTCCTGAATCGACTCCAGAATATCCACGAGAAGTTCGTACTGCTCTCCCGCGCGGGTCACGTCTCGCGGCGACTCCACCATGTCGCGCAGGATGATGCTCTCCGAGCGCGAGGCGATGACCGGCTCGCTGCGCCCCTCCACAAAGACACGAGTGCGCCGACCCGGCCCTCGATCTTCCTCAATAGGCTCCAACCCCACAATGCTATTCGACCGAAAGTACTTGCCGTAACCCAGGGCTACCATAATGCCGGGCTCAACCCTCATTTCAACTCCTCCTACATTGTGTGCCTGCATCCGGGTTCAGTGTAACACAGGCTGACGGCCTTTCACCAGAGGACATCCCTGCCCACCGCAGGTGGGCCGCCCACACGCAGGTGGGCCGCCTACACGCAAATGGGCCGCCCATTACCAACAGTAACAGGCA